>CAJTYM010000014.1 GCA_910583835.1 uncultured Lachnospiraceae bacterium | reverse complement strand
AGCATCTGCCTTACAAGCAGAGGGTCACAGGTTCGAGCCCTGTAGGTCCCATTTTTTAATCTTATTAAGAATGACCTTGTCACGCTAAAGCGTGAAAGTATCTTTTTATAAGATAAAAATAATATGCGCACTCGTGCAAGAGGTATTAGTCGCTAAAGCGACTGCACTCGGCGCAGCAAAGTGTGCAAAGTCTATGCTTCGCTTCGGTCCGCGCTGAACGGACATCCACTGGATGTCCAGCGCCCTCATAAGTGAAGGGTTAGAGGAGTTGAGGTGGGTTTGCCCACTTTGTTCCTAAATATTTAGTGTTTTGGCGGAATAGCTCAGTTGGCGAGAGCACACGGTTCATACCCGTGGTGTCGGGGGTTCAAATCCCTCTTCCGCTATGCAGAAGCCCAGCAAGATTAGGGTTCCGGGAAGCAGGCAATCAGAATATTTGGACATTGTCAAAAGTCCATAATTGGTAATACTATCAGCCAGTTATGGACTTTTTGCTTATTGGTATAATGAAACTACCCTATAAACAGGCTATAGAAAGCAGGTGATTGTATGCCAAGTACTCTTGAAGTAGCAAAGGATGCAATAGAACAATTTCAGAAAGTACAGAAGCATATGTTGATAGCAAAAGAAGAAAATGCAACAAGGACATATGAGAGTTTAAAGGATGACTATTTATCTTTAAAAGCAATACTCAACATAGCAGGTGTCAATCTCACCGATATTGACAAAATCAAAGAGTAGCAGCTAAGTAACCAAATAAATCAAGGTGTGAATTTGCAAAGGAGCGCTTATAAAATGAAATTAATCTCATGGAATGTAAACGGTCTGCGCGCCTGCGTGCAGAAAGGCTTTCTTGATTTTTTTCAGGAAGCGGATGCAGATTTCTTCTGCGTACAGGAGACAAAGCTGCAGGAAGGCCAGATTTCTCTGGAATTGCCGCAGGGATACCATGATTATTGGAATTATGCAAAGAAGAAGGGCTATTCCGGCACAGCTATTTTCACGAAGCACGAACCATTGTCGGTTGCTTACGGAATCGGCGTGGAAGAGCATGATGGGGAGGGGCGGGTGATTACGCTGGAGTATGACAGCTATTACCTTGTCACATGCTACACGCCCAATTCCCAGAATGAACTTGCCAGGCTTCCCTACCGCATGGAGTGGGAGGACGCGTTTCTATCGTATTTAGATGGATTGAAAGAGCAGAAATCAGTAATTTTCTGCGGCGACCTCAACGTGGCGCATGAGGAAATTGATTTGAAGAATCCGAAAACCAATCGGAAAAATGCCGGCTTCACCGACGAGGAGCGGGAGAAATTTTCCGTAATATTAAAGCATGGGTATATTGACACGT
Source organism: uncultured Lachnospiraceae bacterium (assembly GCA_910583835.1). GTDB lineage: Bacteria > Bacillota > Clostridia > Lachnospirales > Lachnospiraceae > Petralouisia. The sequence goes on along the minus strand of CAJTYM010000014.1, from coordinate 81,387 downwards.
TCCGTTATTTTTATCCGGATGCAGAGCAGATCTATTCCTGGTGGTCTTACCGTTTTAAGGCGAGGGAGAAAAATGCCGGATGGCGCATAGATTATTTTGTGGTCTCTGAGGATTTGCAGGACAAGCTGACGGACGCTAAAATCCATACGGATATCATGGGCTCAGACCATTGCCCGGTGGAATTGGATATCTGCCTGTGAGACAATCGGAGAATGTCTGGCAAACCGGATAGGAAGTTGGATTAGCAAATTGACATGCTGAATTACGGCATAGCAGGGCGGTCAGAGGAAGTCATCGCCAGGCAGGGAAGTTAACTTGTCGTCCCAGATGGCTTCTTCAATCACCTGAATACATTCGTCCGTGCGCTTTAGTATATCCCGCCCCCAGAAATGAATGACCGTATAGCCGAGGCATAGGAGTTTTTTGTCATTTTCCCAGTCCCGGCTGCGGTTGCGTTCTATTTTTTTTATCCAGTATTCTGGATTATGCCCTGTTTCCAGGCGTACTTTGAGCACTTCCCAATCTTTCCCATGGAAAAATTCGCTGTCGCAGAAGATGGCGATTTTATATTTTGTCAGCACAATATCGGGAGAACCGGGGAGCGCCCTGTAATTTTTGCGGTAGCGGTAGCCCTTGTGCCATAAGGCTTTGCGCAGCTGCAGTTCAATGGAGGTATCTTTGCTGCGGATTTTTTTCATATTCTTGGAAACAATTTCCGGGTCGCGTGCCATGGTGCGCACCTCTTTCTTTGGTATGTTTGTCTGTTATTTTAGCAAAGAAGCAGAGGAGGGGCAAGAAAAAAATGCTTTGCATATGAAGAAAAGTATGTTATACTAACCCTAATCGCAAAATAAGAAAGGAAGCATTTATCATGAAACATGTAAAGACATTAAATACAAGAAAATTACAGAACACAGTGAAGAAAGGCGGCTGCGGCGAATGCCAGACCTCTTGCCAGTCTGCATGTAAGACAAGCTGCACGGTTGGCAACCAGAGCTGTGAGAACAAGTAAGTTCCGGTAACAGACATTTATATGACAAATATGGGCCGTTCGCAAGACGAGCGGTCATTTGTGCGTTATATTTAGAAAGAGAGGAATCAGCGTGGTCCACCAGTATAGGAACAATGGCTATAACCTTGTTTTGGATGTGAACAGCGGAGCAGTGCATGTGGTGGATGATGTCACCTATGATGTGATTGCCTTGTATGAGGCAAATGCAAAAGAAGAGATTATAAGCAGGCTGGGAGGTACATATCCCGAGACGGAGATTGCAGAGAGCTATGAAGAGGTCCGGGAGCTTGCGGCAAAGGGCGAACTGTTTTCGGAGGATGAATACGAAGATTATATGGAGCAGTTTAAGGACAGGCCCACAGTGGTCAAGGCATTGTGCCTGCATATTGCTCATGACTGCAACCTTGCCTGCCGCTATTGCTTCGCAGAAGAAGGGGAATACCATGGGAGAAGGGCATTGATGTCCTTTGAAGTGGGAAAAGCTGCCCTGGATTTTCTGATTGCCAATTCCGGCAACCGCAGGAATTTGGAAGTGGATTTCTTTGGCGGTGAGCCGCTTTTGAATTTTGAGGTGGTGAAACAGTTGGTAGCATACGGCAGGGAACAGGAAAAGCTTCACGGTAAGAACTTCCGTTTTACGCTGACTACCAATGGAGTGCTGTTGAATGATGAGGTGATGGAATTTGTAAACCGGGAGATGGCGAACGTTGTCCTGAGCATTGATGGAAGGAAAGAAGTGAATGACAGGATGCGCCCATTCCGCAAGGGGGCCGGCAGTTATGACCTGATTGTCCCCAAATTCCAGAAACTGGCAGAGAGCAGGAATCAGGACAGGTATTATGTCCGGGGGACGTTCACCCACAACAATCTGGATTTCTCCCAAGATGTGCTCCATCTGGCAGACCTGGGATTTCAGCAGATATCTGTGGAGCCTGTAGTGGCGCAGCCGGAGGAAGCATATGCACTGCGTGAGGAAGATTTACCGCAGCTGTTTGAGGAATATGACAGCCTTGCGGTTGAGATGATTAAACGCCACAGAGAAGGAAAGGCTTTTAATTTCTTTCATTTTATGATAGATTTAGAGGGAGGTCCCTGTGTGGCGAAACGTCTGTCGGGATGCGGCTCCGGCACGGAGTATCTGGCAGTGACGCCCTGGGGGGATTTCTACCCTTGCCATCAGTTTGTGGGAAATGAATCATTTCTGATGGGAAATGTCACGGATGGCATACAGAATACGCAGATTCGGGATGAGTTCAAGTCCTGCAACGTATATGCCAAGGAGAAGTGCAGGAACTGTTTTGCCAAGTTCTACTGCAGCGGCGGCTGTGCCGCCAATTCTTATAATTTCCATGGCAGCATCAAAGATGCTTATGATATTGGCTGCGAGCTGCAGAAAAAGCGGATTGAATGTGCTATTATGATAAAAGCGGCGCTGTCAGAAGAAGGGTAGGCAGATTCGCTTCAGGCAGCATCGAGGTAATATGGCTGGTCATAGGGGAGCCCACCAAGTGGGAAAATGCCTTAGGCCTTGTACCGGAGCAATTATCTGGTAGATATTAAAACCGGCAGCAGCCGTCAGAAGGATTGCAGCAGCCGGAAGAGAGAAGACAGGAGAGGAAAATCATGAAAAAAGGAAAAGCAGCGGGGATATTGGTTCTGATTTTGGTGATTATGGCAGGCATGTCCTGGTACGCCGGAACCATTATCTCAACGGTTGGCGTAGGAGAGAACCGTAATATCAAGCTGGGACTCGACCTTGCGGGCGGTGTCAGCATCACCTACAGGGCAGTGGAGGATAATCCGTCAAGCGAAGATATGGCGGACACTATCTACAAGCTGCAGAAACGTGTGGAGGTTTACAGTACTGAGGCGAGCGTGTACCAGGAGGGCGGCGACCGAATCAATATTGAGATTCCGGGTGTTTCTGACGCGAACTCAATCCTGGAGGAGTTAGGTAAGCCTGGTTCCATGGAATTTCAGGATGAGGATGGAAATGTCCTCGTAAGCGGTACAGATATCCAGAATGCCCAGGGTGTGCCATATAAAGACCAGACAACGGGCAAGACGGAATATATTGTAGAACTGACGCTGACAGACGAAGGAGCTGTCAAGTTTGAGCAGGCGACGGCGGCAAATGTCGGCAAGACGATGCCGATTGTCTATGACGGCGAGGTTATCAGCGCACCGTCTGTGAACTCAGCCATCAGCGGCGGCAGGGCGCAGATTGAAGGAATGGAAAGCCTGGAAGCAGCAGAAAATCTTGCTTCCGTTATCCGTATCGGTTCTTTGTCACTGGAACTGGAAGAACTGAATTCTAAGGTTGTAGGCGCGCAGCTCGGTGAGGAGGCAATCTCCACCAGCTTGATGGCGGCAGTTATCGGTCTGATACTGGTAATGATTTTTATGATGGTTATATATCGGCTTCCGGGATTTACAGCCAGCCTTGCGCTTGTGTTGTATTCAGCATTGACGGTATATGCATTATGGATTTTTGACATAACGCTCACCTTGCCGGGTATCGCAGGTATCATCTTGTCCATTGGTATGGCAGTCGATGCCAACGTTATCATTTTTGCGCGTATCCGCGAGGAGATAGCGGCAGGAAAGACAGTCAACACAGCCATCAAGCTTGGCTATGAAAAGGCATTGTCCGCGATTGTGGACGGCAACATCACGACTTTGATTGCAGCGGTAGTTTTGGGAATGCGCGGTTCCGGTCCAGTAAAAGGATTTGCCTACACATTGGGAATCGGTATTGTGCTTTCCATGTTCACTGCCTTGGTAGTGACGCGCTGGCTGATGAAATGTTTCTATGCTTTAGGCCTGCAGGATGCCAAGTTCTATGGTAAGGCGAAAGAGATGAATACCATCAATTTCCTCGGCAAGAAAGCAATCTTTTTTGCAATCTCCGGTGTATTGATTGTCGGCGGATTTGTGGGAATGGGAATCAACAGCAGCCAGGGCAATAATATACTGAATTACAGCCTGGATTTTGTGGGCGGTACTTCTACCACGGTTACATTCAATGAGGATTACAGCATTGAAGAGATTGACCAGAAGATAGTGCCTGTGGTCGAGAAAGTGACCAATGATCCCAATACCCAGACCCAGAAGATTGAGGGAAGCAACCAGGTTGTCATCAAGACGCGTTCCTTGGAACTTTCCGAACGTGAGGCGCTGAATCAGGCGTTGATAGATGAATTTGGCGTAGATGAGAAAGGAATCATTGCAGAGAATATCAGCTCGACCATCAGTTCTGAAATGCGTTCCGATGCTGTATGGGCAGTAATCATTGCCACAATCTGCATGTTGATATATATTTGGTTCCGTTTTAAGGATATCCGTTTTGCGGGCAGCGCGGTCATTGCGTTAGTCCATGACGTGCTTGTAGTATTGGCATTCTATGCGGTTGCCAGAATTTCTGTAGGTAATACCTTTATCGCATGTATGCTGACGATTGTAGGTTACTCCATCAATGCCACGATTGTCATTTTTGACCGTATCCGTGAGAATCTGGGCACTGCGAAGAAGAAAGACCCGGAAAGCCTGATGGAAGTTGCCAACCGAAGCATCACCCAGACGCTTACCAGAAGTATCAATACTTCCTTGACGACCTTTATCATGGTATTTGTCCTGTTTATCCTGGGTGTAAGTTCCATTCGGGAATTTGCGCTTCCGCTGATGGCAGGTATTATCTGCGGTGGATACTCTTCCGTATGTATTACTGGAGCGTTGTGGTATGTATTTAAAGTGAAATTTTCTAAAAATTAGTATATCTATTTGATAGCTTATCAACAGGGACAGTCCCCGGCAGCCGTAAGGAAGCCGGGGATTGTTCTCCTGGTCAGCATCATATCTTGGGGGTGTGAGGGATGATAAAGATAGGAATCTGCGATGATGAAAAAGTCTGCCGTGAGCAGTTAAAAGAAATACTGGAGCAGTATTTTGAGGAAAACAGCCTGGGTTTTGAATTATGGGAGTATGAATCGGGAGAGGATTTCCTGAATCAAGGGGACGAGATACACTTGCTGTTTCTGGATATAGAAATGAAAGATATGTCAGGGATTCAGCTGAAAGAAGAACTTCAGGGGGGAGAGGATATCAGGATAATTTTTGTGACCAGCCATATGGAAGAGATGCCGGAAGCATTTGGCAGGAATGTCTATGGATTTTTGGAGAAACCGGTAGCAGCAGATAAGCTGGAGAAATACCTGCTGCGTGTGCTGGAAGATTTGGAGGAAGAGCAGCTTCTTGTGATAAATGGAGTTCAGGGTGAAATGACAGTAAAGAAGAAAGATATTCTGTATTTTGTGGCGGAGAAGAAGTATAGCCGTATGGTGGGGCAAAATGTGGAATCGTTCTGCGATATGGGATTGCAGCAGTTGGAGGAGCTGCTGGGGAAGGAATCCTTTTTCCGCTGCCACAAGAGCTATCTGGTCAATCTGGCAAACATTTCGGATGCCAACCAGAATATCCGCCTGAAAAATGGAGAGAGCATTCCGGTGAGCAGGAGAAAGGCAAAGGAACTGAAGGAGGCATATCTGGCGTATATTATCCGCAAAGCGAGGTAAGGGATATGGGAGAGATGATAATTAATATTTTATTAAACTTGATAAATGTGCTGGAAACAGGAGTGATGATGTGTGGGATATTTTGTGTCCCTCTCACAAAAAAGAAGCTGCCTTTTATCGGTGGATTGTTGCTGTGCATAGGATTTTGCCTAGGGGGAAATTGGGAACAATACGAGGATTTATCTGTGGGAGCGTTCGGTATGTTGCTGACACCAGCTATCTGGCTGCTTTGGACAGAAGGAAAATGGTTTCGCCGGATTGCGATTTACATATGCAGTTTGATGTATCTTGGTTTGCCATATTTCATCATCAATTTATTCGTTTGTGAAATTTCAGGGAAAAATGCAGATATATGGGAAACTTATGAAATGTATCCTATTATGCGAGGAATTGTTACAATTGTAACAGCGGGGATTTTAACAATTTGTTTGATGAGAAAAATAACAGGGTATAAAGAAATTTTACATAACTTGCCAACATTGTATTTCGTTGTTGGGAGTATCTGTGCATTTACGGCTACTATGACACATAATTTTGTAGATAGTGTCAGCAGGGGATATGAAAATGCAGGATTGGCCAATTTTATTTCTTTATGTGCGGTAGTTGTTAGCCTTGTGTTTTATGGCTTGGGCATTGGCTGCGTTGTGCTGGACGTTTTCAGGAAAAGGTATAAGGAGGAAAGCAGACTGAAGGAACAATATCTGCAGATTGCCAGAAATTATGTAAGGACGGTGCGCGACAATGCCAGAGAGACACGGAAGATACGCCATGACATACGGAATCATATGAATATTTTGCACTATCATTTAGAGAATGGGGAGTATCAGAAAGCGCAAAATTATCTGGAAGAGATGCAGTCACATGTAGAACAGTCAATTAGGAAGTCTGTGTCCGTGAACCATGAGATTGTGGATGCTGTTTTGTATCAACTGCAGTCCGGGTCAGAAGTACAGTCCATCCAGTGGCAGATTGAGGGGGCGCTGCCGGACGGATTGCCAATCGGGGATTTTGATTTATGCACGATATTTTCCAATCTGTTGTCAAACAGCATAGAGGCATGCAGACAAGTCGAGGAAGAGAGGAGATATATTCATCTGCAAATTCGCTCTCTGGATGAGAAGCTGGTGATAGAAGCAGAAAATCCCTGTCATGGTTTGGTCAAGGTAGAAAAACTGGGGCGCACTACGTCCAAAAAAGATGCGGAAAATCACGGATATGGCATCATAAATATCAAGGATGCAGTGCGAAAGAACCATGGACAGATTCTGTTTGAAAGTACAGAGGGCAGATTTATGGTACGGATTGTGTTTGGTTTATCTAAAAAATGACCGTTCGTTCCCCAAAACGACCGTTCATTCCTTTTCTCTTGCAAATCCAAGGTAGGAAGATTTATGATGGAGAAAAGGGAGGTGAGGGGAATGGTGTTGTCAGGTAATCATTGGCTTTGGCACTGGTTTCGTAAGATTTGGAAATAGGGAGTGGTGTTTTGTAATTTATTAGTTATGTAGGGACAGGAGGAGTTACAGATGAGGAAAAAAATAATCTTAGCAGCCGTAATAGCTTTTACCGTTATATCAAGCGCAATGGGGACAAGAACGTATCTTTCTGCAAAGACGGAGGAGAATCTGCGATGTGTTATCAGTGCTTCCAGGGAAGAATGCGCTTTGGACGACAGTGTTGAACAGGCAGATGCAGTTGCAGAAATTAAAATCAATGGAATAGTTGAAGAATATAACAATGAAATTCCACAGACGCTTCACAAAGCCAGTGTGATTAAGTCATATAAAGGAGAACTGCCGGAAGAAATAAAAGTTTTGCAAGACGGCACAAGGCAGATGCCTATGAGCGATACGCCATTGTTTCAAGAAGGGGAACGGTATATTTTGGTCATGAAAAAGACGGTATCTTTACCGGATAATAATAATTCTTATTGGGTTTTAAAGGAGTATTTTGTCTCAGGGAATCAGGCGGTAGAAACCTTGCCAACCGGAGAACTTGCCGCAGAAGAAGCTGGAATAGATACTTATGATTCGGCAAGGAGTTGGAATCAAGCAGTAAGGCTGAAAGAGGCAGAATTGCCTTATGATTCGGAGATCCTGAAGAAAGCTGATTTGATTGACTATATAGAGGAGGTGCAATAGGATGGCAAAGATAATGAAAAGAATTGCAAATGCTTGTTTGCTGGTTTGTCTGCTGGTTATGATATCGGCGACTACTGTATGTGCCGCGATTGCTGTATATGGGAGCGAAAAAGCCGGGTATATGGTTGGAACCACCCAGTTGAGAAAAAAAACAAATACATTTGATGATTATGCACTTAACAAAAAATATAAGAGTTATATGACTTATGGGGCAAGAGTTTGGAAAGAGAGCGGCGTTGTCACATTTAAACGAAGCCGCAGTTCGCCAAATAAAGTTAGCATGTGCACCTCGAAAGATACATCGTCTGTTGCCTATACGGAAAAGTGGGATAATCTGGCGACGGGAAAACTGGTAAGATTTGAAATTAAATTTAATTCGGATAAAATGGATGGAGTGCCAGCAATTATAAATAAGTCAACTGCTGCTCACGAACTGGGGCATACACTTGGATTGCTTGATTTATATAATTCTAGGAATAAAGGGAAATTGATGTATGGTTATACAAGTTGTGAAGCAGTAAAACCCACAGCAGCAGATATTAAAGGCGGAAAATATGCAACAAGAAAGTAGGGGAGAGATAAGATGAAATGCAATAAAATAGGAAAAGCGGTACTTATGGCAGTCATGAGTCTGATGGTATTTGTGAATACTCAAACTGCCTATGCAAGGAATCTAGCGGCAGAGGATAAGTTATTTGGCTTAGAAAATAAAATTGTAGGAAAGGAAAGTCAGGATACCAACACTTCTAATTCATTAGGGCAAGTTACAGATGTTTATAAATATTATGAGATATCTGTAAAAAGTCCGGGACAGCTGGTTTTAAAATTTGTGGGTTTAGAGGGCAATGGAAAAACGGCGCTGTTTAATTCTCAGAAGAAGATGTTGAGTGAGGAAACAACGGTTAAGGCAGCAAATCCGCAGGCAGCATATTATATAGGAAAGGCAGGAACTTACTATTTAAGGCTGAAATGTGCGGCTAGAAAGACTGCAAGAGCAAAATATACGTTTACAAAGAAAGCAAAATTGGGGGGAAGTTCATTTGCGAATGCCGAGGTTCTCAAAAAAGGAGTTAAAAAGTGCGGTATTTTTGGATTTGAAGCCTATCCTTCTCAAAGACAGTATTTTAAACTGAAAATCGCAAAAGAAGAATTGGTGAGAGTGAAAATCACAAAAGGGGATAGCTGTTCTAACACAGATTGCGTTAAGGTACAGGTCTATAAGTCTAATGACAAAGAACATACGGTAACCTGGGATCGAATGTATGAAGGACAGGGAAAAGGCACTTTATATATCAGAAATAGTGGAAGTCGTAAAACGGAGCCAGGAACGTACTATATAGTGCTTTCTAAATTGTTTCCGGCATCCGGTTTTGATTACTCCCTTACGTGGCTGAAATAGAAGTTTTGTTGTAGGATAACAGGCAGTCCCCAATCATTTAGAAAGTTATTGGGGACTGCCCTGTCAAAGGTGTGGAGGTAAGAACATGAAAAATGCAGTGAAAAAGCTAGGTTTATATCTGCTGGCATCAGTAATGCTGATGGCGAATTTGCAGACTGTGTCTGCAATGCAAATTCCACCTAATGAGCGTGAATACACCCCATCTGTGCTGGTAGGCGAAATTACAGAGAACGACACGCAGATTCCGGTTTATGTATATGACTGGACCACCCTGCATGTCAAAAATGGAGAGGATATCATCTACCGTAAATTTTATAAAGAGGAAGGTAAGAAGAATATAAAGATTAAAAAACAGCCAGGCAACAGCAGATTAGAATTTTATCTGATTTCAAAGGATTCAGGCAAGAAAGGAAAAACAGTGACGAAAAAAGTGACAAAGCTGCCTGTTGTTGCCAAGGAAGAACTAGTAAAAACGATTGCCAAACCCCAAGTGCAGAAGACGGTTACGAGCCAGTCGCAAACGGTCAGGGTCAGCGGTAAGAAAGGTACCACGCTTGTGGTTAAGAATCAAAAGAAGACGTTGAAGCTTGTAAAATTCAAGAAGGATGAAAACAGAACAATCACGATACCAAAGCAGGACGGCGGGATTTTGTATTTCTATCTGAAAAAAGGCAATGCCAGAGGAAAAATAGTATCGAGAACTGTCAAGGATGCGACTGCGCCGAAAGCGCCCAAGGTAAAAGTAGATTCCAGCAGTGTCCGTGTAAAAGGTGAACTGGGAACGGAAATTTATTTCAAAGGTTCCAACGGATGGCGTCATTTGGGGACGGTGAAGAGCAGCCAATGGAATTGTTTTTTGATTAGCATAGATTATAGCGATGTTGAATGTGATTACTTTGAAGTGTATTTAAAGGATGCAGCTGGCAATAAGAGTAAGACGGTGAAGGTGAAAAATCCATCGCAGGACCTTCCGAAAGTCTTTTTATAATATTGGTAAAGTGAGAGAGATGTAGTATGTTTCTTTGCATTGTATTAGGAATTTAGGAGAATTATTAATGAAAGATTTAGGTTTATTACGATTTAGTAAAAGCGCTGGGGTGAATGTAGGGGAAGAGCAAGAGGAGAACAGTTGCAGGATAAGCGCGAGAGGCAAAGCAGCAATATGCGTTATAGCAGTTTTCCTGGTTTTTGGTATAATTTTTTTCTACCTTGAATTTTTCACAGGACATGTCAGGAATGCAGAAATACATCTTAACCAATCTGAAAAATATAGCCAGGAGGAACTTTTAGAGGCTGTTGCCGCATTGAAAAATGAATACTTCCTGAAAATGTGGGGAAGTGAACTGCAGAGCATAGCATACAGAGAATGGATTGATTATGGGTTAACCGAAGAAATCAAAGAAGAAATGGGGATTGGAGGAGAGGAAGAGGTTATTATTTTGGAAGCGAAGTCCACGGTAAAGTATGATTCTCCTATATTGTCTTCAGGTATCTTGGTGAAAGGCGCGAAAGACGATATTGAATGGGCGCTTGCCCGCAATAGAAAAAATGGAAAATGGAGGGTAGCAGGACCTTTAGGGGACGGATAGCAGATGCTCCAAAATGACAACCGCCAAGCAATGGAATAACATATATGCTTGGCGGTTCCAGTTTAAGAAAACGCTTTCATCAGCATTTTACTAAGAAATTTTTTGCAGTTTTCCACTGTGTTCAGATACTACTTTTTTGAGCAGGTCAATGTCAACGAAAGCAGCTTCCATTTTATCCGCATAACTTTTATAACGAGTATATGTAGTAGTATAACAGGATTCGATGGTATTCAATCGCGGCAGGATAATGTTTTCCTGAGTTAAATGTATAGACTGAATATCGTTTTGAATGTCAATGATTTGGGTTTTCATGGATTGAATATCAGCTTTCATGTCCAGGATGTCAGCCTTCATGAAGCGGACATCGTTCTGTAAGTCCAGGATGTCAGCCTTCATGGACTGAATGTCAGCTTTGATAAAGCGGACATCGTTCTGTAAGTCCAGGATGTCAGCCTTCATGTCCAGGATGTCAGCTTTCATGGACTGAATGTCGGTTTTCAAGTCATGAATGTCAGTTTCAATTGGTGTTAGTCTTGCATCGAGTTTCTTGTCCATTATATCAGCAATGGCTAACAGTAATTCATTATCAGTCATTATGTTACCCTCCTTCTGTGCGGCAGTTCTGGTTTGGGTATTTATGAGTATAGCATATCCAATTAGTAAAGTCTATGAAAATACCTATTGCGGCACAAAGATTAATTTTCAAATAAGATTTCCTTGCCGTTGTGATTCCTCCGGGCGATGTTATTTATAGATAACCACCCGGTCATCTGCATGGATGACAGTGCTGCCCTGAGGAATGATGTTCTCATCTCCGCGTTTGATGAGGGCAATCAGGATATTCTCGGGGAGGTTCAGTTCCGCAATAGATGAATTGCACCAGTTATGCCCGGAATCAACGAGGATTTCTTTTAAGTTGCCATCATTTTCCCCACGGTAAGAAGGGACGCTTAAAATGAGCGTATCGTCGGCAAGGATTGTCGTATTGCCGCGCGGAATTAAGGTATCTCCTTCACGTTTGATCATCAGGGCGAGAGAACCGGTGGGAAAGCTGACTTCCTCTATCTTGCGGTTTTGCCAGTTATGCCCATTGGGGATATACATGCGCATCAGCGTAAGGTCGGAATCATCCTGATAGTCGTTGAAAGTTTTACGGATATCGGAACTGTTGTCCACCATGCCAAGCTTTCTGGCAACCATTGGCAGTAAGGAACCCTGAATGGCAACGGAGAGCAGTGAGATAAAAAATACTATATGGAATAAATCATGTTCCAGGCTGGTTCCTTTGGCAATGACCATAATTGCAAATACAATCGATGCCGCTCCGCGCAAGCCGGACCATGCGACCAGCAGGCATTGCCGCAATGAGGAGCCGAACGGCAAAAGCAGCAGGAAAACGGCGGCGGGCCTGGCAAGGAATGTCAGAAACAATGCAATCAGCAAAGCCGGCAAAAACAGGTTAGGAAGCAGGTGCGGAAATGACAGAAGCCCCAGCAGAAAGAAAATTAAAATCTGGGCAAGCCCCGTAATTCCGTCAAAAAAATGTACAAGCGTAATTTTGTTGTTAATGTTGCCTTTCCTGAGGGCAAATATCCCCAGGATGGCGCAGGCAATGCCGATTCCAATGCCTACCCCAATCTGTGTGAGCAGCATGACAGGCACGGAAGCGCCGCTGTCGCCGGAAATCATGGCGAGGGCTATCATTGTCAGCATATATGCCATGGGGTCGTTGCTTCCGCTCTCGATTTCCAGAAGCGGCGCGGTGGAATGTTTCAGATTGAGGTTTTTGGAACGCAGGATGGAAAAGACGGAAGCTGCATCGGTGGAACTCAAAACTGCGCCGATAAGAAAACTCTCGGTAAAAGAAAAGTGCAATACCTGATAGCAGAAGAGGCAGGTAAGCATCGCCGTGATCACTACACCCAGGGTAGAAAGCAATACTGCTTTTGCTGCAACAGGACGCGCGGTCTGCCATTTGGTGCCGAAGCCGCCATAAAACATAATAAAAATTAATGCGATAGTACAGAGCTGTTCTGTTATCTGGTAATTATTGAAGGAAATCTTAAACAGTCCGTCAGAGCCGAATATCATACCAAGAGCCATGAAGCACAGCAGTGCGGGCATTCCGAATTTGTTAGAAAAGCGGTTTGCTATGATACAGGAGAGGATGACGGCACAGCATAGAAGAAGCATGATTGCCATAATTGCGTCCTTTCTGTATATGTTGTGTTATTTTGAAAATCAGTGCGTCAAAAAGTAATTTTTTACTTTCCTGCCTTTGGTCACTCCGATCTTTTGAAGAAAAAAACACCCGCTTCCATGCACTATCATGTGTGAAAGCGGGTGTCTGATTTGCTGCGAGTAATAAGCTTGGGATTAAGCTTTTGTTTCTACGCCTGCCCAGTCGTCAAACTTAGACATAACAGCATCGTAAGTTCTCTGGGAAATATCTGGGAGTTTCTGTCCCCAGGACTTGGTAGCTGCCTTAAAGCCTTTCTCGAAAGCGGCGCGCATCTGCTCAGCTTTCTCGGGATCATCTCCAACCAGAGCCTTTGCAAATTCGATGATACGGTCAGAAGTCTGGTTCACACCCCAGTATCCGTCGTCTGCGATATCCTTCTGAGCCTGAGCCTTTACATCGGGGGTAACGGTGAAGTCACCTTTGGCAAGGAAACGCCACATGTCGTCTGCCTGTCCGATTCTGTTCCCCTGGTTGCCCATCATCTGCTGTACCAGGCTTCTCAGCTGGGAAGTCCTGTCTTCGGCATCTTTCTTTAAACGTGCAACTACATCTTCCTTAGCGTAGGTAGCTTTGGTAGAAGAGGTGCCTTTCTGATATACAACGCCCTCGTCTTTTGATTTCTTCTCTTCCTCAGCCTTTGCAGTAGTGTTGTAAGTATTCTGATAATTTGGGGTATATGCGGTTGTAGCATTTACACTGTTTACACTCATGATGTATCCCTCCTTGGCATACTGATTTGGTTGTCCGTAACCATTATTTTATAGTTCTCATTATTTATATCGGTCGGGGAAGGAAAAAATTAACACTGGCTTATAAAAATCTTGTGATTCCTGAAAGAGGATATTTTGCTTGTATATTTTACCATCCCACAGTATAATTCAGGTAGCAGTAAAACAGGAGGAAAAATGGCAATATATTTGGATGAGTGATACCAATGAAACATTAGATGAAGGGAAATGAAGGAGAAACGCTATGTTGGAAATGAGGATGAAAGCGCTTGCGAAAATTAATTTGGGACTGGATGTGCTGCGGCGCAGGGAGGATGGTTACCACGAGGTCCGTATGATTATGCAGACGCTGAGGATGTATGACAAGATAACCATAAAAAAGACAAAGGAGCCGGGAATCCGCCTCAAAAGCAATCTGTTCTTTGTGCCGGAGGATGAGGGAAATCTGGCTTACCGTGCGGCAAAATTACTGATGGACGAATTTCAGGTGCAAGAGGGCGTGTTTATTGATTTGCAGAAATTTATCCCGGTTGCGGCAGGAATGGCAGGAGGAAGCTCCGATGCGGCGGCAGTATTGTATGGCATCAATCGGATGTTCCATCTTAATCTGTCAAAGAAACAGCTGATGGAGCGCGGTGTGCAAATCGGGGCGGACGTGCCGTATTGCATTCTGAGGGGGACGGTCCTTGCCGAGGGAATTGGCGAGAAACTTGCGCCGCTGCCGCCCATGCCCTCCTGCCGTGTGCTGGTGGCAAAGCCGCCAATCAGTGTTTCTACGAAGTTTGTTTATGAGAATTTGAAATTGGCTGAGATTGAAAAGCATCCGCGGATTGACAGGCTGCTGGAAGGAATCAAGGAGGCGAATTTATATAAGATTGCTTTCTATATGGGGAATGTACTGGAGACGGTGACAATTCCCAATTATCCGGTGATTGCCAGGATACGTGAGGAGATGCTGCAGCTGGGTGCATTAAATGCCATGATGAGCGGCAGCGGGCCCACGGTGTTTGGGCTGTTTGACGATAATGAGCTGGCAATGCACGCATATACGAAAATGCGCGAGGGAGGTCTGGCAAAGCAGGTATATCTGACGGGCATATATAACAGGAATTAGGGAAACGCTGATTTAATTATTATTTCATTAGATAAAAATTTCAGAAAAAGGGATAAAAAGGAAAATTTCGGAAAAAATAATAGCAATGGAGTAAATAAAGGGTAAGCCTATGCTTATCCTTTTTTATCTTATAGGAAAGACCTTGTCATGCTAACGCGTGAAAGTGCATTTCCTATTAAGATAATTTAGGAGGGATTTATGCCGATGCAGATTGTTCCTGATTTGCAGGAAAATATTAAAAATTTTGAGGAATTGTTTTCCGATTGTGCAGATATCAAAAAGCGGAAGATAAAGGTCGGAAAGAATTTAAAGAGCGAGTGTTATATTGCCTATATTGAAGTGGCGGTCAGCAGCGTGGACTGGAAAGATTCGGCGGTGGGCAAGTTCCTGGGAAAATTGCGCACGCTGCCAGAGGAGGACCTTGCGGCGTATGTCAGGGACAACGTCTTCGATATTTCAGATTCTCCGCCTTTTGAGACGATTGAGGATGCAGCCCAGGGAATGCTCACCGGGGATGCGCTGGTGTTCCTGGAGGGCTATAATAAAGCGTTGAAAATCCCAGACAAGGGCTATCCGGGCAGAGGCGTGTATGAGACGGAATCGGAAAAGGTCATCCGCGGCTCTAATGAGGGATTTTCGGAATCCGTCAAGATAAATACGGCGTTAATCCGCAAGCGTCTGCGCAGCCCGCATGTGAAAGTGAGGGAAAGTTTTGCAGGCAGACGCACGAATACCAATGTTGACCTTGTCTATATGAAAGATTTAATCCACCCGGAGATACTGGAGGAGATAGAAAGACGGCTGCAGGAATTTGAGATTGACGGCGCACTGGACAGCGGGATTATTGAGCAGCTCACGGAGCGGCGCAAATATTCTCCTTTTCCGCAGTTTCAGACCACCCAGCGCCCGGACCGCGCTGCCATGGCTATCCTTGAGGGCAGGATTGTCCTGCTGTCGGATAACTCCCCAGTAGCGCTGATTCTGCCCACGACTTACAACACGTTTATCCAGACAAGCGATGACTATTACAGCCGTTGGGAGATTGCTTCTTTTACCAGGATTTTGCGTTATGTGGCATCCTTTTTGGCGATGGTTTTTCCGGGATTGTACCTGGCAATGACGAATTTCCACACCCAGATCCTGCCCACAGATTTGCTTCTGTCATTGGCGGCTTCCAGGCAGGGGGTTCCCTTTCCGGCAATGGTGGAAGTGTTCATCATGGAAATTGCATTTGAATTATTGCGGGAAGCCGGCGTGCGTCTGCCAGGGGCAAATGGAAATACGATTGGCATTGTCGGCGGGCTGATTATCGGTCAGGCAGCGGTAGATGCCAATATTGTCAGCCCGATTGTGGTGATTGTGGTGGCGCTGACGGCGCTGTGTTCCTTTGCCGTGCCCAATGAGGAATTTGCCACTTCCTTTCGGATTCTCAAATTCATGTTTATCTTCCTCTGCGGTTCCCTGGGATTTTTCGGTTTCCTGCTGGGGCTTTTGGCAGTGCTGATTCATCTGTCCCACCTGGAAAGTTTTGGCATTCCTTATCTTGCGCCGTTTGTGGGGGCGGATTTGAACGGATATCAGGATGAGCGCGATACGTTCCTTCGGCTTCCGTTGGATTTCTTAAAGAGACGTCCCATTTATACCAGAGGAGGTGCGCGTATCAGGCTGAAATTCAATGAGGAAGAAAAAAGATACAGAGAGGGGAAATAGCTGGAAATATGTTTGCAGATAATTGGAAAATATCGTTACGGCAGATAAGAAGGCTTTTTGTCTTGGATATTTTTGGCATCAGCAGCCTGGTGCTTCCGGGGATTTTTTCTGCCATGACGGGGGCGGACGGAATTTTCTGCCTGTTGTTAGGCATGGCGGGCGGAGCAGTGCTTCTGTGGTTGATGGGCGCCAACTTGAAACATATGGATGCGGACTTTTACAGTTACATGAAAGACACAGTGGGGCAGATTATTTCAGATGTGTTTATGGTATTTTATTTCTTATATTTTGTAACCTTGTCTGGGTATGTGCTGTTCGAACTGACGACATTGACTCTCAGCTGGCTGCTGCCGGAAGGATCTTTTCTGGGAATCGGCATCTTGCTGCTGCTGCTGGCAGTTTATGGCAGTATCCGCGGTATTGAGGGCAGGGCGAGGGTGTATGAGATTATTTTCTGGTTTCTGGGAGTACCGCTGCTCTTAATGCTGATTATGGCAATCCCGGAGATAAACACGTCCTATTGGACGCCGATTGTAGCCTCCGATGGAGTACAGCTGTTAAGAGGCAGTACATCCGTATTGATTTTGCTGCTGCCGCTCAGTGCTTTGCTGTTCTTAAAGCCGTTTAGCAGAAATCCAGAGAAATTGGCAGCTTGCGGGCGCGATTCACTGCTGGCGGCAACATTGTTAAATATTTTTATTTATCTTGTAATTCTGGGCGCATTTGGACAGAATGCCATGGGAGTATTGAAGCGTCCCATCCTTACCTTGATGGGGATGATTAATCTGCCGGGAGGATTTTTTACCAGGCAGGATGTGCTGATGACGGCGGTATGGTTTTTTGCGCTGTTCGCCCTCCTGAATACAGGGATTTTTCAGGGAAGTTTGGTGCTGAAAGAATTGTGCCATGAAACGAAACACCATTACAGCCTGTATCTCGTGGCATTGCTTGCTTTTTTCGTGGGCAAAGGCTTGTTTGAGCATCAATTTTTGGCAGAAATTTTTGGGATTTACCAGTACTGTATCGCACTGCCGGGCATGTTTTTGATTTTGCTGATTCTGCTGCTTGTAAATCAGGTTAAGACAGGCAGGAAGATGGGAAAGGAGGTAGAAGCGGATGCGAAAGAGTAGGATTTTGGCGGCGGCATTTCTGGCAATGATTTTTTTGGGCGGCTGCGAGTCGGTGGAACTGGAACAGCGCAGCTTTCCGCTGGCGGTTGGCATAGACTTGCAGGGAGCGTCAGCAAAAGCAGGTGGAGAAGAGACGGAAGGAATGGAAACGAAAGAAAAAGCCGGCGGGAAAGAGGCGGAAGGAATGGAAACGAAAGTAAAAGACGTGGAAACAGAGACGGAGCCGAAGCTGGTAGTCAGCTTTGATTTCCCGGACCTTGCCCAGATATCGGAGAAAGGCAAGACCGTGGATACGCCGATGGCAATGTCCTTAGAGGGCGATGATTTGTTCCATGTGGAAAAATCATACGAAAATAATACCAACCGTATCCTCGACTACAATCATCTGAAAGCGGTGGTGGTGGGGGAAAATTTGATTTCAGAGCCTAAGCGTCTGCGGAATCTGCTGCTTGCCTGGGAACAGCAGGAGCGTGCAGCCAGAAATATCAGTTTGTTTGTCGGCAGCAGCTCGGCGGCTGAAATCCTTACGCTCACGGAGGAGACAGAAGGTTCCATGGGCACATATCTGGAAGAAATGTTAGAGAGCCAGAAAGATTTCAGCCAGAAAAAAATAGCTACAGTAGGCAGCCTGATTAACCAGTGGCACAACCAGAATGAACTGCTGCTGATTCCGGTTTTGACGGAGCAGGGCAAGCGTCCTGCGGTCAGCGGCTATGCGGCAATTGAAAATTTTGAGTACCGCGGAATGCTTACGGTGGAAGAAGCGATGCAGGCATTTCTTTCCCAGGGTTTGCTGGAGACCTTCACCTGTGAGCCGGATAAGGAGGAAGTGGCTGAGATTTCCGATATCCGGGTGACGACAAGCGTGGAGCAGGAAAAGGGACAGCCTGTGGTGACCGTGTCCATAACTGGGCAGGGGAGGCTGAAAATCGGGCAGGCAAATTCTGTAGGGCAACAGTACCAGATTGAGCAGAGGATGGAGCAGCATATTTTGGCGGGGCTGCAAAAATGCGCCGCAAAGCTGCGGGAGGAATATGGAATTGACATGACAAACAGCTATATTTATCTGGGAGGGCTGAACCGTGGGCTTTACCAGGTTTATAAAAACTTGCCGGATGAATACAGCCAAAATGTGCGGCAGGTGTTTGAGGTGGATATTGAAATCTTAAATTGGTGAGTGTTTACTAAATTAAAGGGAGCAGATTTTACAAAGTAACTATAGGCATATTTTTCTGTTTTATGTTCATAAAGTCTGGCTTGCCGGTAAAGCTATAGCTTCAATGCTGGCAAGCCATTAAGTATCTTGCTGCGAAAATAAATCTTATAGCCAAGAACTAAGTGCTGATAATTGAATAAAGGCTTTACACTTACGCAATCATCCATTATAATTAATACATACATAGAAACCCAAATCAGAAAGCAGGTGATGATATGACTGGTAAAGAAGTTGTCAATCTTATTCAGAAACTAGAAGCTGAGGGTATGAGCGCTGAAAAAATCATAGAGATTATAAAGTATGTTGAAACGGCAGAGCCTAAAACAGAAACCCGATAAATGGATTAGCCACTTTAAATTTTAAAGGTACAAAGTCTTGACGGAATGAGTAAGGCTTTGTATCTTTTTATTTTTTGTCCACCCTAATCTGATTAAAAAATAAATATCTGGAAATACTTTCCTTAGCCGGCTAAATATATTTGAGGAAGGTATGGAAGAATGAAGCAATGGATAAAGACAGCAATCGTATTGGCAGCGGCAGCGCTTATCTGCTGCGGGATTGTGCAATTCAGACAGCAGCGGATGACGGAGGAAATTGCAGGAAAAGTCATCCGCTTCCATGTGCGCGCCAACAGTGACAGGGAGGAAGACCAGGATTTGAAGCTGAAAGTAAGGGATGCAATCGGGGCGTATATGCAGCCTGCGCTTTCAGGTATTTCCGATATAAATGCCAGCCGTCAGGCTATCAGGGAAAGACTGCCCCAGATCACCCAAACGGCAGAGCAGGTAATTGCCCGGGAAGGGTATACATATGATGTGTCAGCTTCCTTAAAAGTTACGGATTTTCCTGAAAAAACTTATGGCAGTTACACGTTCCCGGCAGGCAGGTATGAGGCGTTGGAGGTAGTGATTGGAGCGGGCGGCGGGCATAACTGGTGGTGTGTGATGTATCCAAATCTCTGTTTTTTCAACAGCGTCTACGAGGTCGTGGACGAGGAAGCCGAAGAGTCTTTGCAGCGTGCGCTGACCCCGGAAGAATACGAGAGCCTGATGGAAGGGAAAAATTATAAAGTAAAATTTGCACTGTGGGAAAAACTGCAGGAGCTGCTGTGAGATTTTTAGGTTTGATTTTTTACTGGCCTGATTTGCCTCAATTTCTTTTGGCTGGCTGAACTGTTATCAACCAGTCTGTAATTCTTTCCAACCACTTGCATTTTCACACCAAAACAGTTAATATACATGTGTATGATGTAAGTTGTGGAGAATATAAGATGAATCAATCGTTTGAAAAGGAAAAATATGCCCCCATCGGGGTCTTTGATTCGGGCGTGGGAGGACTGACCGTGGCGCGGGAAATTATGCGCCAGCTCCCGCAAGAGAGGATTATCTATTTTGGGGATACGGCGCGGGTGCCCTATGGAAGCAAATCCAGGGAGACGATAGTCCGTTATTCCAGGCAGATTATCCACTTTCTGGAATCTAAGGGCGTGAAGGCGATAGTGGTGGCATGCAATACGGCAAGTGCGTTTGCTTTGGAAAAGCTGCGCCCGGAAATGAAGATGCCGATTATCGGCGTTGTCAAGCCGGGAGCCAAAGTTGCGGCACAAATCACCAACAATGGCAGGATTGGCGTTATTGGGACGGAAGGAACCGTGGGAAGCCATATTTATACGGAGATGATACACAGGCATAATCCGCAGGCTGCCGTTTTGGGGAAGGCGTGCCCCCTGTTTGTGCCCCTGGTGGAGGAAGGGTGGCTGAAAGATCCGGTGACCATCGAGGTGGCGAAGCGTTATCTTGCGTATTTCCAGGAGTCGGACATTGATACCCTGATTCTGGGCTGTACCCATTATCCGCTGCTGCGTTCCATGATAGGCGAAATCATGGGTGATAAGGTCAGCCTTGTAAATCCGGCATATGAGACGGCGCAGGGTCTAAAGCGGCTGTTATCCCAGCACGGCATTTCCAATGACGGCAAAGAGGAGCAAGAGCCAATGTACCAGTTCTATGTCAGCGATGCAGCAGAGAAGTTTAAAAATTTTGCCAATTCAATCTTGCCCTGTGAGATTGAAGAGGCGCAGTTGATACATATTGAGGAGTAATTATGACGAAAGATGTACTGTTGTCTATCAGCGGGCTGCAGTTTGCAGCCCAGGATGAGGAAGATGTTGAGCCGGTGGAAGTAATCACTGCCGGTGATTATTACAAGAAAAATGGCAAACACTATATCCTGTATGATGAGGTGATGGAAGGGTTTGACGGAAATACGCGCAATATCATCAAACTTACGGAGGATTCTTTGGATATTACCAAGAAAGGCGTGTCCAACGTACATATGGTGTTTGAGAAAAATAAGAAAAATGTTTCTTATTACAACACCCCATTTGGGAGCCTTCTGATTGGCATTGACGCTAAGAGCGTTGATATTGCGGAGACGGAGGACAATATTGACGTGAGGGTCAAATATAATCTTGAAGTGAACTATGAGCATTTGGCAGATTGTTCGATTATCATGAACATCAAATCAAAAGAGTCAGGAGAATTTACGCTGTCATAGCGCGAAAAGGAGACATATTATATGATGAATGTAAGAAAAGCGATTATACCTGCGGCGGGGCTTGGGACAAGGTTCCTGCCGGCGACAAAAGCACAGCCCAAGGAAATGCTGCCGATTGTGGATAAGCCTACCATCCAGTACATCATCGAAGAGGCGGTGGAAGCTGGAATCCAGGATATCATTATCGTGACGGGCAGAAATAAGCGTTCCATTGAGGACCATTTCGACCGCTCCATAGAGTTGGAGCTGGAACTGGAGAAGAGCGGCAAGCAGGAGATGCTTGACATGGTAAGGGAGATTTCCGATATGGCGAATATCCACTATATCCGCCAGAAAGAGCCAAGAGGGCTTGGGCACGCCATCCTTGCCGCGCAGCATTTTATCGGAGACGAGCCGTTTGCCGTGCTCTTGGGGGACGACGTGGTAATTTCCAAACAGTCCTGCCTGGGGCAGATGCTTGACGTGTTCAAAGAGTACCAGACTTCCATCCTCGGCGTGCAGACGGTAGCGCATGAGGTTGTGGACAAATACGGAATCATTGCCGGCAAACAGGTGGACGAGCGTGTCTATAAAGTAAACGATATGGTAGAAAAGCCTTCCATGGAGGAAGCGCCTTCCAACGTGGCAGTGCTGGGACGCTATATTATCACGCCGGAAATCTTCCGCTTCCTGGAGACGCAGGACGCAGGCAAGGGCGGAGAAATCCAGCTGACCGATGCCCTGAAACGGCTGGCGAAAGAACAGGCGATGTATGCCTACGATTTCAAGGGACACCGCTATGATGTGGGCAGCAAGGTCGGATTTATCCAGGCTAACATTGAATTTGCACTGCGCCGTGAGGAACTCAGGGAAGAGATGGAGGAATACCTGGGCAGGCTCCATGAGAATCTCGATGAGATGATTCAGTATGATTGATAGATTTCTTTGATTCACCCTAAGATTGGAAAATTTCATTGATTCTGGTATTTTTTTGATAAAAATGGTCTTTTTTTACTTATGCCCTTTCCTTATCATGAAATAAAGAAAAATGATAAGGAGGAGAATGAGATGAAGAATACCTTGAAAAAAACAGTAGGCATAATCCTTAGCTTGTGCCTGCTGTTTTCTATGCTGCCCATTGATTACCTGCCGCAGGGCGCTGTCATGGCAGCAGCAAACGGTACGCTGCAGAATGGGGCGCTTACAGTTAATGCAGATGGCTGGACCATCACCGGAGAGCGCGCTTATGCGTTCAGCACGGATGATGGCGGATATCTGAATCTGTGGGCGGAAGAGGCGGGAACTTTCCGTATCAGCCAGACAGTAGAAAATATAGCGGCGGGTTCCTATTCTGCCCAAATTGCCGCAGTGGGCAATGAGGGCGTAACGCCGCTGCAGCTTGTGGTTAAGAATGAGAACAGTGGGAAATCAGAGACAGCGCCGGTTACCCATCAGGGCTGGGTGGAAAACTGGGGCGAGACCAACGTCTTTACCACAAAGTCCATCAGCGTTGCAGAGGGGGACAGCGTGACCGTCACAATCAGCGGGGATTTGAAGGCAGGCGAGTGGTGCGGAATCAAGAACGCTGCCCTGGAGGCAAGTCAGGCCGTAAAAAATGCGCCGATTACGGTACAGAGAGTCGATGGGCTTTCTGAGGATTTCATCCACGGCGTGGACGTGTCCACTTATATCAGCGAGGTGCAAAGCGGCGTCAAGTATTATGATGAGCAGGGGACGGAAAAGAATCTTTTCCAGATTTTGAAGGACTCCGGCGTAAATTACGTGCGCCTGCGCCTGTGGAACTGCCCTTACGTTGTCGATGCAGACGGTAATTACAAATATGTCGATGAAGAGGGAAATGAGTACAGTGCCAGTGCGGTGGCGAAAACGGAGAAAAAATGGATTATTGAGCCGCAGACCAGCGTATCGCCGGATGACCCCGCGTATTTTGAGGGCGCCGGGTATGACGAATATTTCCTTGCCGATGGCACGCAGGTATACCGTGAAGGTTACGGTGCCGGAAACTGCGGCATTGAGAATGTGACGGAGATGGGCAAGATTGCTACCTATTATGGTATGAAGGTGCTGCTGGATTTCCACTATTCAGATTTCTGGGCAGACCCCAAGAAGCAGAGCGTGCCCAAGGCTTGGAAAGGCATGGATTTTGCACAGAAGACGGCTGCCCTCACGGAGTTTACGGCAGACAGTATCAACACGCTCAGGGAAGCCGGCGTAGATGTGGGCATGGTGCAGATTGGCAATGAGATTAACAACGGAATGGCTGGGGAGACGAACGAAGAAAATGTCTATCAGCTATTGAAAGCGGGAAGCGCGGCAGTCCGCGGCATTGATGAGAATATCCTTATCGCCATCCATTACACGGACCCGCAGAGCGAGAGTTACCAGATGGGCAAGGCGGATGCCCTGGCGTATCATGAGGTAGATTACGATGTATTTGCAAGTTCCTTTTATCCATTCTGGCATGGAACTGCGCAGACATTGACAACAAATCTGAAGAAGATTGCAGACAAGTACAATAAAAAAGTGATGGTGGCTGAGATTTCCTATGCCTGGACCTACAAGGATGGGGATGGATATCCCGATAAAGTATTTGAGGGCGCGGGAGATATGGAATTCAACTATCCGGTGGATGCGGAAGGCCAGGCAGCGGCGGTCCGCGATGCCATCGCAGCCATTGCAGCTATCGGAGATAAGGGTATCGGTACGTTTTATTGGGAGCCGGCATGGGTTCCTCCCGCAGTGTATGAGGAGGGCGCAGCAGACGCTGAGGCAGTATTGGCATCCAATATGAAAGCATGGCGTCTATATGGCTCCGGCTGGGGTTCCATCTATGCCAAGGAGACTGATCCGGAGATTAAGGACGATATGAACGGAAGTGAGTGGAACAACCAGGCGCTCTTTGATTTTACCGGAAAAGCGCTGCCCTCCATCAATGTATACAAATGGGTATACACGGGGGCGGAAGGTCCGACCAGGGTAAGCACGGTAGATACCGCTTCCCTTGAGATGGGCTATAAGGAGACGCCTAAGCTTCCGGCGACTGTCAAGGCAAATCTGAATGATGGCACGGCGATTGACGTTCCGGTTACCTGGGATGCGGCGCAGGTCGCTAAGCTGAAGACAGCAGCGTTTGGCGAGTACACAGTGGATGGTTCCATCGGGGCATTTTCCTATACGAATGCCGGCGATGGCAGCACGATACAGGTTGCTGCAGGTACCTGGAAGACAACCTGCCTGGTGATAATTACCGGCAAGAATTATGTGAAAAACGGCAGCTTTGAGGAAAATGACGGCAAGAATGCGACAGGCTGGACGCTCACGAATTTTATGGAAGTCAACGACTATAACAATGCATTCATAGACAAACCGAATTCAGCAAATGCCAAATCAGGTTCTTACTATTATACCGGATGGGCAGAAGTCGGCAAAGAAATTGATTTTAAGGTAGAGCAGACGATTTCCGAGGCTCTTCCCACAGGTCTGTATACCTTGTATGCATGGTATCAGGGAACTTCCGTGGGTCAGGTAAAGGATACGGCTGGGCTTTATGCAGAGGTCAGCTACAAGGACGGGACCAAGAAGAATTATAAGACGAAAATCCAGATTAACAATGTGTGGAAAGATTTCTATCAGGCAATCATCACGGATATCCCCATTGACGGCAATGTGAAAAATGTCATGGTGGGAACCAGGCTCTCCTGTGCGGGAGCCGAAGGGCTTGCTCCCTGGGTGGTTGTAGACGATATCAGCCTGATGCGGCAGGAGGATTTGCCGATAAATGTTACCCCGCAGCCCAAAACATATAAGGTTACTTATAACGTGAATGGCGGAAAAGCCTTAAAGCCGGACAGCAAGACTGTCACCGATGGCGGCAAATATGGAACGCTGCCAAGCCCCAAACGAGCAGGATATACCTTTGCGGGCTGGTATACGGCAAAGACAAATGGAACGAAGGTTACGGCGGATACTGTCGTGAAACTTACAGGAGATACCACGCTGTACGCCCATTGGAAAAAAGTGGCGAAGCCGGCAAAGGTAAAGAAGCCTACGGTTAAGAATTCGGCGAAGAAAGCGATGAAAGTTTCCTTTAAGAAAGTAAAGGGGGCAGAGGGCTATCAGATTTCTTATTCCACTTCCAGGAAATTTAAGAAGGGCACGGTAAAAACGGTGACGGCAGCGAAGTCGCCCAAGACTATCAAGAAGCTGAAAAAGGGCAAGACTTATTATGTGAGGGTTTGCGCGTACAAGAAAGACAGCATGGGAAAGAAAGTCTGCGGCAAGAACAGCACGGCAGTAAAAGTTAAGATAAAGAAATAGGCAGACAATGCAGCGTTGACATCATAGTTGCCGTACTGCCACAGGAAAACAGGAGAGGAGGTTTCGCAGGAAACCTCTTTTTCCTACGAATTGTGTTGCTTTGCAGCGTATTTGTGAAGAGGGGGACGGATTTGAAAAAAGTTGTTCAGGCAGTTTTGGTGATTTTATGGGGAGTGCTGTTATTCCGTACAGGGAGCGGTACCAATCTTTTGCCGGAGGAAATCGGGCATGGGAATGGCGAGCCTGTGACGCTCACCTGGTTTGTGGCATTGGAAGGGTATTCCAAGCAATGGAATCCTGAGAAAAATGTTGCGGACGCCAAAATACTTAAGAATACTGGCGTAAACCTGGAAATAAAATCAGGGGATCTGACAGATTTGGACGCCTTGATTGCCACAGATTCCCTGCCGGACCTGATTACGGTAGAAGCGGGGACAGCGGAGCGGTTTCTGCTGGAAAACTCAGGGCTGGCAGTGGCGTTAGAACCGCTGTTTGCGGAATATGCGCCGGACGTGAATATTCCAGAGTCGATGAAGGAATGGTATCGGAATCAAGATGGCAACTGGTATTCGGTTGCTAGCTATTACTATGGGCCGGAGCGGGTAAATCCCCAGTATGGCGGCTATCTGGGAACCCATAACAATAATTATGTGCGCAGCGACCTGCTTGCGCAGACCGGAGTGCCGATGGAAGATTTGCGGACGAAAGAGGGCTTGCTTGCTGCTTTGCGGGCGGCAAAGGGACTGACTTATAAGAATCAGCAGATTATCCCTTATTCCGGCTGGTGGACACAGAATCTGGCGGAGCAGTTTGGCATGGACATAGAGGATGATCAGGGGAATTACCTGTCAAAGTACCGTCAGCCGGAATGGCTGGAAGCCTTGCAGTTTGGCAACCAACTGTACCGGGAAAAGTTGATGCTGCCGGAAGAATTTACGGAGAGTTTGAGCCAGAGGAGGAAGCAGGTGCAGTCTGGGAGGATTTTTTTCTGTACCGGGTATTCCAATGTGCAGGAGGCAAAAGACATTTTATGCAGTAAAGATAAGAATGCGCAGATGATGTATGTTGGTCAGGTGCGGGGAGACGAGGGCAGGATACCGAACCTCAAATCCGTCTCTTCCGGCGGCTGGACGGCAACGCTGGTCTACGCCGGGACTCAGCATAAGAAAGAGATAGCGGAATTTATTTCCTATATGACCCAGGAGGAGGCGACCCTGGATGCCGCCCCTTCCATTGGCACGGAAACGTATGATATTGTGGACAATAGTTATGTTATACGCGAATCCGTCCAAGAAGAATTTGCAGAGAACTATCAAAAAGCTGCCGAAAAATATTATCTGAATGTGGAATTTTTTGTGGATTGGACCGTGGTGCAGAAATACCAGCCCTCCGCGGAACGCCGGGATTTCAATGAGCAGTACAGGAATTGCCATATCTATGACAGCAAGGCCGTGGATGCGGCGGTCTCCCTGGGAACTGACAATGAGATGCAGCAATTGCGTGAGAAAATAGAGGATTTTTATGACAGTGCAGAAATAGAGATTCTTACCAGTGAATCGGAGGAAATCTGTACACAGAAATTTCAGGAGACCATCAGCCAGATGGAAAAAATGGGTCTGGAAAAGCTGGAAGCATATCAAGGGCAGCAATATGCAAATGCCAAGAAGAAAATCAGATAAATAATAATTTACAAGCGGTGTTTACGGTATAAGAAACATTCGTGCATTGGTTTTGCAATCATTGCAGCCGATAAGGGATTTCAAAACTCACACATGTTTCCAGACCGGGGGTGCTGCTCAAGGACAGGCGGCTCTCTTTGCCGAAATACAGTTCCAGCCGGGCATTGACATTCCTAAGCCCTACGGAGCGCCCATCGGATGCGATATCCGGCGCCTGCCCGGCGGTGTGCAGCAGTTTATTTAATTCCAGCAGTTTGTCTGCGGGAATGCCTGCACCGTTGTCTTTCATTTGGAACAGGAGGCGCTCATTGGTTTTGGTGATATTTACTGTGACAGACAGTTCCTGGCTGCTGTCCGAGATGCCATGGGAAATGGCATTTTCAATGATGGGCTGGAGCGTGAATTTGGGCAGCAGCGCGTTCATAAGTTCCTCGGGAATTTCACTCGCAAAAGAGAGCTTGGGGTAGCGGAGTTTCTGGATGCGCAGGTAATTATTAAGCTGCTGTAATTCTACGCGGATTTCCACGAGGGCATCGTTGGTGGAAATATTGTAGCGGAAGATATTTGCAAATGCCACCAGGCAGTCGGATTCTTCATAATGCCCATACAGTTTCATTTTGGCAGAAAAAACTTCCATTGTATTGTAGATAAAATGGGGATTGATCTGATGCTGTAGCGCAATTAAGCGGCTCTCCTTGTTGGAAGTCTCTTTGAGGATATTCTGCTGGGACAAATCTGCCGCCTGGGTCAACAGCAAGTTGATGCGCCGGCAGATGTGGGAAATCTCATTGTTGCCGCTGACGGGAATCCTTGTCCTATAATTGTTGCTGATGGAAGTGTCCATGGCGGTAAGGCATTGGTTCATCTGCCGCTCTAACTGCTGTAGGCTGCGCAGGCAGAGGAGGATGGCAAGCAGCGCGAACAGCCCTAAGGTGAGCAGAAAGACGCCGAGAATCTTGCCGTAGCTGGAATTTTTTGTTACAGTGATGATGGTTATTGGGAAATCTTCTGGCTGGTTCAAAGTCACAAGAAAACCGTCTGTCTGGGACTGGGGTTTTTGCAGGCTTTCAGCCGAAGATAGAAAATCTTCTGTCAGCGTACTGCCGCTCAGATTGATAATGCGGTGATTTCCGGCGGAGATGACGGTTTCATCGCTCTCATTTTCAAAGGAGAGGAAATATTTCTCTGGGATGGAGAAGACAATCAGGCCGAGGAAATTCTTGCGGAAATCGTACGCTTTGCGCAGATAGACAAAGCATTTCTCGGTGGAGAACAGGTAGGGGTTGGAAAGGTCCGCGAAATCATCTTCGCAGAACCACTGTTCCATGCGGCTGCTTTCTAAAAATTCCGCCACAGGCGCTTCCCCGGAAATATCAGCCAGATGGTAGAACACGTCCATGCTCATGGGAATCGTGGGGTTGTCCATATAGATATAGATATCAGAACGCGGGTCTGCATTGATGGTTGCCTGGATATAATTCTGGATGGAAGAAATATAATTGTCGTAGTCCTTGTCCATGGAGTAGCTGTTGTTAAGGAAAGAAATCAGCTCGCTGCTGGATAACAGCGACTGGGTTGTCCTGGTGGTAAACGCCAGGTTGTTGCTGATATTGGCGATGATGGAATCCGTTACGCGGTTATTCAATTCATACTTTGTGCCGGCGTAGTTCTGCTGGTTCATATAGAAAAAAATGCTGATGACGAGAACGATAGGGATGAAAGCGAGGATGAGCAGCTGCAGCAGGAATTTCGTGTAGATGGAATCCCAGATAGAATGAGTCTTCATAAGTTTGTCCCTCCCTTGCCTATAGCGTAATCCAACGTGCCGGCAGACCATTTGCCGTCTGCTGTTTTTGAACCATTCCTAAGTATAACGAAAATTACTTAATGTTCGTTATACTAGTATAGCAAATATTAAAAGGATAGAAAAGATGAAAGTATTGATTGTTGACGATGAACCTCTGATTTGTGAGAGCATAAAGGCGGATTTCCTGCGCATGGAACATCCGTGGGAATATGAAATTTTTACTGCCCGGTCAGTGGCGGCGGCCCAGAACATTTATTATCAGGAAGAGCCGGAACTTGTAATCACTGACATCAATATGCCAGGTGGTTCCGGTCTGATTTTAGTGTCTGAAATCCATAAAGATAACCCGCATTGTGGGATTTTAGTCCTCAGCGCCTATGATGATTTTGAATATGTGAGGAATGCGTTTACGATGGGCGCCTGGGATTACATTTTAAAACCGATTGCATTCTCGGAACTTGAGCATTGCGTGAGGCAGCTGTCTGAAAAGATATCTGCCGCCAGGGAAACCTGCAGGACGAAGGAAGAACCGGATTCGGTGAAAAATAATGGAGTATTTTTGATAGAAGATGTGGCAGATTATATCCGCCGGCATATCGGAGAAAAACTTAGCGCTGCCGAGATGGCACGCAAGATGGCAGTCAGCTACAGCAGCTTTGGCAAGCTGTTCCGTGAATATACCGGAATGTCGTTTTCCGCCTACCTGCTTTGGTGTCGTATGGAGTGCGCCAAGGAATATCTGGAGCATTCTCCTATGAAAATCAAGCAGGTGGCGTCTAAGGTCGGTTACCGGGAAAATCCGCAGCATTTTTCCCGGGATTTTACGCGCCAGGTAGGGATGTCGCCGAAGGAGTACCGCGCGCAGATGCTAGGGGCGCGTACGCAGGATGCCAAAAAGGAAATGTCATAAAATAAAAAAACCGTTACTTTTTAATTATATCTATTAGTGATGAAAGATGTACTTGACAGGTATCAGAAATATGCTGCAACTTGTTGACGGTTAATTTTCATGTGATTATAATATCGGTATCAACCGAAAGGAGAAATCATATGACAAGAAAAGCGGAGAGAAATGGAAGTTTTGCAGGAGCATTTACAGGGGCGTTTGCGGGAGCTAAATTGGGCGCCCATATTGGCATAGCAGGGGGGCCATTTGGAGCTATTGCCGGAACGGTTCCTTGCGCCATCATTGGTGGAGTTATAGGTTTGTTGGGCGGAAACAAAATAGGCAGCGAGTTAGACCGTTGCCAGCAATGATGTAAAAACAGAGATTTGTTTTAAGTGCTGCGCTTAGAACAAATCTCTGTTTAAATTAAGTGATGACAGGAGTGGTTTTTTGAAAAACGAAGCGGAATTTATTGAACTGGCCGATTATCTGTTAGCAGAAGATATGAAATTAGAGGAATCTTTTGAAAGATGTCTTCTTCCATTTTTAGAAAACAAAGATTTTGATGCATTTTCTACATTATGCTATCTTTTGTTTGCAAAAAAGATAAAAGGCAATCTTGGCAAATTTAGAAAAAGAGAGAATTTACCTGAGCTGCCAATAAAATTGAATCACACGCTTGCGCAAGAATATGATAGCAAAATAGGGGATTGGAAGAGAGAACAAAAACAAATATGGTCGGACAGAGTACAGTCTGTCATTCGGCTAACAGAGAAATACTATAAGAAGTTTGGAACAATGCCATTTGGGATGCGCGAATATATGGAACGTTGTGGAAATGCACTGATTCATTCTACATTACAGGATGGCGGTTTTACTGAGCGGAGTCTGAAGATGATTTCGTATTTTCTGGCGCTTAGTTACAAAGAACAAATCAAAATCCAGCACATTAAGCCAGAACTTGTAGCAAAATATGAATCTGCACACAAGTTTGTACAGAAATATAAAATATATCTGCCATATTATTATGTAATTGTTGGAGAATTGTGGAAACAAAGCATTTCTAATTCTCATGGCAAAGACTGCGGCAATTCTTTGCCCATAATGAATCTTCTGTCAGAATTGCCGAATGTGTACAAGAGTTTTCTGTATGGTTATCGTTTGTATCCAGACAACCCGAGGGAAGAGGTGTTAATGTCCTGGAAAGGGAAAGACGGTATGGAACCTCTCGCAACTAGGGAATTGCCAGTGCCTTTTTATGATTATCTCCCAACTTTTTGTCCTGTCAAAATTAAAGACGAAAAGCTGACGCGATTGCCTTGCACGCAGATTTATTGTGAAACAGATATGCAACTCTATTTGGATAATATTTATAAAGATATTGAACTGGCTGCGTTAAGTCGAAAAATACAGGATTTGGAGGCGTTTCTCTCTCGAAACTCCCTGTTTGATGAAACGGACAATTCCAATACAGAATTGCAGAAGCAAGAGAGAAAAGGGCAAGGTTTGTCTTCCGAGCAAATTGCTAAGCATGTGGAGGAAATCAAAAAAAGATTAACTAATAAATCAAAAAATTTTGCTGATTGGGCTCGAGACGGTAATAATCCTAGCCGTTCGTCAATAATTGTGCGAATATTGGAGAATGCCCATTTTAATCGTAATAACTTAAGCCGAGCCGCAGACCCGAGCAAGAAACACGAAAAGGATACTGTCATAGCGTTAGCTTTTGCTTTTGGCTATTCATGGGAGGAGGCACGGCAGTTTATTGCCGCGGCAGGTTACTGCCTTTCTGATTCTATAGAAAGAGATATTGTAATCCGGTATGCGCTTGAAAAGAATTTTAGTCTAGTAAGCTGCAATAAAATTTTGGAAGGATTAAAGTTTGGGACAATCCATGGAAAGAAAAAGACCTAAATCATGAATCTTATAATTGAGGAAAATATTAGAATGGGGTTGTCGGGAAATAGATAGTCCCTTTAGCAAAAACCTAAAAAAACCATAAATAAAAATACTTTACATGAAGTTATAATAGAGATATAATTATATCAAAAAAATGATACGAGGTGGCAGGGATGATTATAAAAGCATCTGCATCATTGAGAAATGATTATACAACGATTTCCAATATGGCAAAAGAGACGCAGGAACCGATATATATAACTAAAAATGGCGAGGGTGACCTGGTTCTTATGAGCATAGACGCTTTCGAAAAGAGAGAACAAATGTTAAAGCTTCGTGCGAAAGTGCTGCAGGCGGAGCAGGAGCGGCTGGATGGGACTGAGACAATCAGTATTTCGGAGGCAAGGAAAAGGCTAAAGGAGCGAGCAGATGGCATATAAAGTGGAAATTCTTCCTGTTGCTTGGGAGGATTTAAAACGTATTGAAGATTGGTATCTGGTGAAGTTTGGAGTGGAAACAGCTCTAAAAGTAAGTAATCATATACTGAATGTAATTGAACGCTTGGAGGAATTTCCAGATTCAGGTTCTTTGACGCCAGATGAATGGCTGAATCAACAGGGATACAGAATGGTCGTATGCGAAAAACATGTTGCTATTTACAAACAGATAGGCACAAGGGTTTATATTTATCATATTGCGGATACTCGAACTGATTATGTCAAGTTGTTTTGTTAATTTTATAGGAAATCCCAAATATTTAGTTATATGAAGACCATGCCAGAACCTTATTTCTTAAAATAAACTTCAGGGGCAGATATGGCTCATGCGAGCCATATCTGCCCCTGAAGTTTATTTTATGCCGCGCTGCTGTTTTATCTGTTCTAGTTTCTGTTTGAATTTCGATTTCTTGGGCGGTGTTTCCATAGCGCCGCGCAGCCCCCGCACTTTGGTGATATAAAGGCCGCTGACCACGGCTTTTACTTCTTTCTTAGTGGGTATGCTGTCGAAGATGGATTCTTCACAGATAAACGTCATGATTTTAGGACCGACCTTTGCCTTGACGATGGGCATTTTAGAACGGCGCAACAGCTTGGGCGTCTGTTCTAAGATGGCAGCGGGAAGCCCGGCGTCTTTTAGTTTCAGATGTTTCTTGTCAATTACCAGCATGGAAACGGTCTGTGCAGCAGCAGCAATCTGTGCTTCCTGCTCCTCCTTTTTCTTCTGCGATTTCTTGCCAAGTATGTAAAGTGCAACGATTGCCGCTACAAGAATGACGGCAATTACAATTAATACAATAAGCCACGGTTTCAAAATAGTAGGACCTCCTTTTCAATATGTGTTTTGCGACACTCACCACTCAGCATTATATCATTGCTTTCGGCAAAAATCAATGATATAATATTTTGCAGAACAAATGGGAATTAAGGAGGAGCGTTATGCGATATAAGATTCTGGTGACTGGAAAAAACGATTCAGCCATCACAGCTTTTTTTGAGCAGATTACGGATGATTTTGTGGTTCTCAGTTCATCAACGCGTTACGAAGATATCGTGGGGCATATAGACTATTTTGCACCACATGCTTTGGTATATTGTCTTTACAATGAAGCAAGGGACAGTATTGTGCAGATGTTAAGTATCAATTCCAGGCTGATACGTTCAGATATCCCCTGCATTATCCTTGGTTCCAAGGATGATTGTGATGAATTTCAGCGGATTGCAGTTAATGTTGCGGATCTTGTCTTATATAGGCCGATTTCTGCAACTGCCATCAAGGAGAAGATTCTGGATTTTATGAAGACGAAAGGACTGGGCGATGACAATGCAGATGTTATGCTGGCAGGACAGGATGGAAATTTGGGAATGCCGGAGGCGGTAGCAGAGTTGCGCAGTTTGGAGGATATAATGTCGTCGATACCGCACAAGAAGCATGTGCTGGTGGTCGATGACAACCCCATGATGTTAAAGCTCATCAAAGAACATCTGCATGAAAAATATGATGTGGCGACCGCCGTCAGCGGCAAGGTTGCCCTCAAATTCCTGGAGAGGAGGTCTACAGACTTAATTTTGCTGGATTACCTGATGCCGGAAGAGAGCGGCACGGTAGTTTTAGAGAAACTGCGCGCAAAAGAATCCACAAAAAACATACCGGTTGTTTTCCTGACTGGGGTTACAGAGAGTAAAAAGATTAAAGAAGCCCTTGTCCTGAAGCCTCAGGGATATCTGTTAAAGCCGGTGGACCGTGATAAGCTGTTGGAGGAGATTGCAAAGCACATTGGGTAAGGAGTTGGGAACTGTGCAGGAAAAGGAGGTCAGGTGGATGGAGAATGATTATGAAGAACTGAAGCTGACAGACTTAATTGACAAGAAGATTTTACAGAAGATACAAGACGGTTTTTCTAATATGAGCGGGATGGCAGCGCTTACCACGGAGTTGGATGGAACGCCGGTGACAGTAGGCAGCAATTTTTCAGATTTTTGTATGAAGTATACGAGAGGGTCCCAGCTTGGATGTGAGCGTTGTCAGCAATGTGACAGGCGGGGAGCTGGACTGGCGCTTGAGCAGGGAGAATCTGTCATCTATTTCTGCCACGCAGGACTTATGGATTTTGCTGCGCCAATTATGGCGGAAAATAAAATGGTAGGCTGTTTCATCGGCGGGCAGGTGCTTACCGAATCTCCCGATTTTGCGCAGGTGAGGAAGATTGCGGCAGAAATTGGCGTGGATGAAGACGAGTATGTGGAGGCGGCAGGCAAGGTAACTGTCATAGAGCAGAAGTCTATTGACAACGCGGCAAAATTTTTACATTTGATTGCAGACGTCCTGTCGGAGATGGCATACCATAAGTATCTTGTGTATCAGGCTAATATAGAGCTTGAGCGTTCCTCACACATGAAATCCGACTTCCTTGCCAATATGAGCCATGAAATCAGGACGCCCATGAACGCTGTGATTGGCATGGCGGAAATGGCGCTCCGTGAACAGCTCCCTCCTGCGGCAAGGAATTATATCAATCAGATTAAGGATGCCGGCAAATCACTGCTCACGATTATCAATGATATTTTGGATTTTTCAAAAATAGAGTCTGGGAAAATGGACATCAATGAGGTCGAATATGAGCTGATGTCCATGGTGTATGACGTTGCCAATATCGTTATGGCAAGGCTGAAAGAAAAAGATGTGGAACTCATTGTGGATATTGCGCCGGACTTGCCTAGTAAATTGTGGGGCGACAATCTCAGACTCAAACAAATCCTATTGAATCTCACGAATAATGCCGCTAAGTTTACTTCAAAGGGCAAGATTGTCTTGAAAGTAGATTACAAAAGAATATCATCGGAGCAAATAGAACTTTATGTTTGTGTAAAGGATACTGGGATTGGCATCAAGAAAGAAGACCTTGGCAAACTGTTTCAGTCTTTTCAGCAGGTGGACAGCAAGAGAAACCGCAATATAGAGGGAACGGGGCTGGGGCTGGCAATAGCCAAGCGGCTTTTGACCTTGATGGATGGGGATATCGGGGTAGAGAGCGAGTATGGAAAAGGGAGCAAGTTTTCTTTTGTCCTGCCGCAGAAGGTTGTAAATGAATCTGCAAGTATCGCCATTGAGGAATCGGATGATGTTTTAATGGCGGGGCTGATGTCTAATCCGTATGTCTGGGAGCAGTTCTGTTCCGATGCAGAACGTCTTGGCGTGGAATGTATCAGAGTCGTCTCTGCTAAGGAGTTTGACCTGCTGCCGGATGACAAGAGAACAGTCCTTTTTATTGAATATCCCATGTTCACAGAATTGGTGGAAGGATATGTCAGAAATCATCCGCAGATTACAGCAGTGCTGCTGATTGGTTTTTACGACCATGTGGAGTACCATATACCCAATCTCCTAATCGTCAAAAAACCGTTGTTTGCCCTGAATATTGCGCTGATTCTCAATGGGGAGCAGCTTTATTTTGATGGGGAAGAGGATAAGAATGAATTTGATTTTATTGCCCCGGATGCCCATGTGCTGATTGTCGATGACAATGCGGTTAACCTGACGGTGGCGGAAGGGCTTTTGGAACCATTGAAAATGCAGGTAGACA
This sequence comes from uncultured Lachnospiraceae bacterium, assembly GCA_910583835.1. Classification (GTDB taxonomy): domain Bacteria; phylum Bacillota; class Clostridia; order Lachnospirales; family Lachnospiraceae; genus Petralouisia. Next base: position 45,310 of record CAJTYM010000014.1, on the reverse strand, counting down.
CTGTTACCAGCGGACAGGCGGCAATAGGTAAGATTGCCAATTTCCATTATGATATTGTATTTATGGACCACATGATGCCGGAACTGGACGGCGTGGAGACAACACATATTATCCGGCGTTTCCATTCTGAGTACAACGATGTGCCGATTATCGCCCTGACTGCCAATGCCGTGGAGGGGACGAGAGAGATGTTCTGCCGGGAGGGCATGAACGATTTTATTGGCAAGCCTATTGAAATCCGCATTTTGATAGATAAAGTGAGACAGTGGCTTCCAGTAGAAAAGATACAGAAAGTGAAGCTGATGCACAATGCTGCAGATGCGGACAAGGAACCCAGAAACCAGGAGCCGATTGTGGTTGGGGATTTGGATGTGGATACAGCCATGAAATTCTTTGGCAATGAGGATTTGTTCTGGAAGACGTTAAGGGTATATTACCGCAACATTGAAAAGAAGGTGCAGACAATCAGGAATATGGTGGAGCAGAAGGATTGGACCGGATATACGATAGAAGTCCATGCGCTTAAAAGCGCTTCTAAGCAGATTGGCGCCATATCGCTGTCGGAAAAAGCGGCTGCCATGGAGAAAGCAGGGAATGCCAGAGATTCTGCGGCAATCCGCGAAGGTACGGAGGAGATGCTGGCGGAGTACCTTGGATACCTCCCCGTGCTGGGACCTTTCTGTGCCGAGGAAGAAGAGGATGAGGCTGACAAAAAGGAAATTTCACAGAACGAGTTGGAAAATTGTTTTAATAATATGATAGCGGCTGTGGAAGAACTGGATATGGATCAGATGGAAGCGGTAATTGAGGAAATGAATCAGTATTATTACGCGGGTGTACAGCATGATCTGTTCAAGCAATTAAAAGATGCAGTAGAGGAAATAGATGTAGATTGCTGCGAGCAGATAATAAAAAGTTGGAGAGAAGAATTAGAATGAGGAAAGAAGACATAACTGTGAAATTAAAGAAATTCATGGGGTTTGTCAAGTAAAATGTGAGGTTTTTCGTGCATATCTCTTCCATTGGCACGATATATTTAAACAGTCCAGCAATTGCCTTTGTTATGGCAATCGGCTGGGCTGTTTGAAAATTAATGAGAAAGGAACAGATATGGAAAGCGAAAAATTTGAGAACCTGCTGAATCTTGCCTTGGACGCCACGGAGCGCGAACGTGAGAAATCTTTAAATCTTGGCGTGGGTTATGAGCCAGAGGAGAAACGCTGGGAGCTGATTGTCAAATATTCAGGCGACATCATGCGGCTATCCCGGGAGAATCCGCAAATCCGCGTGGATGAACTCAGCAATGAGTATGCCATCTTAAATGTGCCGGAATCGGCAATGGATGAGGTGGCAGATGCGGTGGAAGTAGAATATGTGGAAAAGCCTAAGCGTCTGTATTTTGCGGTGCGGGAGGGCATACAGGCATCCTGTATCACGCCGCTGCAGAGTGCAAGGTATAATCTGACCGGGAAAGGGGTGATTGTGGCGGTTCTGGATTCCGGGATTGATTACAGCCACCCCGATTTTCGCAATGCAGATGGCAGTACAAGGATTCTTGCGCTGTATGATGAGTCACTGGACAGGGAATTTACGGCGGAGCAAATCAATGAGGCCATAAACGCGCCAAATGAGCAGGAACGTTTTCGGCTTGTGCCCAGCCGCGATACCTCAGGTCATGGCACGCATGTAGCTGGCATCGCGGCGGGAAACGGCAGGGCTTCCGGTGGCGTTAACCGCGGCGTTGCATACGAAAGCCCGCTGCTGGTCGTAAAGCTGGGAACGGCAGAGCCGGATGGGTTTCCGCGGACGACCCAGCTTATGCGAGCTCTGGATTATGTTGTGGAAAAAGCACTGCAGCTGAGAATGCCCATGGCAGTCAATATGAGTTTTGGCAACAATTATGGCTCGCACAGCGGGACAGCATTGCTGGAGAGCTATATCAATGACATGTCAAATTACTGGAAAACGACTATCTCAGTAGGAACTGGAAATGAGGGGGCAGCAAGAGGGCATACCTCGGGAATTCTCGTGGAAGGTCAGGAACAGGAGATTGAGCTGGGCGTTGGGGATTATGAGACGGCTTTAAGCCTGCAGGTTTGGAAATCCTATGTCGACCAATATGACATTTTGCTGGAACATCCTTCCGGCAGGCGGATAGGACCCATCCGCCAAATTCAGGGTCCGCAGAGATTTGTGATGGGACAGACGGAAATTCTGCTCTATTATGGGGAGCCGAGCCCTTATAATCTTTATCAGGAAATTTATATTGATTTTCTGCCAGTTTCTTCTTATATTGATTCTGGAATCTGGCGGGTGGTGCTTGTGCCGGAACGGATTGTGCGGGGAAATTATGATTTGTGGCTTCCAGGACAGACGGTACTGAACGAGGGAACTGGATTTCTCTATCCGGTGGAGGAGACGACGCTGACAATCCCATCCACAGCGGAAAAAGTGATTTCTGTGGCAGCTTATGATTCCAGATATAATCGTCTGGCTGAGTTTTCCGGACGTGGTTATACGAGGCAGACGAACCAGATTAAACCGGATTTGGCAGCGCCCGGCGTGTCCATCAATTCAGCAGCGCCTGGCGGCGGGTATGCGGTGCGCAGCGGGACCTCCATGGCAACGCCGTTTGTCACGGGCAGCGCGGCTCTGCTGATGCAGTGGGGAGTTGTGGAGGGGAATGACCCTTATCTGTATGGCGAAAAAGTCAAGGCATACCTGATAAGGGGCGCAAGGCAGCTGCCGATCCTGCCGGAGTATCCGAACCAGGCCCTAGGCTGGGGAGTGCTCTGCCTGAGGGATAGCCTGCCGGGGTAAGTTGGAACGTTTTATTTGTACAATGATGTGTGAAAACTATCCAGCGCTAAGCTCTCATTCACAGGATATTTCCAGCAGTTTCTTATATCCAAGCGTTGTCGCTGGAATATCTTCCTCCATACTCAAATTGGACAGTATCACCACAGCAGTCTTCTTTTCTGGACAGAAACCAAGGTAACTGGTATGCAGGCCTGTTCCCCCATTGTGCCAGATAAAGCCGTTTTCTGTGTCAATCATCCAGCTCATCCCAATTTCATCCATACCAAAACCACCTATTCGGTCCCATTCGTCTGAAACATTAATTTGTTTCAGGCGCTGGTGGCACATCGTAAAAAGCGGATCATTGTCGAGCTGTGCAGAGGCATACAGCAGCATATCAGAAATATCAGAGTATACTGCGCCTGCAGAAAGATACGCATCATCAGCCTCCCATTGCCAACTGCCTTCAAAATACGCATCGCCGTTTGCTATATGGGTGTCTGCCATTCCTAATTCATTTTGTAAATAATCATTGATAAGCTCCGTATAATCCGCATCATATACGTTCTCAAGCACAAGTCCAAGCAAGGCAAAGCCATAATTGGAATATTCAAAGCCATAGTCTTTGTTTTCTTTTAGGTTTACCCGTTTGTATTCATCCAGTATTGTGTCTTCCGTAAGCCCTTTAAAGGGATTTTCTTGCGGATGAATCAAATATGACAACATACCCCATTCAAAGTAATAATCGTCCAACCCGGAGGTATGTGTCAGTATGGAGGCAATTGTCGGATAAGTTTTCTTTGCTGGCAGCTTCAAATACTTGTCAATTGTGTCCGTAAGCGACAGCTTGTCTTCCTGTATAGCCCGGGCAATCAATGCTGCGGTCATCGTCTTTGTAACAGAACCGATTTCATATAAATATTCTGTCTGTGCAAGTTCTTTGGCATCCGCACCATAAACGGAATAAGTCGTTTGCCCATCTTTCACAACGCCAATCGTGACTACCGCATCTTCTTTGCCCATCAGTGCCTCGTTCAGAAGTTCCTCAAAAGGCATGTTTTTTACCCGTCCCAATAATTTCTGCGTGGAATAAATCTGAATCCCATACCAAACACCAGCCGCCACAAATAATATTACTATTGTAAGCAGCAGGCTTAAAATTACTTTTTTCTTATACTTCCCCTTTTTGTTCATTGAAAAAATCCTTTCTTTTGTTTTGCCGTTTCTACAGTTTCCTTTAACATTCATTATAGCAGAAAAGGCGTGGATTGCAACAGACAGTCGGAAGAATATGAAAACAGCGTTGATAAGTTTTGCTAAATTCAGTATAATTTTTGTGGTAAATTATTTTACGGATTATAATTTACCATACCATGAAATGCAGGCTCTTTGGGGCCTGTTTTTTTGAGATGCAAAAAGGGAGAGTAATCCACAAATTAAGAAAGGGGAAGAGAATGGAAAAAGAAAATGTATTGATGAGAAAAAAAGCTATGGATATGATTGAAGTCTATGTAGCGGAGATGAAATTAAGTGAATTGTGTCAAACAACAATTACAAAGTATGTAGCGGATATTAATCAATGGTTATGTACAGCCCCAGAAATTGTTACTAAGCCAGATATATTATCTTATAAGGAAAAACTCAGTGAAAAGTACAAGGTTGCCAGTATAAATTCAAAAATAATATCAATAAATCGTTATTTAAAATGGTTGGGATATAAGGAATTAGCTGTTAAAACAAAAAGAGTGCAGAACCCTAATGGATTAGAGAATATGATTACCAAAGAATGTTACCTGAAAATGCTTCACTATGCAGAAATACATAATAAAAAGAAGATGTATTACATTATGAAAACTATTGCGCAAACAGGAATAAGAATTGGTGAATTAAAATTTGTCACAGTTGAAGCTGTTAAGGGCGGTACTGCAACAGTGTGGAATAAGGGAAAGTTTAGAACAGTTTATTTTACAGAGTGGTATATCCACATTCCTTTAGACATTTGTTTGCAAAAGAATATATGAGAAAAGTAGGTGATATTTCAGAATTGGCCGACTTGTTAGGGCATAGCAGATTGGAAACAACCTGGATTTACACAAAGACTACCTGTGAAGAAAAACGAAAAAAATTGGAACTTCTAGAATTATGAGTCGACATCATAGGTCAGCATCTTTTATCATACTTTTTAATTTCTGTCGTGCAAACTGTGGTTGTAATCCTTGTTCTGCCGCTTGTTGGGCAAGTTAGCTTTGGGCAGACAGCGCTGGAAATTTTTAGAGTCATTGTGATTTGCTTACTGTTTTCTTTGGTTTGCATATCCATGGGGATTGCCATCAATACACATGCCAAGAGCAAATTGGATGCCGGCGCCATTTCTTCATTGATAAATCTGCCTGTCTTAATGCTGGGGGGCTGCCTGTGGCCTATTGAGGAGATGCCTGATATTTTACAAAAAATAGGGAGTGCCCTGCCTACTGCCTGGTTTATAAAAGGCGCCAGTATTGTGGTCTATGGTGGAACATTTTCTGATGCGTTACAATTTATGATATATATGTCAATCTTTTCTGCAGTTGTAATTGCAGCTACATTTTTGGTAAAATGTCAGAAGAACCAAATATAAATACTATTAAAAGGAAAGGAATTTTACGAAAATGAAAAATGAGGGTAAAGTTAATACCAAAGAAAAGGGAAAAAACAAAACAAAAAAGAACGAAGTTGGAAGAAAAGCGTTTATTGTAGTGAAGGACTTGGTGAAGCAATTTAAGAATGGAAATGAAGTGACAAGTGTTTTAAATGGAATCAATTTAGAAATTTACAAGAATGATTTTACCGTGATTATGGGTCCTTCTGGCTCAGGTAAATCCACATTGTTGTATTGTATTAGCGGTATGGATTCCATTACAGACGGAGAAGTAATCTATAACGATGAACGTATCAGTAAATATAAAGAGAAACAAATCGCAATGCTTCGTCGCGGCGACTTTGGGTTTGTGTTTCAGCAAATGCATCTTGTAAGCAATTTAACTTTATTTGAAAATGTTGCTGTTCCAGGTTATCTGAAGGGCGGAACAACCAATGCTGAGGTAAATAAACGTGCAATAGAGCTTTTGGAAACTGTTGGGCTTAAGGAGCGCATGAAACATCTTCCTTCACAAGTTTCCGGGGGAGAGCAGCAGAGAGCGGCCATAGCCAGGGCGTTGATTCATTCGCCGAATCTTATTTTTGCGGATGAGCCGACGGGCGCCCTAAATAGAAAGAATACAGAAGAGGTTTTGAGGCTTTTTACTCAAATTAACAATTATGGACAGAGCATTTTGATGGTAACCCATGATGTACATGTTGCCTCCAGGGCAACTCGTATCATTTATATTGAAGATGGCGCCGTTGTCGGTGAAATGAATCTGTCTCCATATAGCGAAGAACAGGAAAAAGAACGTGAAGCAGAGATTAATGAATGGCTTATGTCATTATCATGGTAGGAGGCAAATATGTACATATTTACATTGATAAAAGCTAATTTACGTTATAAAAAAGCCAATTTCATCAGTATTATGATATTAATGTTTATCATTTCGATTATGATTACAGCTGCCATTGGCATTACAAAGGAGACGAATTCCCATATCAGCGACTCCTTGGAAAATGCCAATATTGGTGATTTAATGCTTTGGTATATTCCCGGTGCTTTAACGGATGAGGATATGGAGAAGGTTACGGATTTAGATGAGATTGACAAGATAGATGTTGTAAATGCAGTCTATACCAACGAGGAGGATAATGTCACTGTAGCTGGTGCAAAAGCCGGCCAGGTTTTTGATTTCCAGGTTTATGACCGGAAAAATCATCCATTTCATGTCTACAATGGGGACTTATCAGGATTTATGAATGATTCTGAGGAGCTTAGCGAGGGAGAGATCTATGTTCCGGTTGCTTTTATGTCTAAGTATTCCTGCAGCTTAGGGGACCAAGTAAAAGTGAAGGCTGAGTCCTATCAAAAGACATACACAATCAAAGGCTTTTTGGAAGAGCCAACGATGGGCAATCCAGTGATTAATGGTTATAAAAATGTCTTTATCTCTCAGAGCGATTTTGAGGAATTCTGCCGGAAAGCAGAAGGGAAGGACAGTGATTTGTCCAAGGTCGATGTGGTACAGGTATATTGCAGCAGAGATGCCAATCTGTCGGATAATGAATTGAATACTCTTTTAAATGATACTGCCGGCATGATTGATAAAGCGAACACAACTGTTTCCAAACTGCAGTTTATGAGTTATTCCTCAATTATCATTAATATCTTTATTGCTGTATTGTTTATCTTCTCCCTGGTTTTATTTATTGTTATTTTGATTATCATGGGATACAACATTTCGACAGCCATAGAAATGGACTATGTGAATTTAGGAATTTTAAAATCACAAGGATTTTTCGGAAGTAATTTACGCCTTGTTTACCTTGTGCAATACATAAGCGCTTTGGTAATTTCCGGAGCAGTTGGCTGCCTGCTTGGCGGCATTGCAGCTAAGGTTTTGGCAGCTGTATTAGTTGGCATTACCGGCCTTCTGCTCCTTGATACTTCAGCTTTGGGGCTCAGCGCTTTAGTTTTAGTATCTATGTGCCTTGTAAGTGCAATTGTTGTTCTTCTGAAGACGATTAAGATTGCGAAGATTTCTCCGATGGTTGCCATTTTGCAGCGCTGGGAAATCCAGATGAAAGCATTTAAATTCAGCATAAAAATGCAAAAGAAGGCATTGATTCTTCGCATGGCAATCCGTCAGATGACGTCCAACCTAAAGCAGTATGTAAGTTCAGTCATTATTGTCGCCCTGCTTATATGCTTTATGATGATTGTAAATACTATTTTGACTTGTTTTGATGAGGACAACATACTGAATCAGTTTTATGGTTTCACCTTTGATTTAGAGATTGATTACGGTGAAAACATGGAACTTAAGGAGGAAGTCGAGGATATCATCAAAGAGCATTCCGCTATTGAATCTTCTTCTTTGTTTCATTCCGTTGATTTCACTGTTGAAAGCGCTTCCGTGCTTTGTAACGTGGTCGACAGTGCAGAACGTTTTGTAAACATTTATAATGGGACGGCGCCTGCCGCTGAAGATGAAGTCGTAATTACGGAAGTTTTTGCCGACTCTTTCGAGGTGGCCTTGGGCGATACTATCACAGTTTCATCCGGTGATGAGAGTAAGGAATACAAAATTGTCGGTTACTATCAGAGTGTAAATAAAGCCGGGATGCAATTTTCAATGCTGCAGTCTGGTGCAGAACGCCTTGATTCCAATTTTGAAATGACCATGTATGACTACACCTTAACGGATGGAGATACTGCTGATGATATCGCCGCTGCCTTAGAGGATAAATATGAGAATGAAATTGAAGTCCAGACACTGAGCGACACTTTAGACAGCGTGAAAACAATTTCTGAAATGTCAGTCGTCATTGTATTGGTGGTGGATATGGTTTCCGTATTTTTTGTTTTAGTGGTAGCGCTCATGATTTGCAGCAAGGTGTTTACAAGAGAGAAGAAGGATTTTGGTATCTATAAAGCTTTCGGATTTACATCCCTCGGTTTAAGAATGCAGTTTGCCTTGAGATTTTTCGTTATTTCCATAATCGGAAGCGCCATAGGAATCGTAATTAGCCTCATATGTAACAACGCCTTATTAGGAATGGTTTTGAGAGTTATGGGTATCACCAATTTTAGCGCCAAATATACATTTATGGGCATCTTAGTACCTGTATTATTATTATGTTTAGGGTTTACGCTTGGCGCTTTTTATACCTCAAGAAGAATGAAGAAGGTTGATACAAGAATTTTGATTACGGAGTAAACGAAGAGGACAATCAGCCAGAGGGATGAAATAGAAAAACAGATAGAAAATTGGGTAAACCGCTGCGAACAAGGGATTTCTGCACATTGATGTTGCTGGAATCCCTTGTTTGCTTTTGTAATTCATAGAAATTTTGCATTGTCTTTTTTTGTCGTATGATATATTATAAAGCAGTAATGTATTTAGAGATAGATGTATGCATAAAACGTTGAAGTGGGAAGTAGGAGATAAGCAATATGGGTACGAAAGACAGACAAACGAAGGTATTTGTGAGCCATTCGTCTGGCGATGCGGGGTATGTCAAAGCGATTGTGGAATTGCTGGAGGACATAGGGCTGGGCGAAGGGGAAATTTTCTGCAGTTCTGTAGATGCGTATAAGATTCCGCTTGGCAAAAGCATTTATGACTATCTGGCAGAGCAGTTTCAGAATTACAATCTGCATGTCCTTTTCATCCTCTCAAACAATTATTATGACAGTGTGGCAAGCCTGAATGAAATGGGAGCCGCCTGGGTACTCAAGCACAGGTATGACGCGATACTGCTGCCGGGTATGGAGTTTGAGGATGTGAGAGGCTGTATTGACAAGAACCAGATAAGCATTAAGCTGGACAGCGAAGAAGGGGAATTGCAGCACAGGCTCAATGAGTTCCAGAAAACGATGGTGGAGGAATTTGCTAAGCCGCCCATGAATATGAGTAAGTGGGAGCGGTACAGGGCGGAGTTCCTGCACAAAGTGCGTGCGCTTATGGCAGAGGATGTGAAAGCAGAAACAGCGGTGGAGGCGGATAAAGAGTCTGAGGGATTCCTCAGCCTGGAGGCGGCGGTTTTGCTGGCTTATGCCTCAGATGAACAGGGTGTAATTATCGTACTGCGCGATATTTCAGGAACCCATGTGCAGGCAGGTATGTGGGATTTTACAGGCGCAGGGGCTTCTGCGCGCACAGTTGCCAGGTGGGAGGCGGCGGTTGAGGAACTGCTTCGCCTGGATTTGATAAGACGCACAGGCAGAAGGGACCGGATTTATGGCGTTACCCACCATGGGTATGAGGAGGCTGACGCCATTAAGAAAAAGCTGAATTTTAAGGAGACGGAGTCTCCTGATACATATTTGGGGAGCAGCATATGATGAATGGGGAAGAAGAAAAGCAACAGGAACAAAAAAATGAACCGGATGGCGATTCTATAGAAAAAATAACGGAATATGCCCAGGAACAGTCGGATAAGGCGAATGTGTATATCCAGTATAGAATTTATAATAACCATGGCGTCATGGCTGGCGATGACGCCCAGTTTGAGACCATTCATGTTGGGGCGGACGCCTCCGGTGATAAATCCCGGACGGGAAGCGTGTTTGAGGAAGAGGGCGGCCTGCCCAGGTGGCTGGCGGATAATTATGCTTCCTATGCCATGTCCCTGATGGCTGCTGCGGCAGCTTTTGATTCCCTGCCTTATACTTGGGTAATCGGGGCAGCCCAGCGGCTTTATGAGTCTTTTCCATATTCGGAAGAGAAAGATAATGTCCATGCCCAGGAGGAAATACTGCGGCAGTTCAGTGCAGAAATATGCAAAGGTGAGATGAACACTTATATAGGAATTACGTCCATAGATGTTGTGCATTTCACTGACCCGCACTATCGGGAGACAATACTCAGATATATTTGGCAGCAGTACCCGCAGCTGCATCAGAATATTATTTCCTGGCTGCAAAGTTACAATATGCATCGGCCGCTGACCATGTCGAAGAGAGCGCTGGAAGTCATGGGATTCCTTGCCGGAGAGGATTTTATATATTTTTTACATGAGGTAGTCCCTCAGGTTTCTGCCAATAAAAACATTTCCACGGACATGATGGTGGGACAGATATTGATTCTTCTCAATCAAAGGGAGGAACATAAGCGAAATGTGTACAATTTGCTGCGTGTATGGAGCAGGGAAGAGCGGATACATCATCTGCTGACAGCCCTGTTTGTATGTGCGCAGTTAAATGATAAGAATGATATTATGCGGGATATCGTTGAGAATTATATTCAGGGGACATTGCGTGAAATCCAAGAAAAAGTTTCCTTGAAATACCGGTCGGGGCTATATGATTTTATGGGAGCGGGCATCCGTTCATTTACATTTTACAGAATGCTGATTGAGACGTTGGAGGATGTGGTGAATACACAGGATTCCCAGAGGCAGAGGCGGAATGTGTTCGAACTGTTCCTTCGGCTGTTTGCGATTGACGTCAGTCAGGCAAGGCCCCAGAAAGGGGAAGAAGTTATTTTCATCATGCTGTGCACGGCCAAACATCAAGTATCGGACAAGCTCTGCTTTTTATGGCGTCTGGTTTGGGAGTGCGGGCATTACCGGCAGTTGGTCTATGACCTGCTGGCAAGGTATGATGTTAAGATAGCGGGAACAAAGTCCGGCTACAGCGTGGAACGGTTTGCAGATAAGGTGTTGGGAGAGGTTTATCCAAAAGAAATGCGGCAGGATATCTGCAGCAAAATACATAGGAGGGCGAGAGATGCGTGAGTTTGTAATAAGGGAAGAAAGTTTCAGTTTAAAGCTTACAGAAAAGGTACCACAGCCAAACGAGGGCGAATGTTTTCTGCTTTATCAGGAGGGCGCCGGCCCAAAGAAGAGTATGGTCATCAGCCAGGGGGGAAAATATTCTTCCGTTGCGGTGCGGCGGGAACATTATAACAGGAAAGTGACATTTTCCTTGCGGAAAAAAGGATTTACCCAGAAGTTCCATGTTGTCACGGCGAATATTGATTTCAGTTTTCTGGTCGATGTCAGTATTGCCTGTGAAATTCAGGATGTGCGGGAATATTTTTTTGGAGAAGGGCTGGAGGAAGATACCCTGGGCTACATTGTAAAAAAATGTATTGTAAAGCAGCATAAAAAATGGCAGATAAACCAGGGATGGGAACTGCAGAGAGAACTGGACCAGGAGATTGGATGGGAACTGAAGATATTTTCAGGGGTAAGACTGCGAGTTACGGTGGAAGTGGGATTGGATGCGGAGGCTGAGAAGATATGGAACTCTGACAGGCAGTCGGCAGTGGATATCCATCTTTCCGGCAATCGGAAGAATGTGCAGATTGCTGCCAATCATCATACGGCAGAAATTGCTGAGAGTGAAAGTGCCTTGAAGATGAAGCAGATTGAGCAGATTAAGATGCTGCTGCAGAATTTTGGCACCTTAGGGCCTGTTGCCAATGAATATTTGGAAGGCAAGATTGATGGCAAGGAATTGTACAGTTATATCATGAAAGCCAGGGCGGAAGAGATGGATATGCTCAAGGTGGCTATGGAAAGCGACCTGATTCCCACAGATGAGATTATGGTCAAAATCAATGACATCTTGTCCAACCGGCAATTTGGAGAAATAGAACAGAAGCAGCCTGCCGGCAGCGGAGGTGGGCTGGAAATGCACAGCAGCGGACAGGCGGATAGGACATACGCTGCCCAGGAAGATGAGGAGACAGTGACGCCTGCCGATGGTGATTTCCTATGAGCGATGTGTGGTTAAAATATTACTATGGGGCGTGGCAGAGTTTCTACCAGCTAAGCTGGCCGCTACGTTTTTTCTTCGAACTTGCATTTTTTGTCATCGTCCTGTGTCTGGTATTGAAGGGGCTGCGTATTGTTGCAGACAAATGTAAGCTGAGAATCCATTTGGCAAAATTGTGGTGCGTCATCGTCAAAGAGGCCGTATACATCGTGGGAAGGGAGCAAGCGTGGGCGGTGGCGATGGACAATCGTATGATTGACTGGCTGCAGAAAAAGACAAAGGGAACAGCCAGTAAAAGAACTCATCCCAGGCGCAGGATACTGCTTGTCCTTGCCGTCATTGCCATATATTTTCTGGCTGTGTTTGTGGATTTGCCGTTTTCCAGATATGTATCGGAAGAATATTTAAGCGGCGCAGAAAATGTCAAAGTTTTTTTCCGGCAGATTGAGGCGTTTTGCTCCCAGGGCTGTGAACAGTATCCGCCGCTGTTTGTAAAAAGGGAGGACGAGGAAGAGACGGCTGCAGACGAAGAGCTGGAAACTGAGCCGGAAGAGGCGGAGCCTGTCTATATCCAATTGAACGATGAGGGAAAAGATGGGGCAAATATCAGGAGTGAACCGTACTTGGGCGATGATGGGAATATTGTAAGCCGTGTGAATGGAAATTCCCAGATTCTCTATCTGCAGGAGTGTTTTTATGATGGGGAACGGTACTGGCTGCGGGTTCGTGATGTAATAGATAATGCAGAGGGCTGGTTGAGTGGCAAGCTGGTTGACGGCAATCAGCTGGCGGCGATTGTAGCACAGGAGGATGAAGGTTGATGGAGAAGGTATAAAAATGAATTATGAAGAGATTACGTTAAGTGGATTTGTGAAAGAGATGAAAGAGGTTTCCAGCGGTCCGCATCCAAGAAAATTCTGCTTTGTGCTTGGGGCAGGAGCCTCCAAATCATCCGGCATAAAGTCGGGGCAGGATTTGGTAAATATATGGGAGAAAGATTTGCTGGAAAGAAACAGCAAATCGCATCTGGCATGGAAAGAACAATTAGGCATAAATGATAACAACAAATATGAGTTTTATAGCCAATATTATGAACGGCGTTTTAAGCGGGCAATTGACGGTTATAATTATCTGGAAAAAATAATGGAATCCGCAAAGCCGAGTATCGGATATGTCATGCTTTCCTATATATTGACGCATACAAGGCATAATGTAGTGATAACCACTAATTTTGACCATCTGTTGGAAGACGCGGTAAATTATTACGAAAATATGATTCCTCTGGTCATTGGGCATGAGAGCCTGGCTCATTACATAACGAAAGAGATTAACAGACCGACAATCATAAAAATCCATCGGGATCTTCTCTTAGAACCGAAAAACAGGGGATCGGAACTGGATGCATTGCACGATAACTGGAAAAAAGCGTTGGATATTGTCTTTTCGGAGTATTATCCGATTTTTATAGGCTATGCAGGAAACGACCGTAGCCTGATGGATTATTTAATTCAAAATAACGAAATATTTTCGGATGGAAACGGAACGTTTCCCTATTGGATGATCTATAAGACCGATAAGATGAGTGAAACTGTAGAGAAATTCCTTGACCAATCAGAAGGGTATCTAGTCAAACACAATGGCTTTGACGAGGTGCTGTACCTGTTGGGAGACATTTTTGAGTATAAGCTGCCTTCCAAAGAAGATTTTATCAGCGATGCAGAAAAGCGATTCAAAATGTTGTCCGATGCCATTGATAGTTTTACAGAACAGACATCCATCAACAAGAAAATCAGTCAGGAAGAAAATGATATTACAGACAATCAGATGCCTGAAACAGCGGAAGTAAGGCAGGCGGTCCAGAACATCACGAGCCAGACAGAATCACAGGATTTATTTCGTGAGGCGGTGGCATTAGTTTATTTGGGACAATATCAGATGGCAATGGAGATTTTCAAGAAACTGATAGAGAAAAATCCTCAAAATGCGCGTTATCATTATTGGTTGGGAAGTGTTTTTCATAAACTGGAAGGTTATGAAGCGGCGTTAAAGGAGGTTCATAGAGCAGTAGAACTGGAACCACATAATGCGTTTTACCATTATAGCCTTGGAAAAACGCTTCATAAATTGGGGCGTTATGAGGAAGCATTGGAGCAGAAGCAGAAAGCATTGGAAGTGGAGCCAGATAATGCAAAGTATCATGATAGTTTAAGGATGACATTGCAAAAACTGGGACGCTATGAAGAGGCTAACAAAGAAGTGTGGAGAGTTTTAGAGTTAGAGCATGGTAATACAGAGTACCAAGACATTTAGGGACAAACAGGTCAAGAACAAGCAGAATCGCAGTAAGGAGAACCTATGCAATACACATGGAACGACATAGAACAGCATATCGCCGCCTGTACCTGCTGTCCACTGAGCAGGACCAGAAACCGACCCGTCATGGGTCGTGGAAGCCGCCAGGCAGATATTATGCTGATTGCCGAAGCTCCCGGCGGGCAGGAAGACCAGCAGGGGATTCCGTTTGTCGGACGCTCCGGGGAAATTTTGGACAGCCTTCTGCGGGATTGCGGGCTGACTAGGGAAGAAATTTACATTACCAATATTGTAAAATGCCACCCTCCAGGAAACCGTGATCCCCAAAACGAGGAGAAAGAAGCATGCTTTCCCTACCTCAAATATGAGACTTATCTTCTAAAGCCTAAAATCATAGTCTGCCTGGGGCGTGTCGCCGCACAGCGCATTATTTCCGCGGATTTTAGAATTACCAGGCAGCATGGTACGTGGATTTACCGCAAAAACTGTGCGCTGACCGCGACCTACCACCCTTCCGCAATCCTACGCGATTCATCTAAGTATGAGATGGTCAGGGAGGTTTTTTGCGAAATAGCAAAAAAGCGAATGGAATTAACTATTTGATAAGCACCTATTATTTATTGCTTTCCGATGACATGGCAAATGTCGCATAAATATTTTTATATGTGGGAGCAGATAGCCGCTGTGGAAACTGTAAAAAATATTTTAAAGGCTGAACTACACCTTAACGGTAAATTCTCTGAAAAGATATATTATTTTAAGGAAAAGTGTGAGATAATGAAATAAGGTATCAAATTTAGACAAGATTAATTTTAATTAGGAGGAAATAATATGTTAAGAGGCAAAACGGCAGTCGTAACAGGAGGAACACGCGGGATTGGATTTGCAATTGTAAAAAAATATTTAGAAAATGGGGCCAAAGTAGTCCTGTTTGGTTCCAGAAAAGAAACGGTAGACAAGGCGCTTTCATCTTTAAGAAATGAGAATCCAGACTGGGAAGTAGACGGCGCTTATCCGGATCTTTCTGATGCCAGGAACGTGGAGGAAGCAATAGAAGCTGTGAAAGAAAAGTTCGGAAGAATTGACATTCTGGTGAATAATGCCGGAATTTCCGACAGCACAAAGGTTGATAATTATGAACAGGGACAGTTTGAAAAGGTTATCAGCCTGAATGTGAATTCCATTTTTTATGCCATTCGGCCAACCGTAAAGATTATGAAAGAACAGGGCGGCGGCTGCATTATCAATACAAGTTCCATGGTAAGCATCAGCGGACAGCCGGGAGGGGTTGCCTACCCAACAAGTAAATTCGCGGTCAACGGGCTGACGCTTTCCCTAGCAAGGGAATTAGGACCAAGCAACATCCGCGTGAATGCGGTTGCGCCTGGCATTACGAGGACAGATATGGTAGCGGCCCTGCCCAAAGAAATGATTGAGCCAATGGCGGCAGCAATTCCCCTCCGCAGGATTGGGGAGCCTGAAGACGTGGCAAATGCATTTGTGTTTCTTGCAAGCGACATGGCAAGTTATGTGACTGGGGAAGTGCTCTCAGTCGATGGAGCGATGAGGGCGTAAGAACCATTGGTGTTTTAAGTACAACAGATATTAAGTTTCTTTATGTTTTTTCAATACTCTCTGGTGTCGGAATATAAGGCTATATGGGTAGGAACCGTATAGCCTATTTTGGCGTTTGGGACATAAAATGGTAAAAATGCAATTCAGTTCTATCTTGCGCGTGTCTGCTGGTTTCTTGATAAACCGCGAAATTTTTATTGTGCTGAACTGCAAATAGGAATATAATAAAAAAAGAATATACATTGGGAGGTTATCATTATGAAAAAACAAAAGAACCCTGCAGCGGCCAAAAAACGGATTGCCGATGAAATCCTCCGCCAAATCGGCGGCTGCGTCGTGCTGGTATTTCTGTTGATAGCGGTTGTTGCAACATGCATGATTGGATGGCTGAGCATTTCCTCCAAAAAAACGGAGCTGACGGAAGAATCCAATGCCGCTACGAACCAGTTGATTGGATTTTTGGAAAAATATTCCAAATGCGCAGAACAGCTTGCCGTCAATCCGGAAATCAAGCACGTTATGACGGAGACGAAAGCTGGCGATAATATTTTAAAAGCCGAGAAGATGGAGGCAGTTGCCCAAAATCTTCTGAACATTGCCAATACTGATACGGAAAATATCCTATCTGTATGGATCGCTGATTTGGACGCAAGCGTGCTTACGCAGTCGGATGGCTTTACAACCGAGGAAGGCTGGGACGTCACTGGGCGCGAGTGGTATGGCTGCGTTGAGGCAAAGCAGACCGTTCTCACGGAGCCATATGTGGATTCAGCATCCGGTAAAATGATTTTAAGCGCTGTGTCCCCGGTTTATGACGATGCCGGTGAAAATGCCCTGGGGGCGGTAGGCATAGATATCGCCTTAGACCATATGACGGAAATCATGAGTGAATATAAGATTGGCAGCAAGGGATACGTCCTGTTGCTCACTGCAAGCGGAACTTTTCTTTACCATCCCCAGAATGACATAATCCAGCAGAATATACAGGATATTGACATATCCCAAAGCGTTGTCAACGCAGTTACATCCGATCAGGATAAATTCCTAAAATATAAGTCGGGTGGTACGACAAAGTTCGGCTACCTGCAGCATGCCGAGGGCATCGGCTATGTTGTGCTTAGCTGTCTGCCAATGTCGGAATATTATGCAACGCTGGTTCTCATGGTGATTGCACTGATTGTCCTCTTTGCTGCCGGTATTGTGCTCATCACCCTCAGCATCCGGAAGATTTCCGCTGGCATTACGCGGCCCATTCTGGAACTTAACCACACCGCACAGCAGCTTGCTGCCGGGGATTTGGATGTAAGCCTTCATATTACAAGCGAGAATGAAATCGGTGAACTGGGCGCTTCCATCCAGAAAACAGTCAGCAGACTGAAAGAATATATCGTATACATAGATGAGACGGCTGAAGTTCTGGCCGAAATTGCCGATGGAAGGCTGAGCATTGCCCTGAAGAACGACTATGTGGGAGAATTCCAGAAAATAAAGACAGCCCTTCTCAATATCTCTGATTCCATGAGCCAGGTAATGACCGGAATCAACGAAAGTTCGGAACATGTATCCGTCGGAGCCTCAGAGCTTGCATCCGCTTCCCAGATTCTGGCAGAAGGGGCGCAGAACCAGGCCTCATCCGTTGAACAGCTTACGGCGACTACGGCCACCGTTGCCGAGCAGGTAGAAGACAGCCGCAAAGGAGCGGAGGCATCTGCCGATGCTACCACACAGGCCGCTATGCTCATTGAGCAGAATCAGGAAAAAATGCAGCAGATGATGGATGCCATGGACAAGATACATGAAACCTCCCAGCAGGTTGTAGGCATCATCCAGACGATTGAAGATATTGCATCGCAGACTAATCTTCTTTCCCTAAACGCTTCCATAGAGGCTGCCCGGGCAGGCGAGGCTGGAAGAGGATTTGCTGTGGTCGCAGATGAAATTGGCAAACTGGCGCTGGAAAGTTCCGAAGCAGCAAATACAACAAAAGAACTGATTGAAATTTCCATGGAAGAAATCCGCAAAGGAAATGCGATTGCCTCTGGCGCCATGGAATCGCTCGAGGAATCAGTAGCCGCCATTGCACATGTAAATGAAATGATACAGGAGACGGCTGAAAATGCTGCCATTCAGGCACAAAACATGAACCAGCTCCGCATCGGGATTGAAGAGATTGCTCGTGGGGTGGAGGATAACTCCGCTGCCTCTCAGGAAACCTCCGCAACATCGGAAGAACTGGCTTCACAAGCCGAAGTACTGAATCAAATGGTACAGAAGTTTGAACTTAACTGATTGTAGGTCATGCCCCATAGCTTGCTGCGGGGTATTTGACTTCATTTTACCGCATTGACAGAGCAGTTCGCTGCAAATTGGTTTATTCCCTGTTTTATGCAGCCGAAGGAAGTTATGGAAGGCAGAAAGGCTGCAGTGTTTTGCGGATTGCACTGCCCGACAATAAAATTTAAGGAGGCAGGATTATGTCAATGGAAATCAATGGAAGTTATAATCGTTCCCAGACCAATTATGCAGAGCAGCTGAAAGAAAAACAGTCGCTTGCGAGGGCTGAAAAAGCGGAGCAAACTAAAAAAGGGCAGAATGACGGAAAGGCAGCGGATAAATCATCTGTTTCGCATGATGAATATGTCAGTAGCGAAAAATCATCTGCCAAGCCCAGCGGCCTGTACCGGATAGGAAAGGATGAGAACGGTAACCAGAAAGTTTTTTATGATGACCCCAAGAAAACAGGTAATGCGGATGAGGAGGAACAGCCGAAGGCAAAGGTGGGTAGCCCTGATGAAAATGGAGATGGCAAAAGACCGAAAGTAAATGCAGACAATTCAGGAAAACCTGCCGAGAAATGTACCGGCAATACGGATGGGGTTGACAAGGAAATTAAAAGGCTGAAAGAGAAGAAGCAGCAGTTGGAACAGCAGATTCAGTCAGCTGCCGGGGACGAACAGAAGGTAAAAGAACTGGAGAAGAAACTGGCGCAGGTAGAGAGCGAGCTAAGCCAGAAAGATAACGATGCCTACAGGCGGCAGCATACCCTTTTTTACTAGTACAACGAATATTAAATAACGGATACCGATATAAATATTTCAGTTTCTGTATAGGGAAAGAAGCACTCCTTTTGGGTAAGAATCAGGAAATGAGAATTCTTGCTCAAAAGGAGTTTTTTGTCGTTATTCCCGCGAGCAATGCACCCACAGGGCATTTAGGAAAATAGAAATGCTTGCATGGATAGTTGACGAAGGGGAATAGAAAGTATTGTACTGTTGTGCATATTTGGCAAGAGTTAGAGGTGCTTGTTCTGAAAGTTTCACTGAAATTACTTTATAGAGAAAATAAATATTGATAGATAAGCGATTAAATCATATAATTGGATAACATAATATTATATAGTCAGATGGTTTTCTGGAAGCAGGGGCGTCTGGCTGTTTTTATGCCCAGATGGTGAACTGCCCAGTGATTCTTATATTTCCGCTCGCAGGAATTACTGAAAGAGTGAGAGACATAGCACGGTCGTATGGGGAATCCAAAGGCAGGTAAAAAATAAAATCAGGGAAACGTTTCCATAGCGTTTTGTGCCTGAGCGAAATGAAAGGGATGGATATAAAAACATGGCAAATATATACGGATATATCCGGGTCAGCAGCCGAGACCAGAATGAGGACAGGCAGACAATGGCATTCCAAGAATTGTCAATTCCGGCCAAGAACATCTTTATAGACAAACAGTCCGGTAGAGTCAGGCAGAAGGGATTGCAGCAGCAAAAGCCAGAGGGGTACGTTTTGGCAGACCTCCATGTCCGTTGCCAGAAAGCTTCCATGAAGCCTATAAGCTCTGGAAATCGGGGAAACTTATGGGAACAGCAGCGGCAAAGTCCTGTGGAATGCCATTATCAACGTTCCGTTACAGGTCAGAGGTTTACCAAAAAGCCAAGTTACTGTAAGCAGATATTTTTGCAGAAATGTGTACTTTTTTGTCACTTAAAAAACGCCTAAAAACAGGCGTTTTGAATATAGTTTAACATTAGTTTTTGTTGACTTTTGTGCATTTTTCTGATACAATCCACATTAGATTGCTTTGGTACTAAGTGGCGAAAATGTACACAATTTTTAAGGCGTTTGAAAGGCGGATAGAAAATATGAGTTTGAAGGAGAAACTCCTTGAGTGTTTGCCAGCGACAAGAAATAGCATCCGTAAGTTGAATGAGAAAGTGGATTGTTTGAATTGTGAGAAAGAATTGGAACTTATGCGGGCAGATATAAGGGAGTGTCTGACATTGATAAGAGCTGTACAGGTTGAGGTGAACAATTCGTTTGGCACAATAAGAGGTGTACGGGACGAGGTGCACAATTCGTTTGGCACATTAAAAGGCGTAAGGGATGAAGTGCATCATTCTCATCAGAATATTCAAAAGGTAAGAGATGAGGTTCATGACAATAATCTTCGGATTAAAAAAATCAGCGGCGTTGCAGACAAGACGCACAATGCAGCAGACGAAGCAGTATGGGGATTGGTGTTTAGAGATGCCATCAGCCATTCAAGGTGGTTGGAAAACCGTTCATTCTATCCGGGAAGATGGGCAGTTGGTTATCAGTATCTGTATGCATTGTATCGTGCTCTGAATGAGGCAAAGCCGAAGTCCATTCTGGAATTAGGATTAGGGCAGTCTACGCACATGATTACGCAATATGCAGATTCGGAGTCAAGAGTTTGCCATCGGGTAGTAGAGCATGACAGAGAGTGGATTGAATTCTTTGGACAGGAGCATAAGCTTTCTGACAGTACAGAAATTGTATGTCTTAACTTGATTAGAGAAGCTTTGTTGGATGATCCAGCGGTTCTGGTCTATGAGAATTTTCAGAGTTTGGCTGACAGAAGGTATGATTTGATTTCGATTGATGCACCTTTTGGAGGAGATGCGAATATTTACGCAAGGGTAGATGTGTTGAAGCTGATACCTGAGTATTTGGAAAATTCCTTTGTCATTATGGTGGATGATGTAAATCGTCAGGGAGAATGCAATGCGGTGGAATTGATTGAGACAACGTTAAAGGAGCATGGGATAGCATATGAGGAAGGTGCTTATAAAGGGAATAAGGAAACCAGAATTATTACATCAGAAGATAATAAGTTTTTGTGTACCCTATAGGAGTATGGAGGGGGAAACATGTTGAAGATATCTGTTGTGATTCCTGTCTATAACATGGAAAAATATTTGGAACAGTGTATAAAGAGCATTCGGGAGCAGACGCTTTTTGACATAGAATTGATCTGTATCAATGATGGTTCTACGGATAGTTCCTTAGATTTATTGGAGGCATATTGCGAGCAGGATTCAAGGATTCGGGTTATAACGCAGGAAAATAAGGGGGTAGGAGCGGCCAGGAATCGTGGAATCCGAGAAGCAAAAGGGGAGTATGTTGCATTTATGGACCCAGATGATTATTATTTGGACGAACGGATTTTGGAAGATCTGTACCAAGCAGCAACGACACATGGAGTTCAAATCTGCGGAGGGTCCTTAAGTGAAGATCATAAGGATGGGCAATGGATACGGAAGGAATTTCTGGGGGTGTACACAAAATACACTTTTGAACGGGAGGGATATGTTGAGTATAAAGATTATCAATTTGATTACGGCTTTTATCGTTTTATCTATAATAGGGAGTTTTTAATAAAGAATGAAATCTTTTTTCCGCCGTATATCCGTTTTCAGGATCCTCCTTTTTTTGTGAAAGCGATGATTGCAGCGAAAAGGTTTTATGTACTGCCAAGAGTAGCTTATTGCTACCGTTTTGGACATCAGAACTTGAAATGGGACGAAGAAAGAATTTGTGCGGTTTTAAATGGATTCATTGACAATCTTACGATGTCGCGTGAAGAAGGATTGTCAGAATTGCATTATTTAACGGTTGACAGAATGTTGAGAGAGTATAAAGACAAAATAATTTTGGGGCTGGAAAGTAGAAGTGATAAAGTTTTGCGGCTTTTATTGGAAGCAGATAGCCTGATAGACAGGACAGGCATGCCTGACGATTCTGGGTATAAAGAGGGCGTAGTTCCGCTTATTTATGAATGGGAACAAAAAGAGGTAGAGCGAGAAAAAATCATGGCGCAACAGGCGAATGCGGAATATGAAAATATTAAGAATTCTACGACGTTTAAAGTCGGAAAAAAGATAATGGCAATTCCGATTAAGGTCAAAGAATATTGTAAGGGAAATAAGGAGAACTGCAGGTGAGTAAAGTAAAAATATTGCTATCCTATCATAAACCGGATTATTTATTTAAAGATGAGATACTGACACCAATACATGCCGGAAGAGACAATGCGCTGAAGCGAATGAGCAGTGACGATCCTAAATTGCGCTGGCTGTTGGAAAATACAATTGGAGATAACAGCGGAGAAAATATATCTGACAAAAACGGCACATATAATGAGATGACAACGGTATATTGGGCCTGGAAGAATTATGAGAAATTAGGAAATCCCGAATATATAGGGTTTATGCATTATCGAAGACATTTTATCTTTAAGGATATGCCTCAGGTGGTTTATGATTGTTTAGATATAGATGATGATTACTATGATACTATTAATTATAGTCCGGCAGTGGTTGAACAAGCAGTCGAAAAATATGATTTTATTTGTACGAAGCCTCATTACAGAACGTCAATGTACGAACATTATAAAAATAATCATGATATTACGGATTTGGAATGTGCAATAGAAATATTAAAAGAAAAATATCCTGATTTTGAGCCTTATGCAAAGAAATATTTAGAAGGCCATGAGGCATATTTTTGTAATATGTTTATATTTTCCAGGAAAGACTTTTTTGAGTACGCAGAGTGGTTTTTCAGCATTACGTTTGAACTTGAAAAAAGGGTAGATTTGACAGGAAAGCGTTTGTTTGTGTCAGAATGGCTAACAGGCATATTTATAACCTATTTATTGTCCAAGGGATTAAAAGCGAAATGTTATGCAACTATGATTGCAGAGGGGGATCATACCATTCCCGTGGTTTTGGCTTCGGATGATAATTATGCTGTCCCTATGTGCGTGACGCTGGTCTCCATATTGGAGAATGCCCAAAAGAAGACCTTTTATGATTTTTACGTTTTGAAGTCAGGGGATTTTGAGAAAGAAAAAGAAGATTTCATTTTGGAACTGATGAAGAAATATGAGAGGTGCAATATTTACTTCGTAGATATGAAAAATCAATATCAGGATATTGATATGCAGATTAATCATATTACGGCGGCTACGTTTTACCGCTTACAATTACCAACGATATTAAAAAATGTCAATAAGTGTATATACTTGGACGTTGATTTGATCGTAATGGATGATTTGTCAGAACTTTATAGGACAAGCGTAGATGATAGGTATGTTGCCGGTGTTCGGGCGCCGGGATATTATTATCCTGAGGATCATAGAAGGAGACAAGAGAAGGAAAAAGGTATTGTGATGGATGATTATATAAATGCCGGCGTCTTATTAATAAATCTGGAGAAGATGCGAAGAGATAACTTAGAAGAGAAATTCAGAGTTTTATTAGAGAGAAATTTTTCATCACAGGATCAGGATATTATTAATGTCGCTTGTTTCGGTAAAATTCGGCATTTGCAATTTAAATATAATATAATGACGAAATATAATTTGCTGCATGACGGTGAATATGATGCGAATCCGGGCATTCAAGAATGTTTTAGCAGAGAAGAATGGGATTATGGCATAAAGCATCCTGTTATTATCCATTATGCAGACAGAATCAAACCTTGGGAGTCCCTTAGCGTTTGCTATTCGAAAGAGTGGTGGAGATATGCGTTCAGAGCAGGGTTTCGTAAAGAATTGATAATGGCTTATATTGATAATGTGTGTAACAGCGCAATAGAAATGAGCAATACAATTAATCTCGTGAATGCACACAAGAGAGATTTGATCTATCAGCTGGAATGTGTGCATAATTCTGCCTCCTTTAAAATAGGAAGAAAAATAACATTTATTCCGCGAAAAGTCAGAGGCGGGATACAATGTATCATAGATCATGGTTTTTTATACACATGTAAACATGCATTGAAAAAAGTTTTGGGAAGGTAAGATATGATTAAATATCGGGAGTTGAGCGGGAGCAGGAAAAGTGAAATAGAGCCTTATGCTTTGTTTTCGGGGATTTTTTTTGTTTTGGCAGTTCTTTTGTTGTGGTGTTTTCATAGTGCGGGGAAATCCTTGCTATATCAGGGAGATGCTTATATACAGGGCTACCCCTCTGTCGTACAGCAAATAACTCATATGAAAGAATTTCTGCATAATCTGTTCGTAAAAGGAACATGCGAAATACCGCTAATTGACTATAATACCGGGTTTGGGATGGATACCATTATATATATTACGAAATACCCGATTGTGTTATTAGGTGTTCTATGCCCGGAAGCGTATTATCCAATATTTTATGAATTTGTAAGTATGGCGCTTTTATATATTGCAGGTATCGTATTTTTAAAGTATTGCAAATATATAAAAATTTCCGGCAGATTCGCGTCAGTGGCGGGTGCCCTTGTGTATTTATTTTGTGGCTTTGCCCTGTTCGCGGTTAGCAGATATCTTTTATTTATATACTATTTGATTTACTTTCCTTTGTGTTTAATTGGTGTAGAACGTGCTCTGGAAGAGAGAAAAATCCGTACTTTAACAATTTCGTCATGTATACTTTTTATTATCAGTTGGTATCTGGGATATATAATCTCTGTTCTTGTAGTAGTATATTGCTTTGTCAGATTAGCGCCCAAATTGTTCCATAAACATATTGCAGAATTCTTTTCTGAGGGATGTATGCTTGCCGGATCTTATCTGTTAGGAATATTATTGGCAGCTTTTGCATGGCTGCCTGGAATATATGCATTTTTAAATAGCTGCCGTTCGGGAGACAGCAGCCAAAATGTCGGCAGTATTTTTTGCTACGATATCTCTTATTATAAAAGCTTGATATTGGGCTTTTTTTCGCCGGCACAAAATCCAGGGTATGAAATGTATACTGGTTTTATGCCGATAGTATTATTGTCTATCATGATATTGCTGATAAAAAAGGACGCTAAAGCAAAGATAATAAAAGCATTTTTTTTCATAACAGCGCTGTTTTCAGTGGTTCCGTTCTTTGGGAAAATTTTTAATGGCGGCGGATATGTAAGTAACAGGTGGTGTTTTGGGCTGGCCTTTGTGTTGGGAATCATCGTAGCATATGCCATACCGCATTTTTTTGAACTATCCATGAAGGAACTGGTAACAATTGTTATAGTAACGGTATTCTTAGGCGCTGGATATTTCTTATTGGGTATAAAGTATAATAATTTATACATCATCATTTCTTCAGGCCTCATAATTCTCCAGATGTTGGTGGTATGTTTATGCTCTGGCGCAAAACGTGTCAAAGTGTTTCGGAATAGTTTGCTCCTAATTTCTGTGGCTGCATCTGTGGCTGTGTTTATAATATGTAGTTTTCATCCGCTTCTGAATGATTCTGTTTCTGCATATATAGATGAAGATGTTAATGCTGTCTTTGACTCAAATTATATTTCAGAAGTTAAGAACATTGCAGATGATTCATTTTATAGGGTGGAAACACCATGGAATGAGACAAATTTTGCTGTTTATTACAAATATAATGGAACTGCAGTTTATAATAGTTTATTGGCAGATAATGTAAGTCGTTTGTTTGAAGAACTGTCTATGAATACGGAGCGGTACAAATTTCAATTGACGGGACTTGATGGAAGGGCTATACTTAATGACATTTTTTCTGTTAAGTATTTTATTTGTCCCAAGAAAAGCGAAAAGTTAAAGCCATATGGCTTTGAATTGTTTTCTAGTGGGGAAGATGGAGATATATATGTAAACAGGCAGGCGCTGCCCATTGCATATGCATATTCTAATATAATAAATAAGGAGGAGTATGATGCTCTTTCCGCTTTAGAACGGCAGGAAGCGCTTATTCAGGGGGCGGTACTTGGGGAAAGTATAGAGGGCATTCAAGAAATCGAATATCAAAATAATTATGTACAAGTGCCATTTGGAATTTCCAGTACAGAAAATGTTCAGTTGAGCGAAGGCAAAATTCAGGTAAATGAAGGCGGAGGAAAGGTAAATCTGACATTTCATAGTCTGAAAAATGCAGAGACATATCTTGTCTTTAACGGTTTAAGGATTATAAATGGGAGTTGGGCGAATCGGTGCTGGGTGAACATGGAAGGTGCAGGAAAACAATTTACATTGTTGAGCGAAAAGAATCAATACTATGTTGGCGATGATGTAACTATAAATTTAGGATATTCTGCGGAAGGATTGAAGAATTGTTCGATTGCATTTCCAAATGCAGGAATATTCAGCTTTGATAGCATAAAACTATTTGCTTATCCGATGGAAAAGTATAATCTATATAAAGCGGATATGCTGGAAGGAAAGTTTGAAAAATTTGTTGTGGACACAAATTCTATTAGCGCTACTATTGAAGTTGAAGATAAAAAAATACTTCAATTCAGCGTACCCTATAGCATTGGCTGGACGGCGTATGTAGATGGACAAAAAAAGAAGATTTATAATACGGATACGATGTTTATGTCAATAGTTCTTGAGCCGGGGAAACATAATATTATTTTGGAATATAATACGCCTCTGCTAAACGAAGGAATAATCGTGAGCTTAACAGCAATCATTATCATAGTTGGGCTGTATATTTCAAAACGAATTCATGTTGCCGTTAAGTGACGGATAAAAAAGCCTATGCTTAAGAACTTTCAAAACCATCTGGCAAAAGCCTGGAGGGCAGAATCGACACGGAGAATGCATCTAGGAGTCTCTTCCGTTGACATAATTTTTCATGTGTATTACAATGAAAACAGAACTTACAAGGAGAGTGAAACAATGGGAATAACTGCAGCATTCATGGTTCCCCACCCGCCGCTTATCATACCGGATATCGGAAAAGGGCAGGAAAGAGCCATACAGGATACCATCAACGCCTTTCATGAGATTGCCAGGAGAATCGGTATGCTAAAGCCGGAGACGATTATCCTCATCTCCCCGCATCAGACAATGTATGCGGATTACTTTCATATTTCTCCCGGAAAGGAAGCCAAAGGCGATTTCGGGCAGTTTGGGGCAAGCCATGTAGGAATGAAAGTATTCTATGATACGGAATTTACAGATAAACTCTGCCAGCTGGCGGATAATAAGAATCTTCCTGCCGGAATGCTTGGGCAGCGGGGCAAATCCCTGGACCATGGCACGATGGTCCCGCTCTTTTTTGTGAATCAATACTGGCAGGATTACCAGTTGGTACGAATTGGGCTTTCCGGCTGTTCCCTTACCACCCACTATGAACTCGGACAAGCGATTCGGGAAACGGCGGATTTCCTTAACCGGCAAACGGTAATAATTGCCAGCGGCGATTTGTCCCACCGGCTGAAAGAAGAAGGACCTTACGGCTACCGCAAAGAGGGACCGGAATATGACAGCCGTATTATGGATGTTATGGAAACAGGGGCATTTATGGACCTCTTTGATTTTTCAGAGGATTTCTGTGAGAAGGCAGGGGAATGCGGGCACCGCTCCTTTACGATTATGGCAGGTACACTGGACAGGACAAAAGTGGAAGCCAAACGTCTGTCCTACGAGGGACCGTTTGGCGTTGGATATGGAGTTTGCTGCTATCAGGTATGCGGCGAGGATAAGGCACGGAATTTTAAAGAGCGTTACGAAGAAAAACAACGCAAGGAGATTGCGCAGAGGCAGGAGAAGGAAGATTCTTACGTTAAGTTGGCAAGGGCCACCATTGAAACATATATCCGTACTGGAGAAATCATAAACCTGCCGGAAAGTTTGCCGCAAGAGATGTATTTACAGAAAGCCGGAGTATTTGTTTCCATCAAGAAAGAGGGAAGCCTCCGGGGCTGTATCGGAACGCTTGCAGCTACCTGTTCCTCAGTTGCCGAAGAGATTATCCATAACGCCGTCAGCGCCTCTACAAAAGACCCCAGGTTTGCCCCGGTGGAACCTGCAGAACTTGACAGGCTGACCATCAGCGTGGACGTGCTGGGTGAAATGGAGAAAATAGACTCCCCGGCTATGCTGGATGTTAAGAGATACGGCGTGGTTGTGAGCAAAGGGCGCAAAAGGGGGCTGCTGCTCCCCAATCTGGACGGTGTAGACACCGTGGAAGAACAGATTGCCATTGCCAAGCGTAAGGCAGGAATCGGTGAGCGGGAAGCTGTTTCCCTGGAACGTTTTGAGGTTGTCCGGCATTTCTAAGGAAACGGATGCACACGGATTTACAAATAAATTATGCTGTATTGCAGTGAGAATCCAGCATGGGAAATCTTTCATTAGTGTTTTCCTAAAAATTTTGCAAAAAGAGGGAAATTATGGAAACAATCTGTTACACATGTATGCATCATTGTCGCCTGAAACCGGGGCAGAGTGGACTTTGCCGGGCGAGAATCAATGACAGCGGGACTATCCGCTGTGAGAATTATGGACAGGTAACTTCTCTTGCCCTGGACCCCATTGAAAAGAAGCCGCTGCATATGTTCTGTCCCGGTAGCATGGTTTTGTCTGTGGGAAGCTATGGCTGCAACTTAAAATGCCCATTTTGCCAGAATCATGAGATTTCTATGGCTGGCGTTTCTTCCGTGGAAACGGTTTACCTTTCCCCGCAGGAGCTGACAGCCAGAGCGCTGGCTTACAAAAAGAATGGCAATATCGGGGTGGCGTTTACTTACAATGAGCCCCTTGTGGGCTGGGAATATGTGCGCGATACGGCAAGGCTTGTGAAAGATGCCGGAATGAAAAATGTGCTTGTCACGAACGGAACTGCATCTATACAGGTCCTGGATGAGCTTCTTCCCTATATAGATGCCATGAATATTGATTTAAAAGGTTTTCGGGAAGAATATTACCAAAAGCTGGGCGGGAGCCTTGAGGTGGTCAAGGAATTTATTTCTCATGCTTCTAAGCATTGCCATGTGGAACTTACCACCTTGATTGTCCCCGGCGAGAATGACGGCATAGAGGAAATGGAAGAAGAGGCAGCCTGGATTGCATCAATAGCCCAGATTCCCCTCCATATCACCCGGTTTTTCCCCAGATACCACATGACAGACCGTGATGCGACAGAGGTGGCGCAGGTACATTGCCTTGCCGAAGCTGCCGGAAAATATCTGGACTATGTGTTTGTGGGAAACTGCTGATAGTTTTAAAGCGTGTAAGCAGGCTAAGAAAATGGAACAAGGAGCATTATGTATGATTAATTTGCAGAATCGAGAGTATTGCCCAAATTTAAATGAAATAGAGGAGTATGTTGCAAATCCGCACTTTGGTGATTTCTGTTCTACAATAAAAGAAAAATATAAGACAAAGGAAAAAATTGAATTCAGTTCCTGCAGCTTGGAGAAAGGCTGGAACATAAAATTTAAAAAATCAGGGAAATCTTTATGTGTTATCTACCCTAAAGAACAGTATTTTACCGTCTTGGTTGTTGTTGGGCCGAAAGAAAAAGATATGGTGGAATCTGTATTGCCGGTCTGTTCATCCAGATTGCAGGAAATTTACCATTAGACCAGAGAGGGCAATGGGCAGAGATGGCTCATGATTGATTTAGAAGATGGCGGTGATATATATCGCGATGTGCTGCAACTCATTGAGATTCGCAAGCCGCAGCAGGATGATGATTTACTAAAATAAAAAATGCAGAAAAATAGAATTATTTCTAAAAATCAACATCTAATTTCAAATTATTAGAAATTAGATGTTGATTTTCCGCTTAAATGGATATAATATAAAAAGAGATATTGATTACAGATAAACGAGGACAAAGATATGTTGATACAATTTAATTTTAAAAATTTCAAGTCTTTTCGCGATGAGGTTTCTTTGGATTTGTCCGCTACAAAGATATCAGAGCATGAGGAACATGTAGCAGAGACTGCCAATGATAAGTTGTTGAAAGTTGCGGCAATTTATGGCGCCAATGCCAGCGGGAAGTCTAACGTATATGCGGCATTTGAATATATGAGCTATTATGTGGAGGAATCTTTCAATTTTGGCGGAGAGGAAGAGAGTAGGAGGAGAGAAGGGAACCATTATCTGAAAGTTTTACCATTTCTTTTTGATGGGAATAGCCGGGAGGAAGAAACCACATTTGAAGTATTCTATATTGATAATTCAGAAAGCAGCGGAAAGACGTACCAATATGGCTTTGCTTTGGAAAGAGATGAGGTTGTAGAAGAATGGCTGTATTCTAAGGCTAAGACGGCAAGGGGAAAGTACCGGACAATTTTCTACCGCAAAAAGGGAGAGGAATTGGAGATGAACGGCTTTTCTAAAAGCCATGTGGAAAATATCAAGGCATCGTTGAACAAAGAATCCCTTATCGTGTCGTTGGGAGCCAAACTGCGTATTGCCAAGCTAAAAAAAGTCAGGGATTGGTTTTTAAATAATGAAATCATAGATTTTGGGGACCCGGCAGAGAATTTTTTCCGTTCCCGGGTTTTGCCGGAAGGGTTTGTTGACAGCAGGGATGTGCAGGAGAATGTGGTAAGGTATTTTTCCTCATTTGATGAGACGATACAAGATTTTCAGGTGGAGGAACTGCCGCAGGATGAAGAGAAAGATAATGGAAAAAGCTATCGCATTGATGCTGTCCATAAAATGACAGGAAGCGATGAGGTGGCTTCTATCCCATTAAAACAAGAATCGAGCGGAACACTTAAAATGTTTGCACTATATCCGTCTTTGAAAGAAGTGCTCGACAATGGAGGGATTTTGTTTGTCGATGAATTGAATGCCAGGCTGCATCCTTTGCTGGTGCGAAACATTATTCTGACATTTTTATCTTCGGAAATCAATACACAGAATGCGCAGCTAATTTTTACGACCCATGACGTATGGCAGTTTTCTAATGAATTACTGCGCCGGGATGAAATTTGGATGGTGAATAAAAACAGGGAAGGGGTCTCTGAACTGTATTCTCTGGCTGAGTTCCGGGATGAGGATGGAAATAAAGTGCGCCGTGATGAGCCGTTAGCTAAGAAATACCTGACAGGAAGCTATGGGGCAATCCCGGCGTTAAAGCCTATGGATATGTTGGCAGAAAGGAAAGTGGATGGGGAATAAAGGGGGAGGAAAGCCCAGTGAATCCAGAGCTGGGAAGAGAAAGGACAGAAGTAAAAAATTAGGGGTAAGAGTACCGGAATTGGGATATTACCTGATTGTGACAGATACGAAAGAGACAGAGAAGAATTATTTTACGGGGCTGCGTGACAGTATTCCGCCGGATTTGAAAGACCGTCTGGTAATAAAAGTAGAGAAAGCAAAGACAGTTGAATTAGTGGAAAAAGCATTGGAACTTGCTGGCAAGGAGACGCAATATCGAATGCCTTGGATTGTGTTTGACAGGGATCAGGTAAAGGATTTTGACGAGATTATCAAAGCAGCTAAGAAAAACGGCGTTGGGCAGGGATGGTCTAATCCATGTTTTGAAATATGGCTGCATACATACTTTGGTGAAATTCCTGCAATTATGGATTCTGTTACTTGCTGCAATCGTTTTGCTGATAAATTCGAGAAAGTTACGAAACAGAAGTATTCCAAGAATGATAAAGATATATATCAGAAATTACTGCGGCATGGAAATGAGGAAAAGGCAATTCTGATAGCGGAGAAATCTTTGCGGAAATGTATGGAGGATGGCAAGAGGAAACCATCAGAAATGTGTCCGGCAAGTATGGTTCAGCGGTTAGTAGGGGAGATACAGGGGAAGATAGGGAAGTAGCATAATAACGTCAGATAATTTATATTTGAGCAGGAGGGGATAAGGATGGATTTACCAAATACAAAAGACCCTAGAAATGCCTTGGCGAGTTGGAACGGCTATGAATTTCAGGGACAGATTGCGTTGATTGTAGTTTTGGAGAAGATGATTGGCAAAGAGTTTCCGGTAGGACAATGTGAGCTATTGCTTGAAGATTTGGAAGACTTTTCGATTTATGCTGAGGGCAGGAGAGTCAGTACGCATCAGGTAAAAGCTACCAAGGATAACAGTATTAAGGACTGTCAGGAAGCCTTATACAAAATGGCTTTGGGACTTCAAAATAATAATGAGGATAAGCAAACTAAAACTTATCTTCACACAAGTAATGAATTGGATACGGAAGATTGGGATATCAAGGTCAAAGAAGTAATAGAAGGATTTGTCCCAGAGACAGAGAAAGATTTAAAAAAGGCGCTTTCTGATGATGTTGAAATCACTGGGAAGATAGAAAAACTAAAAGAACGTTTTAACAAAAAGGGAACATTCAAAACGAAGAGAAATGGGGTATGGGAAGATATCTATCGTCTTATGGACGAAGTATCAGAGGATTCAGAAATATTGAGTGGGAATCTGAGACGTGCGATAGAAAAATATCTGAAAAGTCTGGATAAAGTTGATTTGTCAAAGGATGATATTTTGAACAGAATTCGATATTATGATTATCGAAACCATGTTAATGTGGACAGGAGAAGCACAAGGGAACGTATAAAGGAATTGATTCGGGAGTATTGGGGAGAAGAAATAGCCGAACTGCGGGAGAATAACATAGATAATTATCGTTTGGAACTGCAGGAACAGATACATTGTTACGTTGCGGATAATCATGAAAATGAGCCAAATCGGAAAGGCATTCCGTTTTCTGTATTTGAACGAATTTTAAATCAGACAAGCTTTGGAACTAGGGAATATAAAATATTGAGGAATAAAGATATCTTTTATGAAAAATTGGAAGAGTATTGTGAGGAGTGTCGATTTGAAAGGGGAGACCAACTGAGCGGCTGTGGGATGTGTGATTTGCATGAGAAAAAATTATGGTTTCAAGAATTGTCTGTCGTTGAACTGGAAAGAGTATTTCATATAATGTCGCCGCATGTCAATAAAAGCCTGGATGCAGACAGTAATATTGTAGATGCGGCTGGTCTTGCAGACAGTTATTTTTATACGCTCAACAATATGGACTTTGGAAAGATTGTACATAATGCCAAAGTAGTATATCAAAAAGGGAAAGATAATTGTATATTGACAGATATCAATATTCCCAGACAGCAATCGTCTAGAGAAGGAATTGGCAGAGGGCTTACGGAGAATGAGACCATAGATAAGATTTGCAGCGATATCTTGGAAAACAGGGAGTTTGCGAAAGAGAGGATGGAGATTGATGCCTTGATAGTATCTAATCAGAAAGAGGAGAAAGTAAGGCTTAAAGATATGTGCAGACGGCTAACGGAATCTGCCAGAGCAGAAGATGAATGGTCATATCTGAAAATAACGGAAAAAAAAGATATATGTTTATGGGCTGCTGAAAAATTCGTAAGCGAGAATAAATAAAAGGGGAATTGATATATGGAACAGAAGAGAGAAATGTTTGATTTGGCAGACAGTATTTTAAGAACAAATAATTATCAAATTGTAATTGGCAAAGAGGAGATGAGCAGTTATATAAAGTCTATGATTGCTGGAGCAAAGTTTTCCTGTGCACTCTATAAATCACAAGAACAGTGTATTCAATACGTTCTTGTGTTGGATGTTGGAAAAGCCGACCTGAAAAATTTGGATTTAGGGAATCGGCAAAGAACTTTATATAGGAATCTGCAGGAGTTGGGAGACAGATTAGAGCCAGAATTTGATAAAAATGTGACGCTATTGCTTTGCATGGAGGGAAATATTAAAAATGAGAGTTTGGAAAGAGAAGTATTAAAGCTGGAGGAAAATCCTTATTGCTTTAAAAAATTGGTGCTCACCTATACGCAGGAAGAACTAAGCAATTTTGAGGGGAATATGGGAAAAGAAGATTTGTGGGATTATATGCAGCAAAGGCTGAGGTTGTTAAATGAGGGAAAAATAGAGGTTGATGAAATATCTGAAACCATTTTAAAAATACTGATAAAAATGCCGTTTTTGCCTGTAAATGCGGTGGAGGAACAGACAAAAAAGAATTTGATGGATATAATAGAAAATAGCCTAGATGACAAAGAATTAATTTTCTGGAACGACATCAAAGAAATGAATTTAACAGAGATTGAAGACATAAAAGGTTATACAGGGGAGGAACTTGATGAATTCCTGTGTAAATGGCATACCGAGGAGGAGAAAAAATAATGGGATATCGTCTAAAGAAATTAGTGATACATAATTTCAAATTATTTTCACATGTAGAGATAAAGATAGGTGAAAATAATCTTGTAATGTTGGATGGACCCAATGGGTATGGGAAAACCAGTATTTTTGATGCGCTGGAGTATTTGTTTACTGGAGATGTAAAGAGAATTTCTGATAATAAAGTCTGTAAAACGAACATATCATTTGAGGAAGACTGCTTAATAAAAAATCCATCAGATGGGACTCAAACATATGTGGCAGGGATATTTGATGAAGAAGAAAAATATAAAATTAAGAGGAAACTTTTAGAAGGCACGGGTTCTGAGAATAATCCTTCAAAAATTAACTCAAGGACGAAAACAACGTTAGTCTGGGATGGGAAAACTGTCTGTGATGATACAGATGTTGAAGAAGCAAATAGAGCAATATCATTGTGTTTAGGGAAAGGTATTTTAGATTATTATTTGCAGTTTTATTATGTATCGCAGGAAGGTCGGCTGCAGTTTTTGTCAAAGTCAGAGGAGAATAGGAATGCTGAACTGCAAAAGCTTTTTGGCATTGAGGAAGAGGAGGAAAATTATCAAAAAGTAAAGGTAACATTGAAAGTATTTCAGAATTTGAAAAAGAGATATTCTAGGGAGCTTGAGACGAAGAAGCAGGAAGTAAAAAATATAGAAAAAGAGATGGAAGGAATTGATAAAGAGTCGCAAGTAACATATAAGGATTTAATTGCAGATAAAGAACTCAATTATCCCCTGTGGAATCAAGAGCATCTCAGGATAAAAAGTAAAGATAAACTTTCAGAAATGGCAGAAAGGGTTCATGCGGCAGGATATTTTTCGAGAGAGATAGAATTGTATAAAAATGAGGAAAAAAATAATTGGATAGAAGATAAGATAAAAGATAAGGAGACATTGAAAAAATTTCTGTATTTAAAGGGACATTCAGAAGAATTGGACTCTTTGAAAACAGAGATGGAGCAGTATCATGAAATCTTGAAGATTTTGGAGTCGGCTGAGCGAGAGGAAGGTGGGGTTGATTATGAAAAATATAATTATAAGAGACTGAAAGAAATCTTAAGTTTACAGGTAGATTTACAAGAAGTAACAAGAATTAAGAATGAGATTAAGGATTGCCGAAAGAATGTAAAAGCCGAAGATACGGCAAGAGACAAAATTACCAGATTACAAGAGCGGCTGAAGAAAGAGTGGGAAGCCTGGCAGGATAGTAATTATAAAGGGCTGCCAGATAACCAATGTCCCTTATGTGGGCAACCTTATGAGAATAAAGAAGCGCTAATGCAGACTTTAGATACATGTCGGACGGCGCTTGAGAGTGGGAAAGAAGATTCGCAGAAGCAGGTAGACCAGAATATTGACGGTTTGAAAAAAGTGTACGATTTATACTGCAAAATACCGATAGAGGAATATTTGGAGAAGCATAAGTGTTATGGGAGTGATATCTGTAAGGAGTTATACGAAGACTGGGATAAAATATCAAGAGGCTACCGGTCCTTTATAGAAGAAAGCGAGGAATATGGAATTTCCAATAAATATACGATTACGGAAGAAGATTTTGAAAAAGCAGATGAAATTGCGGAGGAATTTGTTGTCTGGCTGAAAGGGTTAAAATCTATACTTTCGGACGAGTATTATGACCATAAAGAGAAATATCGGTATGATAATGTTTTATCATTGGATTATCAGAATTGTAAAGAGAAGGTCAAGGTCATAACAGAGGAAGAGGAGAAAGCCAAAATACGTTACATGGAACAAGAATATTATGGGGGCAGGCAAAAGGAATTAGAAGCGAAAGAAACAGAACAAAGAACATTAGAGGACAGAGTGAAAAAGTTGACCTCAGTAGAAGATAATTTAAAAAATTTACGTGCCAAAGTGAAAAAGGAAATTGGCGATTATAAATCAGAGCTGGTAAATCAGTTAAAAATCCCATTTTATCTGTACTCGGGAAGAATCCTGCAAAATTATCCGGGAGGATTGGGGATATGGATGCAGGAAGTAAAAGATGGAAAAATTCGTTTTGCAGCAGAACGCAGAAAAGAGCATGATGTGTTATATACATTAAGTTCAGGGCAGTTATCGGCTGTTGCCATTGCGATTGCACTTACCTTGAATAAAACATAT
This sequence comes from uncultured Lachnospiraceae bacterium, assembly GCA_910583835.1. GTDB lineage: Bacteria > Bacillota > Clostridia > Lachnospirales > Lachnospiraceae > Petralouisia. The sequence continues at coordinate 8,940 of CAJTYM010000014.1, read as the reverse complement.
GCACAACAGAGTTTAAAATGTATGTTTATCGATGACCCGATTCAGACTATGGATGAATTGAATATTGCATCTTTTGTGGAGGTTTTGAGAACTGATTTTACAGAATATCAGTTTATCTTATCTACGCATGAAGATGATTTTTCAGATTATATCCGTTATAAGTTTGACAGATATGGGTTGTCAAATTGTTCTGTTGAGGTTCAGACGCTTGATAAAAGGACAGAAATGAAAAGTAATATGGTTTAAGCTTTCAGGATTTAATTCCCCGCAGTTCTGCTGCGGGGAAATTTGTTTAGTCAATCTGCACAAAATCAAACTCCAAAATCAATGTTTTCTTGCAATTTTTTATCCCAATATGCTATAATAAAGCCACTTATATTTATATTTTAAATCTAGGAAAGGGATGAGGGAAATGGTTAAGAAATTATGGAAAAAGGCAAATGCATTACTGCTTGTTGCTGCTATGACAGTGACCTTGCTGCCGGCGCAGGTGGCAGCTGCGGCTGCTCCAGACAATGCGGCGGGTTCTTTGCAGCAGGCAGATGGTCTGGCGGGGGAGTTTTTCTCGCAGCAGCGGGCAGGCAATGATAATGCTTCTGTCTTGGATGCTGCCGCTGTGACGGGAAAGGAATACACGGTAATTGAAGGCAATACGCCAGTCCTTCCCAAGCGAGCGCTGGTGACGTCCGATAATGGAGGCATGGCTGCGGCAGACATACAGTGGGCTGATTGGGACGAAAGCATAGACGCTGGAAAGCATACAGTAACGGGTACGGCAAACGGCAACCAGCTTACCGTTACCGTCAATGTGCTGCCATGCGATGAGGAAGTGGCGGATGCGCAGGCAATGGGGAGGCAGGATGGCGACACAGCCCAGGAGAAATTAGATGCAATCCATCCGCTGAAAGGCTACAAAGGTCTGTTCGTGGCAGAGTATGACATTGTGTGCAATGATGTAAAGCCCACGCATGACCGTGCGGTTATCTATCTTCCGGCAGCCGACAGCAGCGGCGCGCCATTCAGTTCAGAAAGCTGCTGGGACTATGGGGCAAGGCTTCAGTTTAAGTTTGGCTATAACGACCAGAGATATTTCCAGACGCAGGATGGCGATGGACAGGTAACAAATAATGCCAAATATTATCCGACTGATGCGGAATTGAAAGAAGCGATAGACAAAGGCGAGACCGTCAATGCGCTGAAGTTTGACGAGACCCAGGTATACCGTGTGCGTACTGTGATGGACACTGCCAGCAATACGGTTAAGGGCAATGTGAAGACTTACATTACCGACCCGCAAGGGATTGAGCACGAGGTGACAAAGCCCGGCGGCAATGGCTTCCGTATCTATCCTACGAATGGGATTGTCAAGAATTTCGCAGCAATCCGCGGCGGCTACCGTATGGAAAACCATAAGATTAGTTGGATTTCCGGTTATGCCACGAAGAACACAGAAATATATCTGAAAGGGCAGAATGCCACGGATTATGTGAAAGAGAGTAAAAATATCGTCTCCAAGGAACTTCCGGGAGTCATCAATGGCAGCCCGGATTCGGAGGTTGTCAAGGACAACCAGAGCTACGCTTTGGATGCCGGGAAATCTGGCTGGTACAATGGTGAGGAGAAAGTAGCCTCGGTGACTGCGCAGGAGGGCGATACCGTCACTTACCGTGCGTATTATAGTTTTGTGAAAGCGATTGACAAAGAAGAATTGAATAAAAAAGTACAGGCTGCAGAAAACTTGGTGGAGGCAGACTATACATCTGGCAGCTTGGAGGCGTTTAAGGCTGCGCTGGCAGAGGCTAAGAAGGTAAATACCTCCACAACTGCCAGCCAGACGGAGGTTGACAAGGCAGAACAGGCATTGGCAAAAGCTGAGGAGGACTTGGTCAGCATAAAGAATTTAAAGATAGCCTTTGATAAGCTGAAAGCAGAGCTTGAGGAGAAGGAAGAGCATAAAGCAGACTATGCAAACTGGGCTGCGGCAGAGAGTGCATTGGCCAGCGCGGAGAGAGTGCTGAACCGGGCGAGCGCCACGAAAGCCCAGGTGCAGGCAGCAGAAGAAAGTTTGGACATAACCTTGATTACTGTAACGGAAAAGGAAACTGCAGAGGCCAAAGAGGCGATGGAGAGCTCTGTTACAGCAGCCGAGCAGAAAGTCCAGGAAATCAAAGAATCGGAATATACGCCAGCAAGCGTGAAAGCCTTGAAGGATGCCTTGGCGGCTTGTAAGAATCTTAACCCGGAGACGGCAGCCAAGGCTGATTACGACAGTAAAAAAGCAGATTTAGACCGTGCATTGGCAGGGCTTGCCAAGCTGGCGGATAAGACGGCGTTAAACCAGGCGATTGCTGATGCGAAGTCTAAGAAGGAAGCAGATTATGAGACTGCAGGTTTTAAGAACATGCAGGAGAAACTGAACAGTGCCAATGCAGTAGCAGCCGATGTCAATGCGACACAAGCAGAAGTTGATAAAGCCAGGAATGATTTGCTGGCAGCAGTAGGCAAGCTGGTCAAATTGGAAGAAAAGCCATCGGAGGTTAAAGTAACTGCTATTAAGCCGGCAGCCAAAACTTATAAAATTGCTGTGGGCAAGAAGCTGGACTTAAATAAGGTATTTGCCGTTTCTCCGCAGAATGCAGATAACAAGAAACTTAATTATTCTATTGATACAAAACTGGCTGGCTGTGCATCCATAAAATCGGGCGTAGTGACTGTCAAGAAAAAGGCAGTGGGCAAGACTGTAGTTATCAGGGCAACGGCAGCTGACGGAAGCGGCAAGACGGCAACGGTCAAGATTAAGGTCATGAAGAATGCCGTGACCAAGATTACAGTCAAGAAGAAATCGCTTACGGTGAAGGCAGGTCAGAAAGTTAAGATAAAGCCAGTTGTTAAGACCAATGGCAAGAAAGCCAACAAGACGTTATCCTATACGTCTTCCAACCCCAAGCTTGCAACGGTTAAGAACGGCGTTGTCACCACAAAGAAGGGCAAGATGGGAAAGGTGACTATCACGATTAAATCTACCGATGGCACGAACAAGAGCGCAAAGGTCAAGATAAATATCAGAAAATAGTAAGCTATGAAAAGGCGGCGCAGCGTAAGCTGTGCCGTTATTTATGTGCGCACATGTTCCTCATCCTGCCCATCGTTTTGTCCGTCTTCCCCTTTTTCGGAAACAGCCCCATTATCTTCTGTTTGCGGCTGCATAAGCCTGGTCCGGCTGATATCATGGCTGCGCTTTCCTTTGGAATCCGGCTGCTTTTCATCATGCTCCAGTGCCTGTTTTAAGCTGCCGGAGAACCGTTCTTTTTTGGTGCGCTCATCGAGCATGGCCTGCAGCTCATTGCGCAGCTGCCTTTCTTTTGCTTCCTTTCGCAGCAGCCGGCTATTTAAAGTGTCTATGCGCTTGTTTTTTTGGCTGAATTCTTCCAAGGATAAAATAGATTGTGAATTCTTTTCGTGTGCGGCAAATGCAGTTTCCCCTTCTTTCTCCTGCGGCAGGGGCCCTCTGTCCGTTTCGCGCTGAGCCAGGAGTTCTGATCGTTCCGGTTCCTGCTCTAAGAAGCCGAATGCGTCCTTTAATGTCTGATGCCCCCGCCGATGGATAAGCTGTTTCATGCATTTTAGGAAGTCCGAGCTTTTTTTGCTGCCGGACATATCGTAGAACAGCGCCTGGTTGCGCAGCGGCACTTCCGAGGAATACAATGTTTTCTTTTCTCCATGGTTTACTTTTTTCATGGAAGCGCGGTCGAGGTGTTTTTCCTTTTCCGTGTGTACGGGAGTGCCTGCAGCTTCCACAGCCTCCAGGGCAAAGCCCTCCCGCTGCTGTCCGGTTTTCTTGTCTTTCTTGCGGTAATCAAGCTTGCCGTAAGCGTTTTTCACTTCGTAAGGTTTCTGTCCGTTTTCCTGTTTTTTTGTTTCCCGGTTTTCTCTGTGCAGGATAGACTGCCCCGAATCCCAGCGAGTTTTTTCTGGCTCATCCTTAAAATAAGTGCCCATATTCTCCATATTCGTCACGGCTGAGTTTCTTACCGCTCTTTTCCAGTTCGTGACTAAGTCCTTTCAGTATTTTGTCCATGGTAAGCAGAGGTTCAAAGTCTTCCGCGGCAAGGAAGCTTGCATAGATGAGGGTGTTTTTAATCATGCTGCCCGATATCTCAAACTGCCTTGCCAGGAAGTCAAAGTCAATCTCATCTGACAGGGGCAGCTTTGCGGGAAGCATGGACTGCCACATCTGACGGCGCAGCGCTTGGTCGGGCAGCGGAAAGTCGATGATGTCGCTGATGCGGCGGCGGAAAGCGCTGTCAAAATTCTGCAGGTAATTGGTGGCGAGGATGCTGATTCCTTCGTATTCCTCCATTTTCTGCAGCAGGAAAGCAATTTCCATGTTGCTGTATTTGTCATGGGCTTCCTTGATTTCAGTCCGTTTGGAGAACAGTACGTCCGCCTCGTCAAAGAAGAGGATTGCCATGCTTTTTTCCGCCTCGCCGAAGATGCGGCTGAGTTTTTTTTCTGTCTCCCCGATATATTTGTCCACGACTGCCGGAAGCTCCACCCGGTAGAGCTCCATGTTGAGTTCTGCCGCCATGACCTGCGCCGCCATCGTCTTTCCGGTGCCGGGCGGTCCGGCAAAAATCATGGAGATGCCGTTGCCATAGGCTGATTTCTCAATAAATCCCCATTCCTCATAGACCAGTTTGCGGTTGCGTACCCGGTTGATGATGTGGAACAGCTTTTGTTTCTGGGGAGCGGGGAGGATGAGGTGTTCCATGTGGTAAACGCCGCGGATTTTTTTGGCGTATTTGTCCAGCGAGTGTGAGGATACCCGCAATATGGCGCGCCTTAAATGCTGGCTTGCGATACAGCCGTTGCCATCGCTGAGGGCGTATGCCTGTGCCAAATCTAATATTTCCCGCATCCTGCCCGGCAGGAAATTGTATCTGCCAAGGAAATCCTGCCGCTCTTCTTCACGTTCCCATTGATAGGCGAGGCTTAAGGTTTCAAACAATTTTTTGTCCCCTAACACCTTGTGGGAGGAGATGGAAAGCGGGAGGTACTGGCGGCGGGAAGAATTGCCCAAGGAAAGTTCTTTCCAGGAGCCAGCGACAAAGATAATTTCCTCGTCTTTGAGCCAATCCAGCAGAGGAGACAGATCTTCTGCCTCTTGCCCAAGTTCTATCACAAACATGGCGTGGTTTAACAGGCATTCTACCTGCATATCACGAAGCTGCTGCGCAGACTGCAGCGTTTCATAGGGGATGACGGCAAGGTTCTTATGCTGCTGCGCCGCCAGGTGTGCAAAGTTGAGTTTTCTGCCGCTGCCTTTTTTGCCTCGCAGATAGAGCAGTTTTTTGCCCGGGACATTGGCGAGGCATGCTTCCATTTGCCGGTACAGGCTGGCAGATGTTCCCAGATAAGGCAGCTGCTCCCCGGTTTGATAGTACCAGTACATGCCGGGAATCTGTTGTGTTTCCAGGAGGATTCCCTTTAAGAAGAGGAGCAGGCGGGGCGGAATCTGTATATGGAAATCCTGCTGCCGGCTGTCCCAAACCTGTTCAAACAGGAGCGGCGTTGGCTCATAAATCAGCGCTGCGGCGGCAAAATCACTGGCGTTTTTGTTCCCAAACAGCTGCCAGATGTCTGGGCTTAAATGCTCCCCGCGCAGCTCGGTATAGAGCGCGGCTGCCAGAAGCATCATTTCATCTTCCGGCAGGCGGCAGGAGAGGCAGATATAAAGGAATGGTGAAAATACCCCCTTATCTGCGCTCCTTATAGCTTTATCTGACAAAGTGGAAAAAGAATTGGCGGGAGAGAAATCACCCTGCTGTGCGAGGGTTTTATCTCCCCAGTCTGCCAGATCAACCAGGAATTCCTGGTAATTGCGGTATCTGTCCATAGGTACCTCCTCAGTTTGCAACGATTTCCTTAAAGCTTTTGCCAAAATCAAGTTCTAAATCTTCCCGGTACAATTGCTGCATACGGTCATATTGCTGTTTGGCCTCCGACTGTTTTCCGCTCTTATAAAGGCAGAGTATGAGCTGTGTAACAATCTCTTCATTGTAGGGGTCGGTTTCTAACATGCGACGGAAAAAGGGAATGGCAGCTTCCGGCTTATTTTGCGCCGTTCTCTTTGACGCGCCGGATTCCAGGACGGCAAGATATTTATTTTCCAGTTCTTTTGCCATTCCGTAAGACCATAGATAACCGTTGTTGCCCATATAGCTGCCAGGGTAGAGCTGCATAATCCGTTCCGGATTATTTCCGCATGTTTCCTGGTCTGAAAGAAATGACGTCAGTTCAGCCAAATCAGAATCCACAAGCTGCATATTGAGGGAGTATTTCTTTTGCTCATAGGAAATCAGGTCTTCTAACCCCTCCTGCATAAAGGACTGGCGGATGCTGTAAAGCGTTGTGTGGAAGAGGGCAATGGCGCTCTTTGCCCCGGAGTCCGGCCATAATAATTCAATTAGGACTTCACGGGAGACGCTGCGCCCCTGCAGGTGGAATAAGTAGGCAAACAACTCCTTTGCTTTTTTTGTCCGCCATTTGAGCTCCTGCCCATTAGCGCCGGGGAGGGATACGAGAAAGCAGTCCAGACATTGAATCTTTATTTTGCCCAAATCTTCTGTACCTGTTGCTTCCATTTCTCTCTTGGGAGAGATGAGATGCTGGGTATCTGCGGTACTGCGGTGAATGGAGTGGATTTCCTTCAAAATCTGCTGATGTTTTGGGGAAAGTTCCAGATTCCATATATGGTTTTTAAGTAAAAAGGTGTTTCCCGTGCGGGCCTGTTCCATGGCTTTGCGGTAGTTTCCTTCCTCCCAGGACAGTACTGCCAGCAATTGCCAGGCAGCTGCAGTCTGCAGCGTCTCATGCTCAGAACTTTGGATTATTTCTTTGGCAGCCTGCCTGACAGCCTGGTAATCAGCGCACAGGTAAGCTGTTTTCATCTGTTCTGCCAACAGGCAGTTCTGCAGCAGGAATCCATCGGGAATGCTGCCGAATCTTATATTGTGAAAAGAAAGGGCTGCTCTTTCTTTTTGTTCCAGCATTGTTAAAACATATTGCGCAGCAGAAAGGAAGGTGTTTTCCTGAAAATGCGCATGCTGTTCGGTATAGGCAGTGATAAGCTGTGCAGCTTCTTCTAGCTGGTGAATGCAGCATTTTATTTTTATCTGTTCTGTGAAGAGAGATTGCGCCGTTTCATTCCAGGGCAGTTCCGAATCCTTTGCGGCCTGCTCTAAATAGAGCTGTGCCTGTAACAGTTCTCCGGCTCTGCGTTTGGCTGCCGCGGCAAACAGCAGGACTTTCTTATAATCCTGCAGCCGCCCTTCTTCATAGAAATCTTTTCCTGCCTGCGCGATTTCTTTGTTCGCTTCATTTTCGTGTCCTTGCGCCATCAGGTATTTGCCATAGATAAACCTGGCTTTTGACGACAGTTCACAATGGTTTGCCAAGAGGAATGCAAACCAGCGTTCCATGGTTCCGTAAAGCCGGTCCTCCAACATGGAATCGCCGGCAGTTTCAATAACCGCCTGTATGATATCGGTTGCTTCCCCGCGGCAGGCGTATTCTGCGGCCTGGATTTTGTCGTTGGTTTTCAGGAGGAAATATGCGGCTGTCCGAAGCACGGACCGCTGTTCCTCCATGGTTGTCTGTGACAGCAGGAACCGCTGGAAGATGGAATGGTAGCGGTAGAGGCTGCTGCCTTCGCCGAGCGTCTGCACAAACAGGTTTTCGCTGACTAGATAGCGCAGCATGCTCTCTGAGTTATAAATTCCTGCCACCTTATTGCAGATGGGGGGCGTCATATAGTCAAGGACGGCAGTCCTTTTTAAAAATGTCTGGATATCAAAGGGCAGCATTTTATAAACTTTTGTCATGAAATAGTCGGATACTTCCAGTTTGTCGCAGATTTCTGTTATGATTTCCATGGTAGCTTCCGTTTTGTGCCGGTTAAGCTGCCTCATAATCTGGGCAACGCCTACCGCCCAGCCTTCGGTGCAATCGTAAATTATTTTTGCCCATTGCCTGGCATTCTCCTCTTTTTGTTCTAAAAGCGTGGCAATCTCGTCCGGGCTAAATTTCAGTTCCTCCATGCCCAGGCAGATGGCGCTCCCATTTTGCAGATATTTTGTAAAAAAGCTGGGGAGGGAGCGTTTTCCCACGATAAAGAAGCGCATTTTCGTATCCATGGTCTCGATGAGGATTTCTAACAAATTAAAAATATCAGGATTGGTAATTTCCTGAAAATCATCAAGAATCACATTGATAATATCTATCTTTGCATCCAGCCAGAGTACGAGCTGTTCCATTACGATATCAATATTATCGGAAAGGGAGGCGGAGACAATGAGGTCTTTTTGGAAATTCCCCATGGCATGGCAAACGGCTTCCGTGAAATTCTGGATGAAGGACATCAGGTCATTGTCCGTGCTGCTTAAGCTGTACCATGCGCTTTTGCTGGAGGAATGGCGCACATAATTTGCCAAGACCTGGGTTTTGCCATAGCCGGCTCCGGCGTTGAGCAAGATGATGTCTGCCTGCAGGGAAGAGAGGAGGGTATCGATTGCCCGTTCGCTATATCCTTTGTCTACGTTGGGTATTTGTATTTTACTGTTCTCGTTGTTCATGTTCTATCAACCCCTTCTTAATTGAAAGTATAAATGATTTACCGCGACTTTCCATGATTTGCACCAATCCGGCAGATTTTACACCAGTTAGGGAAAAAGTTCAAAAAAAGTCGAATTGTTTAGAATTTTGTTTAGTGGAATGTTTTATAATTCATAAATACCATACAACAGGAACAGCATGTTGTGGAAATAACATTTTCAGATAAGGAAAGGAGGTAGCCGGCATAAGCAGCATAAGCAGCTTTTGCTGGGAGATTATGGCTGAATATTTATCACCAGGCGTATATGTAGAGGAATTTGATTCAGG
>CAJTYM010000013.1 GCA_910583835.1 uncultured Lachnospiraceae bacterium | reverse complement strand
ATTCCCCCATGAATGGGGGTTAGGGGGTTGAAGTGTCGAAGACACTTTTTTATCTCAATATTTATTATTGTAGTGCTGCAGGATAATGTTGAGGGAACGGTATTCCTCCATCATTTGCTGATATGTATCAAAGATTCCGGAACATGATTTCTGTGTCTTCTCAATGATATCATCGAATGATTTCTCCACTGTCCTAAGAATTCTGTCGTTCATGCCGCTGATCCGGTATGTCTCCCGCAAAAGGGCGCGGAGCCGGGGATGGTGACAGTAGGAAACGCTCATGTCTAAAGACAGGGAGTTGCTCATCAAATAGGAGAGCGCTACCGTCTCGGCAGCAGGAGTTGGTGCGAATGTTACGGTTTGGCTGTCCTTCCAGTGTTTCAGAAGAATGGCTGATTCCTCAATGATGTCCAATACTTGCGGGTCTACATTTTCAGACAGTATCTGCCGGGTAATGTCATAAGTGGAATCGCTGTACAATGATTGCAGATAGCGGTTGTAGTCTTCCTCAGTAGCTAACGTATCGGTCAGCGCAACTTTTCCGGCATTGTGCAGCAACGCGGCGGCGGTAATCAGTTCATTGGAGTGCGCGGGCAACTGCAGCGCGTGGGCAATATTTTTGCTCAGATATACGGCATAATCCGTGTGCAGCGCAGTGAATTCGCTTCGGAAATCAATGGAAAAAACAAGGGTCATGAGGTACTTTCTCAGCTGATCGCCCATGAGTTGGGTATTGTCTCTGATATACTCTGTGACCTCTTTTTGGAATTCCATGGACTTGATATGTTCCAATATCTGGTATTTTTCCTGCGAGCTCCAAAACCAGCGAATATCAGAAGGATAAAATTTGCGGTCGCTGTACTGTTCCAGGAAAGACCACAAATCCCCATCTGGATTCTGTACACAGAATACGTCTATCCGGTCAGCGAGGTAAATCAGCTTGGCGATGTCGCGGTGATAGCTGCTGATAGGGACACAGTAATACTGTGCGTTGCCGTGGTGATGGTATAAAATAACATCGGAATACTGCGACAGAGGAGAGAAATCCTTAAATAAAAGGTAACCGAACACCGCATGTTCCATGGACTCGTCCGAATCAAAACTGAGCATGGAGTCAATCTCACTGTCCTTGTAAGCACCGATATCATGGAGCAGACCCAACATAAAAATATCGTGTTTTTCCTGCGAAGTATACCGTCTGGTCTCCTCTAACATCTTCATGAGGATATAGGCGACACGTTCGCCGTGGCTGGTTAACCGTGGATTCAGATGCTGAAAAGAACAGCGGATAATATCCACAGCATTGATAGGTTGAGGTTTATTCATAGCATCTACCTCCATTTCCAAATTCTGTAAAATATTATTTGCTTTTGTCCCGATAACTATACTATAATTATATTACAGTTCAAATAAAGTGTCAATTCAGGATAGAGGAATATGAAGGAGAAAAAATGTGGTGGTATTTGGCAAATAATTTTCTATATAATTGTGTGCTGGCGAAGGCAGATACAGATACAGTGACAGACAATTTAGCGGAGCTGGAAGAATTGCAGAAGATGGCGGAACCAGGGGTGCTGAAAGGTTACTTAGAGGACATTGTCCCTATGCTTGTGGACTTTGGGGTACGGGTCTTATTTGCACTTCTGATTTACCTTGTCGGCAAGAAAATTATTAAGTGGATTCGCAGGATTTTAAAGCGCGGCCTGCAGCGTTCTGCGGTAGACGAGGGGGTCTGCCAATTTCTTGATTCGGCAGCGAAAATCCTTCTGTATGTTGTGCTGGCAATGGCAGTGATTAATCAGCTTGGCGTGGCAACAACTTCTATCGTGGCAGTGCTGGGTTCTGTCGGTCTTGCTTTGGGACTTGCCTTGCAGGGGAGCCTTTCTAATTTTGCCGGAGGGGTATTGATTTTATTGTTTAAACCATTTAAAGTCGGGGACTATATTATTGAAGATACGCATAAGAATGAGGGAACCGTGACGGAGATCCAAATCTTTTATACAAAGCTTCTGACAACAGATAACCGCACGGTGGTGATTCCCAATGGCACGCTTGCCAATTCCAGCCTCACGGATGTGACGCATCAGGATAAGCGCAGGATAGATCTCTATGTGGGGATTTCTTATGACGCGGATATCCAAAAGGCGAAAGATATCCTGATGGAGATTGTTGATGGAGAGGCAGCCAGGATTGTGGGAGAAGAGACGGTGGTGTTTGTAGATTCCCTGGAGGACAGCAGCGTCCGCCTTGGGCTGCGGTTCTGGGTGCACACAGCGGATTATTGGAATGCAAGGTGGAGGGCGACCGAGGAGATAAAGTTAAGGTTTGATGAAAATGGGATTGAGATTCCTTATAATCAGCTCACGGTATCGCTGAAAAAAGAATGACAGAGTATTTATGAACAGAAAAAGTGAATAAAGCATATGCAAACAGAACTGAAAAAATAAAGTGTATAAAGACAGAAAGGACTTTGGACGATGAATTTAAGTAATTGTACGGCATATGAGGTGCTGGAAGAAAAGAAACTGGATGACATTCAATCCATGGGCTATCTGCTCCGCCATAAAAAGAGCGGCGCCAGGATCAGCCTGATTTCCAACGATGATGAGAATAAGGTGTTTTATATCGGATTCCGCACCCCGTCTTTGGACAGCACGGGGGCGGCGCATATCCTGGAACATTCCGTGCTCTGCGGATCCCGGAAATTTCCGGTAAAGGATCCATTTGTGGAATTAGTAAAGAGTTCCCTCAATACCTTTTTAAACGCCATGACATACCCGGATAAGACAATTTATCCGGTGGCAAGCTGCAATGATAAGGATTTCCAGAATCTGATGGAAGTTTATCTGGATGCCGTGCTCTATCCCAATATTTATCAGCACAGGGAAATTTTCGGGCAGGAGGGATGGCATTATGAGATGGAGGATTTGGATTCTCCGCTTACCATCAATGGCGTGGTCTACAATGAGATGAAAGGCGCTTTCTCATCGCCGGATGAGGTCTTAAGCCGGGCGGTTATGAGTACGCTCTACCCGGATACCTCCTATTCCTTTGAGTCCGGCGGCGACCCGGAGGTGATTCCGGAACTCAGTTATGAGCAATTCCTTGCGTTCCACCAGAAATACTACCATCCCGTCAATTCCTATATTTATCTGTATGGCAATATGGATATGGAAGAGAAACTGAACTGGATGGACAGGGAGTACCTCAGCAAATTTGATGCCATCGAGGTGGATTCCCAAGTGAAGGAACAGAAGCCGTTTGATAAGAGGCGCGAGGTGGAGATTCCCTACAATATTGCCAGCGGGGAGCCTTTGGAAGACAATACTTACCTCTCTTATAATGTGAGTACCGGATGTATTCTCGATAAGACATTGTATGTGGCGTTTGATATCCTGGACTATGCGCTGCTTTCCGCGCCGGGAGCGCCATTGAAGCAGGCGCTTCTGGATGCGAAGATTGGCAAGGACATCATGGCTTCTTTCGACAATTACACGCTGCAGCCCATGCTGTCCGTGGTGGCAAAAAACAGCAATATGGAACGTAAGGAAGAATTTATAGAGATTATACAGAACGTGCTCAAAGAGCAGGTCGCGAAAGGAATCAATAAGAAATCACTGCGGGCAGGACTCAACAGCTTTGAGTTCCGTTACCGGGAGGCAGATTATGGACAGTTCCCCAAGGGGCTCTTATTTGGCATAAAATGCCTGGACAGCTGGCTATATGATGACAGCAAGCCTTTCTTGCATCTTGAGGAACTTGAGATTATCGAATTCCTCAAACAGCAGGTGGAGACCGGATATTTTGAGAAACTGGTGCAGGAATACCTGCTGGATAATACCCATGCAGCGGTTGTCATTGCCAGGCCGGAGTATGGGCTCAATGCGAAGAGGGAAGAAGCGCTGGCAAAGAAACTTCAGGAGTACAGGGAGTCGTTGAGTGAGGAGGAATGTCAGGAAATCGTTACATTTACCCACCACCTGCGCCAGTACCAGGAAGAGCCGTCCTCACAGGAAGATATGGATAAGCTGCCGGCGCTTACCAGGCAGGATATTAAGAAGGAAGGAGAGAAGCTTTATATCCGGGAAAAGTATGTGGATGATACGCTGCTTTTGTGCCACGACATCGACACCAATGGCATTGCCTATTTCAGCCTGATGTTTGATGTGACAGACCTTCCCAAGGAGCAGATTCCCTACCTTGGTATCCTCAAATCCGTTCTCGGATATGTGGATACGCAAGTTCATACGTTCTCAGAACTTGCCAATGAAATTAACCTGCATACCGGTGGGATTTTCAGCAATATCGGCATTTACCCGCATGTGGAAAAGCAAAGCATTTGCTTGAAATACGAGGTGAAGGTCAAGGCTTTGTACCATGAGATTCCTAAGACGATGGAGATTATCCGTGAGATTTTATCTATGAGCAACTTCCGGGGGAAGGAGCGTCTCTATGAGATTATCGCTGAACTTAAATCCAGGCTGCAGATGAATTTAAGTTCAGCAGGACATTCTATCTCCTCCATGCGCGCCATGTCCTACTTTTCGGACAGCGCAAAATACACGGATATGACACAGGGTATTGAATTCTATCAGCTGGTCAAGGATTTGGAGGAACATTTTGAGGAGAAGAAAGATGCGCTGAGCGAGAGGCTTGCAGAACTTGCTGAGGAAATTTTCTGCAAGGAGAGACTGATGTTCAGCATCGGTGCACAGAAACAGGGCATGGAGCAGCTTGAGCAGGAAGTGGGTGCATTGAAAAATATCCTGCATGAGAAACGTCAGGGCAGAGAGCCAGAACCGCTGCAGCTTGTGAAGAAAAACGAAGGTTTCCTCGATGCTTCGCAGGTGCAGTATGTGTCCCGCGCCGGGAACTTCCGCAAGGAGGGTTACCAATATACCGGGGCGCTGCGGATATTGAAAGTACTGCTCAGCTATGATTATCTGTGGCTCAATGTCCGTGTCAAAGGCGGCGCTTACGGCTGTATGAGCGGCTTTACGAGAACCGGGGATGGTTATTTTACCTCCTACCGCGACCCGCATCTTGCCCGGACCAATGAGGTGTATGAGGGAATCCCCGAGTATCTGGAGCAGTTTACCGCTGAGGAAAAAGAGATGACAAAGTATATCATCGGAACGTTCAGTACGGTGGATGCGCCGCTGACCCCAGCAGCTAAGACTGGGCGCAGCGCCACGGCATACCTTACCGGAGTGACCGAAGAAATGCTGAAAAAAGAGCGTGCGGAGACGTTAAATGCTACCCAGGAAGATATCAGAAGCCTTGCCGTCATTGTGCGGGCGGTGCTGAAAGAAGATGCGTTCTGCGTTATCGGGAATGAGCAGAAGCTTACCGAGGAGAAAGAACTGTTTCAGGAATTAAAGAACTTATATTAGGGGGAATTTCTGTTTAGGGAGAATTTATTTAAAGGAGAATTTATGGAAGCAAATTTGAAATCAGGTTTCGTGACATTGATTGGCAGGCCCAATGTAGGCAAATCTACATTGATGAACCGTCTGATTGGGCAGAAGATTGCCATTACTTCTAAGAAGCCCCAGACGACCAGGAACCGTATCCAGACTGTTTATACGGATGAGGAGCGCGGGCAGATTGTGTTTCTGGATACGCCGGGAATCCACAAAGCGAAGAATAAGCTGGGGGAATATATGGTAAATGTGGCGGAACGCACGCTGCAGGAGGTGGATGTCATTCTCTGGCTGGTGGAACCCAGCAATTTTATCGGTGCAGGCGAACGCCATATTTTGGAAAAGCTGTCGAAAGTAAAGACGCCGGTAATCCTTATTATCAACAAGACGGATACCGTGAAGAAAGAGGAGATTCTTTCACATATCGACACATACCGCAAGGAGTATGATTTTGCGGAAATCGTGCCCTTGTCGGCATTGCGCGGGGAGAATACGGAGATTTTGCCGGACTTGATTTTTAAATATCTGCCCTACGGTCCGATGTTTTATGACGAGGATACGGTCACTGACCAGCCCGAGCGGCAGATTGTGGCTGAGATTATCCGGGAGAAGTCGCTCCATGCCCTGGAGGAAGAGATACCGCATGGGATAGCTGTTACCATTGAGCGCATGAAAAAGCGCAAAAAAGGCGGCATCATGGATATCGATGCCACGATTGTCTGTGAGCGGGAATCCCATAAGGGAATCATCATTGGCAAGGGCGGCAGCATGTTAAAGAAAATCGGCACAAACGCACGGTTTGAAATTGAGCGTTTTTTGGACAGCAAGGTTAACTTAAAACTGTGGGTTAAGGTGAAAAAAGACTGGCGCGACAGTGAGTTTCTGCTCAAAAACTTTGGTTACCGGAAAGATGAGAATTAGGAAAACTCTGATTTAATCAGTGCTTTCTTAAGAATCTGCCAGATTTTTGATAGTATAACAGCATGTGGACAGGATACCCTAATAAGGATGAACAGAAGAACAGGGGGATTCCACATGATTGAACAGGAATGGAAGAGATTTGCAAGTACGGGAAGTATTGAGGATTACTTAAACTATAAGAGCCATCAGGAGGCGGAAGGAATCTATGGAGATGCCACTGGCGCCATGCTGGCTGGCAGGAATTCCACAGGCAGGAGTGTGAACAGGTATGGCGCAGACCATAACACTGACGGGCATGGTGCTGTCAGCGGTCCCGGTGGGGGAATATGACAAGAGAATAGTGCTTCTGACGAAAGAGAGAGGAAAAGTCTCTGCATTTGCCCGCGGGGCTCGCCGCCCGAACAGCCAGTTAATTGCAGCCAGCAATCCTTTTTCTTTCGGGCAGTTTGAAGCCTATGAGGGACGCAGTTCTTATACAGTGGTGAAAGCGGATATTTCCAATTATTTCCGCGAGCTGGCTGCAGATTTTGAAGGAGCCTATTATGGCTTTTATTTTATGGAGATAGCGGACTATTATGCCAGGGAAAATATTGATGAGATACATATGCTAAAACTTCTCTACCAGTCCCTGCGGGCTTTGGAGAACAAAAATCTGGATAATTGCCTGGTGCGGCGTATTTTTGAATTGAAAGCAATGGTGGTCAATGGCGAATCCCCCAATGTTTTCACCTGCCTGAAATGCGGCAGAGAGAAAGAACTGCGCTATTTCCATGTGAGGAGCGGAGGCACGCTCTGCGAAGCCTGCGGCAGGCAGATGCAGCAGGCAAGGAAACTGGACAGTTCCACCCTCTATACCCTTCAATATATTATCACGTCCAAAATTGAAAAACTCTACACGTTTAAGGTTTCCCCTGAGGTCCTTCATGGCTTGGCGCAGATTATGGATGAATATATGGCGTATTACATAGATAAGGAGTTCCATGCACTGCAGGTGCTTGAGGAGAATGAAGGATTTGCGCAAAGCCTGAAATTGGAAATCAACGGTTGCAATAAATGCCGGAAAAGAGTATAATATGTGAGGTTCGCATTAAGACTTTGAGGAGGTTAGCATATGAAAAAAATAATTTCTATCAGTTTAGCCTGTCTGTTGATAGCGGGATTATGCAGCGCATGTGGAGGCTCTTTGGTGGCAGACAGCGATACGGTGTACGTGCAGAAAAAAGGAAAAGTGATTTGTGCGGCTATTTCAGACTTTGACAAGGAGTATTATGATGAAGATGAACTCAGGAAATACATAGAGGAAAGAGTTCAGGCGTATCAGGAAGAGAATGGCAAGAACAGTGTGGAAATTGATAATTTCACAGTGGAAGATAAGGTGGCAACGCTCTATATGAAATATAAGGACTGCGACACTTATCAGGATTTCAATGAGGTGACGCTGTTTTCGGGGACGGTGCCGCAGGCTTTGGCGGCAGGCTTCAATTTCAATACAGAGTTTACCGAGATTAAGGACGGCAAAGCTGCCGGAAGCGTGGAAAATACCACAGTCATGGACAGTGACTGTAAAGTAGTTATTTTAAGCGAAAAGATAGATGTGAAAGTGGACGGTACAGTGCAGTACATGTCCTCCGACTATACCACTGTCAAGGCCAAGGATACCGTTGCCATTGAAGTTCCGGAAGAGGAGAAAGACGGCGCGGAGATGTCTTTGGTATATATTGTGTATAAATAAATGGTAAAATTCGCTGGAGTGTAGACCGCAGAAAGAGAGAGGTAGCGTTATGGAAAAGACAATGGAGAAAATTGTAGCACTGGCAAAGGCAAGGGGATTTGTGTATCCCGGTTCCGAGATTTACGGCGGCCTTGCCAATACCTGGGATTATGGAAACCTGGGCGTGGAGCTGAAAAATAATGTGAAGAAAGCCTGGTGGCAGAAATTTGTGATGGAAAATCCCTACAATGTGGGCGTGGACTGTGCGATCCTCATGAATCCCCAGACATGGGTGGCGTCCGGCCATCTGGGCGGTTTTTCTGACCCCTTGATGGACTGCAAGGAATGCCATGAGCGTTTCCGTGCAGACAAGATTATCGAGGATTTTGCTGAGGAGAAAGGCATTGCGCTGGAATCCACTGTGGATGGCTGGAGCCAGGAGGAGATGGTGAAGTTCATTGAGGGACACCAAGTACCCTGCCCGACCTGCGGCAAACATAATTTTACGGATATCCGTCAGTTCAACCTGATGTTCAAGACTTTCCAGGGCGTGACAGAGGATGCGAAGAACACGGTATATCTGCGTCCTGAGACAGCACAGGGCATCTTTGTCAATTTTAAGAATGTACAGAGGACTTCCCGCAAGAAAGTTCCGTTTGGCATCTGCCAGATAGGAAAGTCTTTCCGCAATGAGATTACGCCTGGCAACTTTACGTTCCGCACGAGGGAGTTTGAACAGATGGAACTGGAGTTTTTCTGCGCGCCTGGCACAGATTTAGAGTGGTTCCAGTATTGGAGGGGCTTCTGCCGCGACTGGCTGCTGAGCCTTGGCATGAAGGAGGAAGAACTGCGTCTGCGTGACCATGACCCAGCGGAACTGGCATTCTACAGCAAGGCCACGACTGACTTTGAATTTTTGTTCCCCTTTGGCTGGGGGGAACTGTGGGGCATTGCAGACCGCACCGATTATGACCTGACTCAGCATCAGAACACTTCCGGGCAGGATATGAGTTACTTTGACGATGAGAAGAAGGAAAAATATATCCCCTATGTCATTGAGCCATCGTTGGGCGCTGACCGCGTAGTGCTGGCATTCTTATGCGCAGCATATGATGAGGAGAACATCGGCACGGAGGAGAAACCGGATATGCGTACCGTGCTGCATTTCCATCCGGCATTGGCTCCGGTGAAAATTGGCATTCTGCCGCTGTCCAAGAAGCTGAACGAGGGCGCAGAGAAAGTTTATGCGCAGCTTTCCAAGAAATATAACTGTGAGTTTGACGACAGGGGCAATATCGGCAAGCGTTACCGCAGGCAGGATGAAATCGGTACGCCGTTCTGTGTTACATACGATTTCGAGTCTGAGGACGATGGTGCGGTGACCGTGCGCGACCGTGACAGTATGCAGCAGGAGCGCATTAAGATTGAGGATTTGGCTGCGTACTTTGCGGATAAGTTTGATTTTTAGGGAAATGCTGATTTGAAATCTCATCAAATCCATGCGCGCATGATTTGATGAGATTTCTTTCGGCTGGCTGAACTGTTACAACTTTATAGAAAAATCTGGAAAAACATATTGCCAAGCGGCAAAAGTATGATACAATGAATGTGTGTGCTTAGGCAGACAGGGAACATTAATTATGAAAATCTGTATAGGAGGAATTCAAATGGCAAACAAATGGGTTTATCTCTTCAAAGAAGGAAATGCAAGCATGCGTGAACTTCTTGGAGGAAAAGGCGCGAATCTTGCTGAAATGACCAGTTTAGGTCTTCCGGTACCACAAGGTTTTACAATCACGACAGAGGCTTGTACTCAGTATTATGAGGATGGACGTCAGATTAACGAAGAAATCCAGGGTCAGATTAATGAGTATATTGGGAAGATGGAAGAAATTACAGGTAAGAAGTTCGGAGACCATGAGAATCCGCTTTTGGTATCTGTCCGTTCCGGTGCAAGAGCTTCCATGCCTGGCATGATGGACACCATCTTGAATTTAGGTCTGAATGAGACCGTAGTAAATGTAATTGCAGAGAAATCTGGTAATCCGCGTTGGGCATGGGATTGCTACAGAAGATTTATCCAGATGTATTCCGATGTAGTTATGGAAGTAGGCAAGAAATATTTTGAAGAGCTGATTGACAAGATGAAAGCTGACAGGGGCGTGACACAGGACGTAGAGCTTACAGCAGACGACCTGAAAGAGCTGGCCTCTCAGTTCAAAGCTGAATATAAAGAGAAGATTGGCGAAGATTTCCCGGATGACCCCAAGGAGCAGCTGATGGGAGCAGTGAAAGCAGTATTCCGTTCCTGGGACAACCCACGTGCCAATGTATACCGCCGCGATAATGATATCCCATATTCCTGGGGAACTGCGGTAAACGTACAGAGTATGGCGTTCGGTAATATGGGTGATGACTGCGGAACCGGCGTTGCCTTTACACGCGATCCGGCTACTGGCGAGCGCAAGCTGATGGGAGAGTTCCTGACCAATGCACAGGGCGAGGACGTGGTTGCCGGTGTGCGTACCCCGATGCCGATTGCACAGATGGAAGAGAAATTCCCAGAAGCATTTAAGCAGTTCAAAGAGGTTTGTGAGACCCTTGAGAACCATTATAGAGACATGCAGGATATGGAGTTTACCGTTGAGCATGAGAAGCTTTATATGCTGCAGACACGTAACGGTAAGAGGACAGCACAGGCAGCGCTCAAGATTGCCTGTGATTTGGTAGACGAGGGCATGAGAAGTGAGGAAGAGGCAGTTGCTATGATAGAGCCTCGTAATTTAGACACCTTATTGCATCCGCAGTTCGATGCGGCTGCATTGAAAGCCGCAACCCCAGTTGGAAAAGGGCTGGGCGCTTCTCCGGGAGCAGCTTGCGGTAAGATTGTATTTACGGCAGATGATGCGGTAGCATGGGCAGAAAGAGGAGAGAAAGTCGTACTGGTACGTCTTGAGACTTCACCGGAGGATATTACTGGCATGAAAGCGGCTCAGGGTATCCTGACGGTTCGCGGCGGCATGACAAGCCATGCAGCTGTTGTTGCTCGTGGCATGGGAGAATGCTGCGTGTCCGGCTGCGGAGACATTGCCATGGATGAAGAGAATAAGAAATTTACCTTGGCTGGCAAAGAGTACCATGAAGGAGACCCGATTTCCATTGACGGTACGACAGGCAATATTTACGATGGGTTAATTCCCACGGTTGATGCAACCATTGCCGGTGAATTCGGAAGAATCATGAGCTGGGCTGATAAATTCAGAACCTTGAAAGTGCGTACTAATGCAGATACACCTGCAGATGCGAAGAAAGCACGCGAGTTGGGCGCAGAGGGCATCGGTCTTTGCAGAACAGAGCATATGTTCTTTGAAGAAGACAGGATTGCCGCATTCCGTGAGATGATTTGTGCAGACACGGTTGAAGAGAGGGAAGAAGCATTAGCTAAAATCCTTCCTTACCAGCAGAGTGATTTCGAGAAATTATATGAAGCTTTGGAAGGCAATCCAGTTACCATCCGTTTCCTGGATCCGCCATTGCATGAGTTTGTTCCGACTGAGGAAGCTGATATCAAGAAATTGGCAGATGCACAGGGCAAATCTGTAGAAGATATCAAAGCCTTGATTGATTCCCTGCATGAGTTCAACCCGATGATGGGCCATCGCGGATGCCGTCTGGCAGTTACTTATCCTGAGATTGCCAAAATGCAGACAAGCGCAGTTATCCGTGCTGCTATCAATGTCAAGAAAGCGCATGCGGACTGGGCGCTCAAGCCGGAAATCATGATTCCGCTGGTTGGTGATATCAAAGAGTTGAAGTTCGTCAAGAAAGTAGTAGTAGAGACTGCAGATGCAGAGATTGCCGCAGCAGGTGCAGACTTAGAATATGAAGTAGGTACGATGATTGAGATTCCAAGGGCTGCCCTCACAGCAGATGAGATTGCCAAGGAAGCTGACTTCTTCTGCTTCGGCACCAATGATTTGACCCAGATGACATTTGGCTTCTCCCGTGATGATGCGGGCAAGTTCTTAAATGCATACTATAATGCTAAGATTTTCGAGAACGACCCATTTGCAAAGCTTGACCAGACAGGCGTTGGCAAGCTGATGGAGACAGCTATCAAATTAGGCAAGCCGGTAAATCCAAGTCTTCATGTCGGTATCTGCGGCGAGCATGGCGGAGATCCTTCTTCTGTAGAGTTCTGCCATAAGATTGGCCTGGATTACGTTTCCTGTTCTCCGTTCCGTGTACCAATTGCGCGCTTGGCGGCTGCACAGGCGGCGATTGCCCAGAAGTAGTACACTGGAAGCTGTGTAAATAGTATATTAGTTATTCCCGCGAGCAATGAGGAAAATAGCCATGTTTACATGGATATTTGATGAATGCCGCGAGGGTCAACAATCCGCTGTTTGTGCGGGTTGTTGACTGAAACACAGGATTTATAAATAGAAATCTCCTGTTACTTTGTCAAAAAGTAGCAGGGGATTTTTTTGTTGTTATACAGCATATGGAAATTTCTGTCTGACAGCAAATGTAGCAATCCTGCCTTTGATAGCAGTTATTGCTATATACAGATGGATTGCTGTAGATACAGTCAGGGAAGTGGAGGCGTTGTTTGATTCAATTTATTAAGGAGGGGAAGGCAGTGGCGTTATTTGATACAAAAGGGTTAAGCAATAAACTGGGAGGAATGAAAGAGAAAGTAAGCGGTGCTATCAGTGACGCGAAACTTGATGAAAAGTTTGGTAAAGTAAGACAGCAGATGGGGGACAGCTTTATCTTTAAGCCGGAAAATCTTGCGAGAAAGGAATGGTTTGGAGAAGAGAATTTTGTTATCCCATATGATAAAGTGACAAAGTTGGAGATTGTGAAGAGACAGGTCAGCATGACAGAAGCCATGATGAGCAGCAATGGTGAGACAAAAAGCCTTGAGCAGATGAATAATATCAATATTTCCTATCTGGATGGAGAAGGCACGGAGCAGATGGTAAGGATAGAAATGCTGACCGGGTTTAATATTTATAAGCAGGCTGAGAAATGCCAGGAACTGATGGATTTATTAAGGGAGAAAAAGATACTGAATAAATTCCGGGGAGAAGAAAAGAGGGATGGAGAATCTTCGGGTGATGATGTATTTGCACAGATTGAGAAACTTGCAGCTCTGAAAGAAAAAGGGCTGATAAGCGAGGAGGAATTTAACCAGAAGAAGACTGTACTTTTAGAGAAATTATAGTAGCTTTGTGTATTATTAGGGAGAGCTGTTCTGCAGAGGACAGTTCTCCTGTCAGGTTGTGAAATAAAGTGTATCTGATTGAAACTTTTTATTGCGAAATATAGTTGTATGATGGTATGATGAAAGCAGGAAGAGTAACAGATGAAAGGTGAAACTATGTCCGTGGATGAGTATTTGACCGGGATAGAAATTTGCAGCAATGATTTTTCAGAGAATGAAACAGATAGCAGGCAATCGGCGGCAGGAGGGCTTCACAAATATGCAAATCCGGCTTTGATTAATCAGGAAAAGGATACATGGAAAAAAGCTGCTATAAAAAAGCACAGAGAGCTATTTGCAGAATGAGTGAAAATATATCACATGGAGGTTTCCGTATGTTGACAGTAAATGAAAGAATTTATACATGGCAGGAGCTTGTGGAACAATTTCCAGACAGATGGATTGTCGTTGAAAATCCGGAATTAACAGACGCGGGATTTATTAAGTCAGGAAAATTAATTGGGGTATTTGATGATACAGAAATTGATGAATATGTAATCTCCTGTTATAAAGATAATAAAAATATCAGTTATGAAAGAACTACGGAAGGAAGCGGGGTTGGGATTGTAAATGTCGAAAATTGTCTTTCCTGAAACAGAAAAAGCAGACAGAAAATTTTTGCTAAGTGGATTTGGAAGGAAACCGGAAGTGGTTGATATTTATAAAATTCCTGAGTTTTTTATTAAGAATGTAAAAGGGATTTTGACGTTTCAAAATTTATATATGGCGTCTTCTTTTGGCAGGAATTTTGGGTGTGACCTGATTTTAAGTGCGACAATGTTTAAACATATGGATTACTCAATTTTAAACAGAAAAAGGAATACATCTGTTTTGAAAATAAAGTATGACAGGGACATATACTATACCCAGTTAATATTAAAACAGAAGAATTCAGAATTTACAGAGAAGATTTTCAGTTTTTCGGCTGTAGAAAGCGAGGGATGATTATAGAAAAACCTGTTTTAAGTCCAGATTTTACAATTGAAGACATTCATAAATTACGAGAATACAATTACGAAATAACGAAGCACATGACAGACAAAGAAAGAATGGATTATTACAATAAAAGGGGAAGAGAAGTTCAGAAGAAACTGGAAGAAATGAAAGCCTTATAATCATTCTAGCATTCCGAAATAAATTACCAGTATATGGTATACTGCCCACCGATAAACACTGCACAGGCGGCTATATGCAATAAGTAGGGGAAGTAATCTATCTCCGATTTTACGATAGATTACGCTCAGGCACAGGCTTTTCGCAGGGCGAATGGTGATTATCTGCGAGAAGGGCAGTGGAAAGACCTTACTGTTGAAGTGTATATAATTTAAATAGGGAATCCCGTCTTTTATAAGGCGGGATTTTCTGGTATGCTGGTGATGTGTAGATTTTGAGTAAACGAATAAGATTATGTGACTAAGTGATTTGTTTTTAATTTTCCGATATGTGACGGGTTTCCTTCAAACACAGTTATTATAGCGTTGTCGGATTGGAATGTTTCTTTTACTGTGACAAAAGAAATGATATGGTAGATGGGAGAGGAGGCAGGATATGACTGAATTGGAGAAATGTATGACAGGATTAAATTACAACTGCCATGATAATATTTTTTTGGAGTATAAAAGAAAGGCGAGGGAATTGCTTACCAAATACAATGCTCTTCCCTATGAATATAAAGGGGAAAAAACAGAAATCTTAAGCAGCCTGTTTGGAAATATAGGAACAAATGTTTCGGTAGGGACACCGTTTTTATGTGACTATGGTTGCAATATATACATAGGAAATAATGTTTCAATCAATATGAACTGCACATTTGTTGACTGTAATAAGATACAAATCGGTAATCAGGTTTTGATTTCATCCAATGTGCAGATTTATACATCAACGCATTCTGTTGAACTTTCCGAACGCCTTACCCCTGACTGGAGTCCTGAAAGTGGAGAATACTTCTGCCAGACGTATGCGTTGCCTGTAAAAATTGGGAATGGCTGTTGGATCGGCGGAGGCGTTATTATTCTTCCAGGTATAACGATTGGGGATGGAACAGTTATAGGGGCAGGCAGTGTCATAACAAAAGATATTCCGGATAATTGTGTTGCAGCAGGAAACCCATGTAAAGTACTTAGACGGATAAATGGAGATACTATATAGATGATAAAAACGGTGGCGTTTGACTTAGATGGTACAATTGGCGATACTATCCCCTTTAGTTGGAAGCATTTAGGAGAGCGGTAGCCCCTTATGTTGAGTATACATTAAGCGATACAGAGATTTTCCAAACATCAAAATCCTATGCAGAGGACAGGGCAGAAAGTAATGCGGCAAAAGCCCCAATGGAAGGAGCCATTACCAGATACCAGGTAATCTATGTAGGTGGTTTTCCCAGAAAGCCCAAAAAGAAATCGTACCGGAAAAATGGCAGATACAAGGAAATTGTGGGAAATGAATGTTTCGGAGTGGTGTGTTAAGCCCAGATTTTACAATTGAAGACATTCATAAATTACGAGAATACAATTACGAAATAACGAAGCACATGACAGACAAAGAAAGAATGGATTATTACAATAAAAGGGGAAGAGAAGTTCAGAAGAAACTGGAAGAAATGAAAGCCTTATAATCATTCTAGCATTCCGAAATAAATTACCAGTATATGGTATACTGCCCACCGATAAACACTGCACAGGCGGCGATTAACAATGGTTTAATTTCAAGCATCTTTGAGGCTCAAATTGGCTGGCGACAACTGCAAAAGAGGGGGATTTAGATATGTCTTATTGTTGTGGGGAATGTTTTTCTGACAAAGCGATAAAAAAATTTATACAGGAGAATACAAATACTGTAGGGGAGTGTGAATATTGTGGTTCGTGTAATGTATCACTGATACCAGCCAGAACATTAGGAGAGTATATCTGTTCATGTTTAGAAAAAGCATATGAACATATGGATGAAGGAACCGGGGTCATGTATGATAGCGAAAATAAAATGTATATAGGAGCAGATGGAGAAGAGGCAACATTATATTCTGTTAGAGAAATACTAATGTATGAGGAAGAAGTTTTTTCGGAGATTACGGACGTTGCTATGCTGACAGAAGAATTATTTTTGGGCTTGCAATCATATGAAGAAGAAAAGAATGGCGCGTTTAACCCTTTTTATGATATTGATTCTACATGTTTTGTAATCAAAGACGATTTATATGGTCTAGAAGCAACACAGATATATTATAACTGGGAAATATTTAAACATACGATTAGGCATTACAATAGATTTTTTGAAGTCGATGGTTTGAAGGTCCTTGATGGCTGTCTAGAAAAGATAAACGCATATCTCGATGGTTTTGCCGCCGATATTGATGTAGGCGAGATATTCTACCGTGCAAGAGAGCGGGATAATTCCATTCAAAATATCATGGGGATAGATCCATATAAAGAGATGGGACCTGCGCCATATAACAAGGCAAAGACAAATAGAATGAGTCCTGCGGGGATATCTTATCTGTATGTTGCAGAAGACAAGGATACGGCGTTCTCTGAGTGTCGTCTCAATGGAAAAAGGGCGGTTGTGGCTGAATTTAAGTTAAAAAAACCATTAAAGATTATTGATTTCTCAAGAAGTTCTTTTTATTGTGCTGGAAGTATTTTCGAAGATGATTATGACCATGATGAGCGATGGATATCTTCGTTCTTAAAAAGCTTTGTGGAAGAAATTACGATGCCGGTTGATGATAACGTGGAGGACCACTCTTACGAATATGCTGCGACACAAGTAATCGCAGAGTATCTGAGAAGCAAGCATTATGATGGAATCTGTTTTAAAAGCAGCGTTGGTGAAGGAAAAAGTTATGTATTTTTTTATGGACCAGATACAGAACATGCCCCCGATGCCTACCCCTATCCATATGGCGATTTATATTTATCCGACATGCTTCCTGTTTTGCCGCCATTTACGGAATATTTTGGGATAAACAGCATGGAGGTAATTGATGTTGCAAATGATGGAAAAATTGGTAAAGTGATAAAGACAAGAGCGGTATCATGGAAGGATAATGAAAATAACAGAAAATGGAATAGAATATAGTGAAAGGGAACACATTGATATTACTAACAAGGGAGAGAAAATATTAAAAAAACACCGTTCTACTGGCAAATGTATGTTTGATGGATGTTTTATGGATTCCATCAATTCTCATACAGTCGGTAGATTGCATTTTAAATTTTACATATATTGCATATAAAAATAGTGCAGAAGTGTTTTGGATTTTTTTAAATAGGGATCTTGGCTTCTTTAATGAAAGAGCTAATATTCGGAAAGAATATGATATGTCAATATCTGTCACTTCATAGGATGGAGCAGGCAATACCACCGCTTCCCTAGAAAAGTAAAAATTTTAGAGAATTTTTATTGCCTATTGCATCTGTTATGTATTATAATAGGGGACAGGAAGTCAATATTTCCCATTCCCGGGGGCTGAGCAGTATGTTACCATCTCTGGGCAAGCATGGAAATCTTCACTTCAGAAAAAGAAAAAAGAAAAGAGGTAAAAAAATGAGCAAAGTCGATTTGAGCAAGTATGGTATTACTGGCACCACAGAGATTGTCCACAATCCTTCTTACGAGGACCTGTTTAAGGAAGAGACAAAGCCGGAACTGGAGGGCTATGAAAAAGGACAGGTCAGTGAGCTCGGCGCAGTGAATGTTATGACAGGAATTTACACAGGTCGTTCCCCCAAAGACAAATTCATCGTTATGGACGAGAATTCCAAGGACACAGTATGGTGGACCTCCGATGAATATAAGAACGATAACCATCCGGCAAGCAAAGAGACTTGGGATGCAGTTAAGAAAATTGCCCAGAAAGAGCTTTCTGATAAGAGACTGTTCGTAGTAGATGCTTTCTGCGGTGCGAACAAGGATACCCGCATGGCAATCCGTTTCATTATGGAAGTAGCATGGCAGGCACATTTTGTAGAGAATATGTTCATTATGCCTACGGCAGAGGAACTTGAGAACTTTGAGCCGGATTTCGTTTCCTTTAACGCTTCCAAGGCTAAGGTTGAGAATTACGAGGAGTTAGGCCTGAATTCTGAGACGGCAGTTGTATTCAACATCACAAGCCGCGAGCAGGTTATCATCAACACATGGTATGGCGGAGAGATGAAGAAAGGTATGTTCTCCATGATGAACTACTATCTGCCGTTGAAGGGCATCGCTTCCATGCACTGCTCTGCGAACACAGATATGAATGGTGAGAACACAGCAATCTTCTTCGGTCTTTCCGGTACAGGTAAGACAACCCTGTCTACTGACCCGAAACGTCTTCTGATTGGTGATGACGAGCACGGCTGGGATGACAACGGCGTATTTAACTTTGAGGGCGGCTGCTATGCCAAAGTAATCAACCTGGATAAGGAATCTGAGCCGGATATTTACAATGCTATCAAGAGAGATGCCCTTCTTGAGAATGTTACCCTTGATGCTGACGGCAAGATTGACTTTGCTGATAAGAGCGTGACTGAGAATACCCGTGTATCTTATCCGATTAACCATATTGAGAAGATTGTTCGCCCTGTTTCTTCCGCACCGGCAGCTAAGAATGTAATTTTCCTGTCTGCAGATGCGTTTGGCGTACTTCCTCCGGTATCTGTATTGACTCCGGAGCAGACGCAGTACTATTTCCTGTCCGGCTTTACAGCTAAGCTTGCAGGAACAGAGCGTGGAATTACCGAGCCTACACCGACATTCTCCGCTTGCTTCGGCCAGGCATTCTTAGAGCTGCATCCGACCAAGTATGCAGAGGAACTTGTCAAGAGAATGGAGAAGAGCGGCGCTAAGGCATATCTTGTCAATACAGGCTGGAATGGTACAGGAAAGCGTATCTCCATCAAGGATACAAGAGGAATTATTGATGCAATCCTTAACGGAGACATCCTCAATGCCCCGACCAAGAAGATTCCTTTCTTTGATTTTGAGGTTCCGACAGAACTTCCTGGTGTGGATCCTGCAATCCTTGACCCACGTGATACTTATGCTGATGTTTCTGAGTGGGAGAACAAGGCAAAAGACCTTGCGCAGAGATTTATTAAGAACTTTGCCAAATATGAAGGCAATGATGCTGGCAAAGCTCTTGTTTCAGCAGGACCTAAGGTATAATATAGTCAGATATTATACGCGCCGTAGTGCGCATAGGCAACCATAGTATGGCTTGAGGAAACTGTCTTAGGTTTTATAGAGAATATAATGGAATCTTAATGACTTAAGAAAGCAGGCTTCTTGTGATTTTGTGAATCTGAATCGCAGAAGCCTGTTTTTCTTCCATAGGAAGCAATAAGGAAAACTTGGTGCTGAGTTGGCAAAGAGGCTGCGTGGATTGGAAAAGGAGGTAGGCGGATGGTAATATTGCGAGATGTGTCCGTGATATGGTCGTTGTTTCATATCTTGGTTCTCTTTATCATGTTGTATCGTTCTCGTTATTCAAGAAGAAAAACAATTTTCCTTACTGTGCTTACGATGCTGCCGCTGATTATCCTTAATGTGGCGGGATTAATCATCTATGGGGTAGGATTTATGGGGAAGGTTTTTATATTGACCTGTACCTTGCCAAGCCTTCTGGTTTTTTGGTTTATTTCAGAGGATAAAAAGGGAAGGTTTTTCTTTACATTCTGTTTGGCGGATACGCTGGCTTACTGGATTATATTGGTGACAAATCTGCTGGATTTTTATTTTGGAGGAGGACAGTATATTCTGATGTTTGTCGGCAGGTTTGCAATGTTTCCGCTGGTGGAATGGGCGGCAGTCCGTTACTTAAGGAAACCTTATCTGGAACTGCAGGAATCGGTAACACGTGGGTGGGGAATTTTTGCTGGGATGACAGCCCTGTATTATATCCTGTTGGCAGCGTTTGCCAATTTTCCGGTGATAATTACCCAAAGGCCGCAGGAGCTGCCGGCTCTTCTGTTGGTGCTGGTATTGATGCCCATGACGTATGCCGTCATTTTTTCATCGCTTTACCGCCAGCTTCTGCTTTACCGCAGGCAGCAGAGCGAACTCATTTTGCAGGAGCAGAAGCATGCATTGGAGATACAGCTTGAGAACCAGCAGCAAATCCGCAGGATGAAGCATGATATGAAAGGGCATACAGTCACGTTGTCAGGCCTGCTCGCTGCCGGAAAGACACAGGAAGCGCAGGAATACCTGAATGATGTGAACATGGAGATGGACAGCCTTATGGGGCAGTTTTGTGCCAATCCATATGTCAATGCCATTTTTGTCCAGTATAGCCAGAAGTTTCAGGAGATTCAGGCAGACTTCCGGCAGAACATTTTGATTGGCGATGAAGAACTTCCCTATATGGATTTATGCCGCATCCTCTCAAATGGCATGGAAAATGCTTACGATGAATTAAAAGAACTAGACAGGGGAGAGCGCGAAATTTCTGTGAAAATGAAATACAGCCATGATTATCTGGTAATTCGTATCAAGAACCGTTGCCGCAAGGGTCTGCATGTAGAGAAGGGGACGCTGCCTCCAAGCAGCAAGGGAGGAAGCGAGCACGGATTTGGCTTGGCTATTGTCAGGGAGTCTGCGGAACATCTGGGCGGAGACATGCTGTGCTATACGGAAGATTTACATTTCGTGCTGGATGTGATGGTGCGTGTGAAAAGTATGTAATACTACCCCTGCGGTACAGGCGTGGGGGCTAAGGTCATCGCTGTCTCAGGGTAATTGCGGATTTGTGGCTGCCGAAAGAGGCAGGCTGATGGTAAAGGAGGTTCCTTTCCCTTCTGTGGAAACAACCTCTATTGTGCCTGCATGTTCTAAAACGATGGTGCGGGCGATGGCAAGTCCCAGTCCCTGCCCGCCTTTGTCGCTGCGGGTTGTGTAGGAATGCTCGAAAATATGGGGCAGGTCTTCTTTCGCTATACCGCAGCCGGTATCTGACATGCCAATGCAGGCAAAGGAACCATCAGTGGCAAGGGAGAGCGTAATGGTTCCGTCCGGCAGCGTAAAGTCGGCGGCATTGTACAGCAGGTTTTCCAGTGCGCGGTAAAGCTGTTCTGGATTCCCCATGATGCGGCATGGGCGTGGAGTGATTTTTGACAGGAAATTAGGTCCGTAAAGCTCTATGATGGGATGATAGTTCTGGTAAAAATCTGCAAGGAACGTATTGAGCATGATGGGTTCCCTTTGTATGGGAGCGCTTGTATCGGCGGCTATTTCCTGGATATTTTTCAGGCGCTCGGATAAAATACTGCACTGTTCCTCAATCTTGAGGATTCTTCTGTGTGTATCCTCGTCCAGCATGATATCGTTCAGGCGGATAATCTGCGCCATGTTCAGAAGGGAGGTCAGGGGAGATTTCATGTCATGTCCCAGCTCTGAAATCAGCTGTCCCCTTTCCATGAGAAGTTCCTGCAGATGTTTTGTTTTTTCCTGCACTTCCTCCTGCAGGTGAAGGCTTAAAGTTACGTTTTCTTTTGCCATTTCCTGGCTGCGCTGCACCATCAGGACCGCAAACGCGATGACCATGCAAAATGCGCCATATTCTTCTGGATAAGCGCCGATAAATGGTTCGTAGTATCCAATGGACAGGACGCCGTAGAGCAGGCAGACGCCGTTTGCGGCGGTGGCGGCGAGTGCAGTGTTTGTGTGGGGAAGCCCCATGAAGCAGCCGTAGACGGTCAGGCTGGTGAGGATGACGGCCATGCTTACCTTGTACCAGGAGATGAACGGTCCATACCAGAGCACAGATCCGGGGAAGGCAGCAAACAAAAATAAGGGGATAAGGATAACCGCAAAGCAGAGTCCCAGGGAAAGAATGCAAAGTATTTTTTTCAGGGGCTTAAATATATCCGGCAAAAACAAGAAAAATACAATCTGGATTGAAAAATAAATGCCGGACATTGCAGCAGCGTCTTCAAATGCATAAATTGTGCGTACCAATGGTATCCCGAACAATCTGAGGAAAGGATAGCAGATACGCAGCGCGAAAGACAGGCTTAACATGCCGAAATAAAATGCGGCAAAATCGGAGCCGTTATTCGGATAGGTGCTGTTTTGACGCCGCCAAAATGCTATGCAGAATAAAGAGAGCGTGAGCGAGGAGAAAAACAGCAGTCCAAAGAGGAACATACGCAAGGCAATGAGACGGCTGACGCTGTCGGTATCCCCAATTATGGGCGCGTACCAGATTCCCCCATAGTAGTGGGAATAATTGGCAGTCTGGATAATCAGTTCCGCTTTGCCGTCCACAAAAAAAGAATAAGCAGTGTCTCTGAGCAAAGGGGAATAGTGGTCGAAAGATACTTCCCCCGGTCCGCCCAGGCAGCTGCCATTTACAAAAACTTCTGCAGCGCAAAGAGGCTCCTGTAAATAGAGCGTAACATTGCCGCTGCCCTGCAGGTGTAAGCGCCAGGTAGCAGCGCCATAAGGGTTTCTGTCCGCATGGAACAAGGCGAGGTTGGGATATTCGCCTGCCCATGTGCTGTAATGGGGCAGTGTTTTGCCGGAAAAATCTTCTGGAGCAAGCAGGGTGTCTGGATATAGTTCCCATCCGTCTGCAAGCGAACAATAGCCTTTTTCTGGAATAAGGCAAAAATGGTCTTGTGTGAGGGTTGCCTTTGTTATATATTTATTATCATAACAGGTAACTGCGGACAAGCCAAGCATGGTGAGAATTATTGTGCCGGCAAATACCAGGACGGTTTGGAATATGGATTTTGCGGATGTTGCGTGTTTCATTAATAATCCTCCCTCGTAAAGGAACAGCTGTATGAATAATAGAAAAAAGGGTTACATATTGGCAATTTTTATGATTATGTGTTTCTTCTGTCCGTCTCCTTTGACGGCTGCAGCGGCAGAGGAACGGATGGGCAGACCAGATATAGGAAACGTGGCAGAGCCGGAGTCCGTAACAACTGGCGCAGAGCTGATGGAATGGCTGGAAGCCCATAAGAATACAGGCGGTGCGGTAAAACTGGCAGGCAATGTGGTGTTGGACGGATTTTACTGCTATTGCCCCAATGCGGCGAATACGCCTGCTGTGTTGGTGGATACGGATTGCTATACCATTACCGTTGCCGGGGAAATTGAATTCTGGAGCGTTCGTAATCTCATATTTATGGGCGCAGAGGACATATTTCATGTGGCAGACGGAGGGCTGCTTACGCTCGGCAATGTCATAGTGGAGAGCGGGCAATATGCATTGTGGCAGGAGGAGGGCGCTGGGCTGATTGTGGACAATTGCCAGGTATCAGGAGATATCCATTATGCGGATATGCCTTTCGTGCTGAATCAGGATGCGGGCTCTGCATGTGTCATTGTGGAAAAAGGGCAAACGGCAGCTGACGTGCTTGCGCCGGAAATTAAATGTACAGTAAATTTCCAGGGCCAGGTTCGCTATCACGAAGCGGTTGCAGTTTCCTGGCTGTTAGAAGGGACGGAAAAGCAGCAGGAGCAGCGGCTGCGGTTTTTGGCGCGTGTTTCTTTTGATTATGCTGCAGCCAAAGAACCGCTGTACTGTACAGTCGCGTACCATGATTATCCGCTGACTTTTACCTTGGTAAAGGCGGCTATGAGCGATAATTCGTACCTGTTCCGGGGCGGGTACACGAAGCCGGAGGAATCGCTGCCAATCACGGTCATTTCTGAGTATTCTTTCGATGGCGCTGATTGGAAAGAATATCAAAAGATGAATGTGTCCCATGTCGCCGATGCTTTTTTTATTGGCATATTGAAAAATGAGTGGGATACAGTAAAGCATCCGTTCGTCTATATCCGTCTGCAGTGGCAGGATGGCGGAACGCCGCATTTCTCCAACGTGCTTCGCTATGCGGCGGGCAACCTGGGACATGCCGAAGACCAGGGCGGCAGCCGGGGCGGTGGGACTTCCATTGTAAATCCGCCGGACAAACCGCAGGAACATCCTTCAGACGAACCGCAGAGCTGTCAGGCAAAGGAACTGCAGGAACATCCCTCTGGGGAACTGCAGAACCAGCTTTCAGAAGAGGCACAGGGACGCCCCTCTGGCGGGCAGCAGAAACATCTGGGAGATGAGCCGCAGACAAGTTTTGCGGGCAAACCGCAGGATAGCCTGGAGGGCGTTTTTTTGGAGAACGAGAACCCAGGGACTGCAGAACCAGCCAATCGTACAGATCCCCATTCTGACACAGGTAAGTCTGCAGAAACAGGGCCATCTGCCGCAGAACCGGCGGAATATGCTGACGAAGTTTTGGAAGTTGGCAGCGAGGGCGATACCTCAAGCGAGTCTGCCGTCCTGCCATCTGTAAATGGAGAGGACAGAAGTTATTATCCTTCCTTGCAGGTGGGGAAAACGCCGGTTCAAACCAGCCGGGGGGACAGGCTCATGCTGGCGGCGGCAGGATTTGCAGCGCTGTCTGTCATTGGCGGAATGGCAGCATTCTGTTTCCATGCCGGTATCTTCCGTAAATTGGTGCGGTCAGCCTCCCAAAAGCGGATGGAATAGTCTGTGGTGTCTATTCATTTTCTCTTTAGTATAGCATAAAAAAACAGGAAATATTTCTTTTTTTATCCCGAAGATAAACGTCAGGTAACAATCGTTTCCTGACGCTTTTTTTCTGTGCTCAAATACATTAGAATAACGTTATCAAACAAAGGGGAAAGAAAGGATGAGGTAAAGAGGATGAGGCAAAGAAGGAGCAAGAGAGGACAGTATGGCAGGCGGGCGTTAAGTTTTCTGCTGTGTGCAGGAATGCTTGCCGGTTCTGTGCAGGGAGCCGCGGTGCGCGTAGATGCGGCAGGGTCCGACCAGGCAATCTACCTGGAGTCGTCCAGGATTCCGGCGGACAAGCTGCCTGAGGGAGATTTTATTTACTTCGGCACAGCGTCTGCCGCGGTGGAGGAAAAAGGAGAATACGCGGTAAAACTTTATCGGGAAGGCAATCTGGATAAGAAAGCCAGCGTAGACCTCCATACCATTGATTTAATGGCGGTTTATGGTGAGGATTATCAGCTTGCCATGGATAATGTAAAAGAGGTGGGCAATGGCAGGAGCATAATGGAAAATTATGTCAAGGGCCAAGAGATTACGCATACGGAAGACTTAGAGGTTACGCAAGCGGCAAAGGAAGCGCAAGGAGACGCTGCCCAGAAGCAGCAGGAGGCAGAGGTATCCATGCAGCAGGAGGCAGAGGCGTCCATGCAGCAGAAGGCAGAGGTATCCATGCAGCAGGAGGCAGAGGCATCCATGCAGCGGGAGGACGACAGTGCTGGTCTTGCAGCAATGGCAAGCCCTCTTGCCCGGGAGAAAGAATCACAGACTGGGGAAAAGACCAGGGAACTTGCGGGCATAGAGGACCAGGGTCTGATGGATGAAATTTTAGGGGAAGTTGTGGCAGAATCCATGCAGCAGCTTGAGTACTCCAGCGAAAGTACCGTCACCTTTGAGAAGGGCGAGCGTGAAAAAGTTGTGAAGTTCCAGATTTTGGAGGATGACAAGAGCGAGGGGATGGAAGGTTTTTCTCTCCTGCTGGTAAATCCGCAGGAGGCGGAGCTCTATGAGGTGACATCTCTGTCAGTTTCCATACAGGATGCGCAGGAGGCGGAGCATTCCAAGGTTTCTTTTACAGAGGCTGCGTATACCTCAGAGGAAGGCAAGGCAGTAGTCACGGTACAGCGGACGGGCGCGGAGTATTCCGTGTGTGAGATGGCGCTGCGCACCAGCGGGGTGAGCGCTGTGGCAGGGACGAATTATGAGGAAAAGAATGAGCTGGTTTCCTTCGCGCCATACGAGATGGAAAAGGAGATTGCGGTGGATGTCGCGGGAACCGGCACGTTCCAGGTGATGCTCACTGACCTCAGGGCATGTGAGGAAGGTGCGTATACGGAGGCAGTCGTGGAGATTGATGAAAGCCAGGGCAGCAGCCTGGCAGCGGAAGAAAGCGCAGTGCGCGCAGCAGCGGCAGGTCCATCTTTTGAAATTGAAATCAAGGGTCACAAATATATCGTAGAATATACGGAGGGTGATGCGACGGGCCGTATCATGGATAACGATTATGAGCCGGCAGTAGAGGCGGGAACCTATTACTTTGCGGCGGATGCAGCCCACGGCGGGATGTTTGAATATGGCTTCGTAGGCGGCAATAAGCCGAATGCCTGTGGAGACCGGGCTTCCGATTACCAGAGCGGCGGAAAGTACGGGCGTCTGCGGTATTATAATTCTACACTGGGGAAACCAGGCTGGGTATATTGCAGGATAGAGAACATGCCAGGCGTGTATTACAGTTATTTTATTCCCGATTGGGACACATCGGGGAGCACGGACGGCGGACAGAGGAAGATAGAAGTCCCTGGGGTAGATACCGTATACAGCCATGGGAGTACCAAAGGGCGGATGCAGGATCAGAATGCAGTAAAAAACCTGGAAAACGGAAGGCTTACAGCAAATATTTATGCTTATGA
Organism: uncultured Lachnospiraceae bacterium; assembly: GCA_910583835.1. GTDB lineage: Bacteria > Bacillota > Clostridia > Lachnospirales > Lachnospiraceae > Petralouisia. Next base: position 59,041 of record CAJTYM010000013.1, on the reverse strand, counting down.
TGATGATGGAAAGATGCGTAAATCTTATGTCAAGCTTTATGGTCTGTGCGCCATGAACCGGAAGTTTAACATCAGCATGGACTCGGTAGAACCGCTTACCTTCCGCACCGGTGAGGAGGGGTCTTCCGTCACTGCGCCTTCCATGCAGGTTGAGGTAGACTGCGGCGCCCAGCCCAAGGATGCGAATATAGACACCAGGGATATTTATGCCAACCAGGACCCTGAGAAATCAAACCTGGTATTCAGCGTCGAGGATACTTACGTCAATGGGCATAGTGGGATTTTTGGGCACATTGAGGGCTATCAGATTACGATTGACCCCGGAAAGGGTTCCGAAGCCATCCGTAAGCTGAATTATCCAGAAGATTTTGAGAAGTGGCTGCAAGAGGCAACCATTCCTAAGCCGTCACCCCGAAGCAGTTCGGCGGACGCCCGGGCGGCAGTTACTGTAATGAGCGATTCTTCCGTGCTTACGCAGTCGGAGGTGAAGGCGGAAATTAAAAAAATTCGGGCAAACCTGGATACTGTGCCCTATGACAAATATTTCCTGCGATGGATTGGAGAGATGCAAGGAGGGGTCACAGCTTCAGATCCACTGAGCTATGGCTATAAGCAGAATCTCAAATTTAAGCCCATCCTCGCCCACAACGATATAACGGTGGAGGTATTGCCTTCGACAGGAGGAAATGGTCATTTTAAGGATTCCCAGCTTTCACAGAACGGCGTCTATACGTTTCATGAGGGAGATACCATCACGTTGGATGCCGTAGCAGAGGACGCGGATAAATATGAAGTGACAGGGTATGAATTTTCTACGGATGGAGAACATTTTGACAAGATTACAAGCACCCGGCAATTGTTTTTAGATGGAAGCATGGGTAAAGATTATTATCGAATCCGTCCGGTGATACAGGAAAAAAGCAATGCGATTGAGATACATATGGATTCGTCTGCAGAAGCACATTTGGAAATCCAGGGGCTGATTCCCCAGAGCGAGTTAGAAAAACTTGGTACAGAATATAATTACTTAAAAGGACGGTATTTCTTGAATGTCAATCCTCAAGGCAAGACAGCGTTAGAGAAGATGGCTCCGGTATCAGGCAAGGAATACATGATAAGGATATTGGAAAAAGAGGGCGGCAAGGGGAAGACGGCGTACCGTCCAACGATTAAGAAGAAGTCGGGCAATACCACTTATACCACACAGCTGTTCCAGTTTGTGGCAGAATCGGATGCAAAAGACAATCTATACGAGATAGGCGTATCAGAGGTGGCAAGGGATGAACTGAAAAAGTATGCGGTCAGTGGGAATCTTACGTCTTCCTTTATGCCCATCCGCGATAATGGGACAAATCCACAGCCTCTTCCAGTTGCGGGATACACGCTCTCGATTGGCAAAGGAACGCAGGATCTGGATGCGGACAATAAACCTTATGTAGAGTCTGTATCCTCCGTTTCAGATGCGACGGGATATTATGAGTTGGAAGGTATCATGGGCGTTGCCGGAGATGTGATTCCGGTCTTTGCCTCTAATGGAGTTACCAACGGCCAGATTATAGATGTGAAACTGTCCGATACCAACGAGGATAAGGAAAAGGGGATTTATACGGTAAGCCAGGGGAATGTAGATATCGGCTACCCAAGCCATGCACCGAGGGTAACCAGCATTGATTACACCTACGACAACCCAAGCCATGTACAGTCGAACGGCGGAGTCAAGCCCAATTCCGTCAATATCTATGACGACATATTTACAGTCTCGGCAACTGTGGACACTTATGGAAGGAATGTTAAGGAGGCAGTGTTTACCGTCTATACGGTGGCTGGAAGGACAACGGAATACCGCGCCATGGAAGACCCGGATAACAAGAACCATTTTGTGTGCAAGATTCCGGGTATGGCGGACAGTTTTTTCAATGGAGACAGGATAAAGGTCCGGCTTGTGGATTCGGAAAAAATGTATTCTGCCGCCGGCAAAGACTGGGACGGTAAAGATATCTTAAACAATGAGGGAGAGCCGGTTACCGGCATTGACTGGAATATTGAATACCCGGACGTGGATACCGGCCTTGTCTTTTATGTGGAGAATGTGCTGACACAGCCGAAATATTATGACGTGAAAGATGATTCCATCAGTGCGGATATACCGCTTCTGGGCAAGGCAACATCGAGCACGCAGTCGGGGCTGCTTACCTTTGGCAAGAACCGCTGGGCAGACGGCAACGGCTATACGCTGCAGATTGGGGCCAACTTTACCATGGGCAACACCGGACAGCCCTCCGGCATGGATAAAGCGGGGATGTACGACAATTTCATGAACGCAGTGCGCTCCGATAAGGCGAATGCCGAAGAAATTATCCTCGGCAAAGAAGAGGGCTCCACCAAGGAAGGGGAGACAGACTTAAAGGCAGAGAAAAAAGAAGTAGAGAATAAAATTAAGGATATGAAAGCAGACAGTACCAGCAAGGCCAAGGGAGCCGTCGCCAAGATGAACGAAAAGGAGCCGATGTGGCAGGTAAGTGATGCCGTAGTCCTTGTGTTCGATTTCCTGTATAACCCGGAAATCGGGGATTTTCAGTTTATCTCGGGAGGGGTTGCCGTAGGCGGCACGGTTACCTTCAATATGACGGCGTACACACTGGTGGCGTCTGTGCCGGCATTTTTGAATTTTTCCGCCACGCTGCAGGCAGACCTGACGGTTGCCTATTCTACTGGAGCGGGCAGGGCAGCGATGACGGCAGGTGACTTTGACAATTATTCCGGGAATCTTGCAGAACGCCTTTCTTCCGAAGCGAAAGCCACGCAGAGCGTGATGGCTTCTGGAAAAATCCAGGTAGGGGTAGGGCTTTGCGGCGTCCTCTCCGCGCGGGGTTATGTCTCGCTGAAGATTCAGCTTGACATCAATATGGGGGACCTCGGTGCGAATGACAAACGTGGAGGCTTCTTGATTGGCTCAGCCGGAGGAATTGGGTTTGACCTGCTGTTCATATCTGTGAATATGGATTTTTACAGTGTTACGAAAGGCTGGGGCAGTCTGGAAAACAGGACAAGTTATAGTTTCTTCGGCGGGCTTTTGGACGAGAGCGACCTAGGGATGGAGAATGGAAGGCAGGCTGCGCAGGTATTCTCCCTCAACAAAGGCAATACAGGGACTATGGCAGAACAGGCATTTTCCTGGAATGAAAATGGGGACAAAATCTTAAAGACATACAGTGAGCATGAGCGTCTCGTGGAACATGAATATGACATGGGAACCTCAGACATGTCGGATTTTGGCAGAAGTTCCATGCTCAGGGCAACGCCCGGTCTTGTGAGAGTGAGCACGCTTTTGGACGGTGCAGCAGAGCATACGCGGCCGCAGATTATTGCACTGGACGATAACGGCAGACAGATGATTGTATTTATCGGCAGCCGGGGGAAAGGCGAAGAGAGCAACCGCGCTGCATTGTACTATGCTGTTTATGATGGGCAAAGCTGGTCAATGCCCAAGTTTGTCGCAGATGACGGCACCGTGGATACCACGCCGAGCGTTATCCGCGGAATGGGCGCGGATGGCAAAGAGAAAGTCATGGTTGTGTGGGCAGATGCGGACCGTGAATTTACCGCAGAGGACAGTACGGTTAGTAAACTCAATGCGCTGGGTATTTCGGCAGCCGTGTATGATATTGAAAGCAATACGATGGGTGAGGAAATTGTGATGGTAGAAGATAAATACTGTAACCTGTCGCCGAAGCTTCAGGTGGCAGACGGCATCCTGTATTGCAGCTATATGAAACGGGATTTGAGCCAGGTGCAGGAAGAGGAAGAACTGTTGGATTTTGGCGGGGTTTATTCCACGATGTCCTATATGGCATATGATTTGCAGAACCGGGAGTTTATCTCGGGGAATGCAGAGAATAGGGAAGAATTGCTTAATATACGCCATTCGCTGCTGTCAGACCCGCTTGTAATGGATTACCAGGCTGTCACTGCCAAACTGGATGGCGACACGTATATGCTTTCTGCCTATACCGTGGATGGCGATACAAATTTCGAGACGAAAGGGGACAGGGAGCTGTACCTGAATATTTATAATATCACCAAGAACCAGGAATATTTTCCGATTCAGGTAACGAACGATGCGCTCAGCCAGTCGAGCCCCAAACTTACCGATATCGATGGAACGGTATACCTGACCTGGCTGGAGGAAGGATATCTGTTCCAGATGGCGGATGCCACGGAAATTTTAGAGGCCCTTTTCGGCACGAGCACGGAGAAAATTGAGATTTCCGCTTCTGAGAGCGACAGCGGACAGGCAGTCAGTGTGAGTATTGACAAAGATGTTTATCGCAATGGCTATATCCCTTCCGGCACGGACAACCAGGAAGCAAGGGCTTATAAAGACTGGTACAAGAAGAGTGCAACAGACCTGGGCATTACGGATACCGAATATTACGATGGCAGCGTGTATCAGGACCTGGCAGACGGCACAGTGCAGACGGACTGCGCGAACTTCAGCCAGAGGGAAGGAATGCAGACAAGTGTCTCCAATTATACCCTGACGTCAAACGGCAAGGACATTTATGTGTTCTTTACGGATTTCGGCACGAAAGATGAGAAGAGCGCCGGCGTTGAGCTGTACGGAGTATGTTACAGAAGATGGCTGGGAGATGGAACTGGCGCCTCTGGCAGCGCGGATGCTGCAGCAGAGGGAGACAGCATTGATTTAGCGCAGGACTGGGGCTTTGGCAAGGCCGTGCAGATTACGGACAATGGAAAAGTCATTGATGAGCTGAGCCTTTACATGGACCGTGAGAGCAATATCAGCGCCGTATCCAATTATTATGAGCAGTACATCAATGAGAATGGAGGAATGTCTTACAGCGCGAACAAGCTGGTTGAGATTGAATTTGAGACAATGGGCTCTATTGAAGTGGATGAGGGGTATATCAAGCTTCCAGATACTTTGGCAAGCGGGGAAGTGGGACGGATTGAATTTGATGTGGTCAATAATGGACTGCTGACGTCCGAAGGCTTCCAGTATAGGGTGTATCAGGTAAAAGATGGTGCGCAGACGCTTGTTGACAGCGGTGAGGAAGAGACAGTTCTAGGTTCCGGTGAAACACAGAAAGTAACAGCATTCTGGGATATTCCCCAAGAACTTGCCGATACGCAGATTATGGTAGAAGTGCAGGAGATGGGCGTGGCGCATCAAACGGTTAACAGTGCAGCAGTGGATGTTCCATACAACAGCAATCTGGAATTCACAGATACCCAGGTGCTGTGGAATGCTGCCCAGCCTTATCTGGCCGTGACAGTAAAGAATACGGGCAACGCGGTCGCTAAGGAATACCAGGCTGCCTTTGGCATATGCGGCGAAGACGGAAAGATGGGCAAAGTCTATGGGACAGCAGCGATTCCTGCGCTGGCATCGGGGGAAGAAAAATCGTTTGAGCTGCCGTTTGAGCCGGCAATCGATGATTTTGCTGATAATATGGGCGTGATACGGCTTAGATTCGCAATTTCCGATGGCACAAAGACAGTGGCAGAAACGAATACGAAACTGACGTCCCTGTCGCCGATCTGCGCACAGATAAATGACGGCAAGGAGATTGCGCTCGGCTATGGCAAGACAGCAGCGCTTGAGGTAAAGGCGGCGCCATGGAACGGCATCGCGGGAGAGGTACGGTTCTATTCCTCCGATGCAGATATTGCATCTGTGGATGGCAAAGGTACAGTCACCGGAACTGGCAACGGCAAGGCGAAAATATACGCTTATTATCCGGCTTCAGGCGTGACAGCGGACATTGATGTGACAGTAACGGGGCAACCGAATACAGATAAGCCCAATACGGATAAGCCCAATACGGATAAGCCGAATACGGACAAACCCAATACAGATGTCAAGGTGAAAGCCGGCACAAGCAAGATTGCATTGAAAAAGGCCTCGGCGGTAATTGCACCAGGTAAGTCGGCCACCATTGGCTTTACGCCCCAGAAAGACAAGATGGCACAACAATCAGAAAAGGTGACGGTCTCCGTTTCCGGCAAATCCGTGGTATCCAAAGCTGTGATAACAGGAAGCAAGGTGAAAATTACAGCGGCGAAGAAAGCGGTAAGAGGCAACAGTACGACCGTTGTCCTGAAATCTAAAAATGCTGCTGGAAAAGCTGTGAGCTCCAAGATTAAAGTGACCATACAAAATCCAGCCAAAAAAATCACAGCGAAAACAGGAACAACGAAGAAGAAACCAATTTCTGTGAAAAAGGGCAAGAAAGTAAATGTTGTCTTAAATGTAACAGCACAGAATAAGAAAAAGGCAACGACAGATACCGTCAAAGTCAGTTCAAAGATTGTCAAGCTGGAGAAGTGCTCGGTAAAGAAAGGAAAGATTACATTGACGCTGAAAGGCAAGAAAAAAGACAGCAAGGCGGTAACTATCAAAGTCGGCAAGAAATCTGTGAAGATTTATATGAAAGTGAAATAAAATGTTTATAGGGCAGTTTCCTGTTCAGGGACAAACAGATAGCCTTTGTAGCGTTTGGTCTGGATGTAGTCATGTTGGGGACAAATCTCATAGAGTTTCTTACGGATGCGCCCCATGATAACCTGTAAGGATTTCTGCCCTTTATTAATTGGCGCCTTCCAAACAGAATCGTAAATCTGGTCCGGGGTAAAGATTTCTCCCGGATGTTTGGCAAGGAAATACAGTACGTCAAATTCGTAAGAAGAAAAATCAACGGAACGTGTACCATAGCTTGCACTGCAGGAGGACGGATAAATGGAAAAATGCCCATATACCAGTGTTTCTGGCGGTTTGGCTGCCCTGCCAGAGCGGATGCGCGCCTGTACCCGAAGCTCCAATTCCCGCAGGCTGTAAGGTTTGCACACATAATCATCTCCGCCCACGGACAATCCGCGGATACGGTTTTCCTCTTCTGTATAGCCGGAAAGAAAGACAATCGGGAGGCCTGTTTTGGTGCGTATTTTTTCACACAACGTGAATCCGCTCATATCAGGCAGGTCCACATCTAAAATGACACAGTCTAAGGCATTGGATAAGATAATTTTTTCTGCTTCTCTGGCAGTGCCTGCACAGGCAACTTCATAACCCATGGTGGAAAAATACGTCTGGTTATCTTTCAATATCATTGCATCGTCATCAACCATCAAAATTTTATACATGTTTCGTCACCCCATACTGATTCAAAGAGTTTTATTTCAGGAAAAGCCGTACCAGTTTCTCGTTAATATCCTTGTATGGCTGGTAGCGCATAGGCAAATCAAGCCATGTTTTCTTGTCCACAATGCTTTTATAGTGGGAGAAGGTGGCAAAACCGTCTTTTCCATGGTAAGAGCCCATACCGCTCTCACCGAATCCGCCAAATCCCAATTCACTGGTGGCAAGGTGGATAACAGTGTCATTGATACAGCCGCCGCCAAATCCGCATTGGGCGGTGACTTTTCTGGCAGCGCGTTTATCGGAAGTGAAAATGTATAATGCCAGGGGATGGGGCAGGCTGTTTATCTGCTGCATGGCTTTGTCAAGGGAATCGTAGGTCAGTACCGGAAGCAGCGGACCGAAGATTTCCTCCTGCATGACATTGTCAGAGAAAGAAACATTGTCCAATACCGTTGGTTCAATGCGCAATGCTTTCGCATCGGACTGTCCGCCATGGATAATCTTGTCTGTATCTATCAATGCCAATAACCGCTGAAAATGTTTTTCATTGATAATCTTCCCATAATTTTTATTTTGCAGCGGCGCTGTGCCGAACTGAATTTCTATCTGTTTCTTAATCTCGGTAAGCAGCCGTTCCTTAATGGCGGCATCGCAGTAAATATAGTCGGGCGCTACGCAGGTCTGACCGCAGTTGAGGAATTTGCCGAAGACAATTCGTTTTGCCGCCAGTTTAAGGTTGGCTGTCTTCTCCACGATGCAGGGGCTTTTGCCGCCCAGTTCCAGCGTGACCGGCGTGAGGTTGGCGGCAGCGTGCCGCATCACTTCCTTGCCCACGGACTGGCTGCCGGTAAAGAAAATATAGTCGAACTGCTGGCTGAGGAGGCAGGTATTTTCTTTGCGCCCTCCAGTGATAACCGAGACATATTCCCTGTCAAAGCATTTTTCAATGATGTCCAGGATAACCTGGCTGGTGTGCGGGGAATATGCGCTTGGCTTTATCACCGCAGTATTTCCGGCAGCAATGGCATCCACCAAAGGGTCAAGTGTCAGCAGGAATGGGTAATTCCAGGGGCTCATAATCAATACCGTCCCATAGGGGGAGGGTTTTTTGAAGCTTCTGGAATGGAATTGTGAGAGCGGCGTGCGGACTCTTTTTTCTCTGGCAAAGGAGCGGATATGTTTCAGCATATAGCTGATTTCGCTGAGCGTCAGCCCGATTTCACACATATAGCTTTCAAAACGGCTCTTTCCTAAATCTTTGTGAATTGCCTCAATTATATCATTTTCATACTTATTAATGCAGGATTTAAGTTTCTTGAGAGCATTTATCCGATAGTCTATGTCCAGTGTCACACCGGTGGCAAAAAAAGTTTTCTGCATACTTATCGTCTGTTTTATATCCATTTCATTCATAATTAAATCCATCCTTAAACTATTGCTGTTGGTTTTGGAGTACTTGTTTCCGCATTGTTTGCTAGGCATTTATTCCATGAGCAGATAATAGAACTGCTCCAATTCTTTGGCATTCATCAACACCGGAACCGGATAGAGGGGATTAGCTTCCTTATCAGCATAGTGAGAAAGTTTGGGAATATCTTCCTCTTTGATTTCGCTAATGGTGTCAGGAATGTCAAATCTTCTTTTCATATCAATGACAGCATCGATAAATGCCTGGGCAGCTTCTTCTGGCGGTGTTTCCTTATCTGCAATGCCAGCTTCTATTGCCAGACGGCGTAACTTTTTATGGATGCTGGCTCCATAGGATTCTAAGACAAAGGGCAGAAGGACTGCATTTGCCAGGCCATGCGGGACATTATACTGCCCGCCCAGGGAATGTGCCACGGCATGGACATATCCCACATAAGATTTGGTAAATGCACATCCTGCATAGAAAGAGGCTTTCAGCATGTTGCGCCGGGCATCGATGTCGCTGCCGTTCTCATAAGCAGTGCCCAGGTTCTCAAAAATGAGTTTGACGGCCAGTAAAGCATCTTTTCTTGTTCCATGGGTGGTGGAGTTGCCGATATAGGCTTCCACGGCATGGGTCAGTGCATCCATTCCGGTGGTGGCCGTGACGAATGGGGGCAGGCTTACCGTGACCTTGGGATCCAATACGGCGTATTTAGGAATCAGCGGAAAATCATTGATGGCATATTTATGCCTAGTCTGCGCATCTGTAATTACTGCTGCCAAAGTGGTCTCACTGCCAGTTCCGGCGGTGGTGGGAATGGCTATTAATAGAGGAAGTTTTTTATGTACTTTTAAGATACCTTTCATTTTGGAGAGAGACTGCTTTGGTTTGGCAATCCTGGCGCCGACCGCTTTGGCACAGTCCATGCTGGAACCGCCGCCAAAGCCGATGATGGAGCTGCAATTTTGGGAAAGGTATAATTCCACAGCTTCCGCGACGTTTGCAGTGGTGGGGTTGGCAACTGTCTTGTCATAGATGGCAAATTTAATGCCATTGGCAGAAAGCGCCCGTTCCAGACGCGTGGTCAGCCCCAATTTGCGGATTCCGGCATCCGTGATTATCAGCACAGTGTTGCTGCGGTGTTTTTTTAAGACTTCCGGGATGCCCTTGACGCTTTTGATGATTTTGGGCTTGCGGTATGGAAGGAAGGGAATGGCAATCTTAAATGCTGCCTGGAATGTCCTGCAATAGAACTTTCTTAATTTATTCATGTGGTATGGCTCCTTTCTCATCTGTCAGGTGTGTAAACGGCATGGACGATTCACAATGCTCCAGTTCTGCGCATAGCTGATTCAGGTTATCGGAAATTAAAAACAGCACACGGTAAAATATTTCGCGTTCCGCCTCGCTGATGCCGACACCGCCTTTTTGCGTTGCCTGCAGTATCATGTCATTGACGGTGTTGGCGCATGTCTGGCCTTCCGCTGTTAAAACTGCTTTCGCGCGGTACTTCGTATCATTGGCAGACTCATAACGGATAAAACCGCCATGTGCAAGGTCCGATAATATCCTGGAAATGCCAGCTTTGTCCTCTTTGCATATTTCGCATAAATCCGCTGCTGTCAATCCGTCTGGATGGTTGTGAAGATAGTAAATGCACATGACATGTGTGCCCTTTAAGCCGATTTCATTCATCTGGTATTTTTTGATTCGTTGGATGTTTTTATAAATCTGGGCGACCCCAATCGTCAGTTTTTCAAATCGCTCAACCATAGAAACCTCGTTTTCCTCAATAAGCTTCCTCATTGTCGTTTTTGCAGGAATGTTGACCTGTCAACATCAATGACAAACAGAATATAACAGATGAAGGTTGATTTGTCAACAAAACGCTTATACTTGCCTTAAAAGCTGGGAACTGTTATACTATTTACTAATAAAACAGATAAGGAGACAGGGAACTATGAATGCAGGCGCCATGTGCATATCGTGTATTTTATCTAAGGAAGAATTGGCAATCAGGCAATTCCCGGATGAAGAGAAGAAATCTGAGTACATGCATCAAGTATTGGGAATCTTATACAAATATGCCCAGACAGATTCTTCCCCAGGGCTGACGGAACGGCTGGAGCGGCTTTATGAGGAGTTCTGGGGAACTGCCAAGGATTTCCAGGAGCAAAAGCATAAATACAATCAGCTGCTGCTGAACATGGAGCCCCAAATCGAGCAGCAGATTGGGGAGGCAGAAGATCCTTTGGAAGCGTGCATCAAGTATGTCTGCGCAGCAAATTATATTGATTTTTCTGCGGTGGATGATGTAAATGAGCAGAAGCTGGGGGAGCTGCTGGCAAAGGCAGTCAGCCAGAGTATTTCTCAGGCAGAATACCTAAAGTTCCGCGAGGATCTGCAGGCTGCCAGAAGTTTGGCGTACCTGACGGATAATTGCGGAGAGATAGTGCTGGATAAAATATTTATCAGGCATATGCAAGAGGAGTTTCCAGAACTGCAGATTACGGTAATTGTCAGGGGAGGGGAAGTCATCAATGATGCGACTATGGAGGATGCCAAAGAAGTTGGCCTGACCAAGCTTGTGCCATGCATGGGGAACGGCAATGCTGCGCCGGGTACGATTATCAAACGCCTTAGTGACCAAGCAAAAGACGTTTTATATCATGCTGATTTAATAATTTCTAAAGGACAGGGGAATTTTGAAAGTCTTTACGGCGAGAATCTTAACCCTTATTATCTGTTCTTGTGCAAATGCGAACTGTTTGTCCAAAGGTTCCACATGAAACAATATCAGTCCATGTTTGTGAGGGAAGAGCGGTTGGAAATCGCCCGCTGAATGTTGGCTGGGCAATCTCCGGGATGATAAGCTAACGGATATACTTCTTGATAATGCGTTTTACGGAGGAGAGGTATGCCCCGCCAAATAAATTCAGGTGGTTCAGGAGATGATAGAGGTTATACAAATCCCGGCGTTGCGGATAACCAGGCTGCATGGGTGCAGATTCCTCGTAGGCAGCATAAAAGTCAGGGGAAAACCCGCCGAACAGTTCCGTCATGGCGATATCGGCTTCCGCGTGTCCTACATAGGCTGCCGGGTCAATCAGCCATGCTTTGCCGTCATTTCCGGTAAGGAAATTGCCAGACCATAAGTCGCCGTGCAGGAGCGAGGGGTGTTCCGGTTCCACCAGATAGTCCTCCAGATTGTCCAATAATCTGGTAATTTCTGCCAGTTCCGCAGTATCAAAGTAGCTGGAGGCTGTTTCAAATTGAGGTTCCAGGCGGCAGTCGCGGAAAAACGGAATCCACTTTTCATGCGGCGTATTGCATTGTGCTCCGGCGCCAATATAGTTGTTCTGGTAAAAACCAAACTTTCCCTGAGGGACGAAATCTGCGGCAGGAGCCTTGTGCATGGCAGCAAGCTGATGGGCGAAAGTCTCCCAGTAATTGGAGATAGGGCGTTTCCTATCTATAAATTCCAACAACAGAAAGGCATATCCGCGTCCATCTTCACTGCATCCACTGCAGAGTATGCGCGGTGTCTGGATGGTGTTGGTCTGGGCGATAACATTTAATCCGTGGGCCTCGGCGGTAAAAAAGCCGGCATTTGCTTTTGTATTTGATTTCATGAAAATGCGGGAATTGTCTGACAGTGTCAAAGCGTATGCCTCGTTGATGTCGCCGCCGCTGAGCCGGTCAGTCTGCTTGATGGTGACGCCGTCTCCGAAGAGTGAGGTCAGCGCGCTTTCTATGGAAGAAAAATGTGGCGGTGTTGGAAAAGCCATTGAAATCACGCTCCTTTGCCTGAATTTTATGCTCCTATGATACTGCATCACAGAGTGGAAAGCAAGGATATAATTACTTTGAGTTTCCCCATTTTTTATATTAACTGATATTTTAGCGCCAAAAGGTCTTGCTGCCTTTGGCAGCATAGACATCTTGCACAAAAAGCGTCTGGAAAGCTAGCTTTCCATAGCGCTTTTATGTGCAAAGTGTTTCCATCATAAAATGATGAAAACCTTTTGGTGCTATGAATCACAAAATGGGGAAACTCGAATATAATTACAAATGATTGGAGGGACAAATTGATGAAACGGTATCTGTCTGCCATGTGGGTGTTGGTGTTTCTGCTGGTATTGCTCAATCTGGTATTGATTGGCGGGAATTCCCCAGACATGCAGGAGGATGAGATGGATATGAGCGCAGGGACAAATGAGCGCCAGCTTTATTTTGGCTCGGACGGTTACCTTGGGAAACTTCTCTCTGAGGAGGATAAGCATACGCTGCGTGAAGCTTTCGTAATTCGGGAAGAGGAAGTCTATACGTTTCTGCAGGGTCCCAGGTCATGGGGGGAGGGCATTCCCTGGTCGGGGGAGTGGGCTTCCTTTAACATAGAAGGCAATCCTTTTGGCGGGTTTGGCTGTGGCCTATGCTGTCTGGCGAATATTTATGATACCTTGACGCCCTATGAGGTGTCGCCCTGGGATATGTTTGAATATGCCCTGAGCGTCACGGATTATACACCAACGGGCGCGGCAGGAGCCATTGACTGGGTCTATATGAGCCAGACCTTGGAGAGCTGTGGTTTTACCTGCGGACTGTACCGCAAGCCGCACACTTATAAAGAATTCAGGCGGCAGATGGAAGAAGCGAAATCCGCCATCGTGCTTATCAGCAGCAGTGAGGATGACACTTACTGGCAGGATACGCCGGGGCATTATGTAAATATCTGGCTGTACCAGGATAAGGATGAGACCGTATTTTTGGCGGAGCCGGGGAATCCTGAGAATAACAGGAGCCGGATACCGCTGCGCTATATCTATGATGCCTTAAAGACTGTCAGCAGGTTCCAGTACCTTGCGGTGGAGGATTATTGGGAAGAAAAGAATCAGTGGAAGGCAGACGGCATTGACGAAGTCTGGAACCGGCCGGCGAAGCAATAGGATGCGCACGGATGCACATAGGAAATATACCGCTTGCGGCGTGCATCCGGCGCAGGAAACGAATCAAAATGCAAACGTTTTGTTCGTTTCCTATATATCTATCAATAAAATTATCAGAAAGGAATGTGAGCAAATGAGGAGAAGGAAAATGTTTGCCAGAGTTTTGTCAGTTGTCCTGACTGCGGCCATGCTGCCGTGGCCTCAGGCGCCCGTAATGGCGGAAGGGAATGTGGCGGAGCGTAAAGCCAAAGCAGCGCAGCAGGAGGCATTGCCGCAGCCGGCATATTTCTGGGATTTTGAAAATGTGCAGGACAGCAATCTTGCAAACCAGGGAACAGCGGGGGGAACGGCTGTCCTGCATGGCGCAGCCACGCAGAAAGCGGCGGTTGCCATAGAGGACGATACATACAGTGGAGAAGGTAATTTTGTCTTGTCCCTGGCAGGAGGGAACAAGGGGACTTCCTGGGTGGAACTGCCGGCAAATCTGTATGAGGGAGTGTCTGCTGAGACTGGGCTGACCTGGTCTTTCTGGATGAAACCAGACGCGGCAGTCGGGAGTTACACGCGTTTATTCAGTTCTGCGGACAGCAGTAATGGAAATGAGTTTGCATATGCGCCTTTTGCTGCGGATAAAGTATGGAATCTGATTTTTGACGGTGGCAGCGTTTACCGTCAGATTTATGGCTCGGAACCTGCGAAAGGCGTATGGAGTTATATTACCGTTACCGTGTCCAAAGATGAAGTTGTATTTTATGTAAATGGAGACAAAAGCGTTTCGAGCGTTACAAAAGGAGAAACTTCTCTTCTGAGGGAAAGGCTGAATGGACTGGCAGCTTTTACAAACCACGCATTGGGAAAGACGACCTCGACATGGAATGATGCAGATTGTAAGGTACAGTTGGATGAAGTGGCGGTTTATAAAACTGCCTTGACGGCAGGACAGGTAGCGGGCCTGGCGCAAAGCTATGGCCTTACGCCGGAAGGACCGCGTGAAATGCAGGATGCGCAGGAAGGCAGTTATGGTCTGGAAGGGAAACAGCTGGAACAGGTTCCGGCGCTTACAGTTTCCTCTCCCCAAGGTACAAATCAGGTGAAAATATGGAAGGACAGCGATAACCGCTATTATTATTCGGTGTCCAGAAATGGGAAAACGGTCATTGAGTGTTCCGCGCTGGGGCTTAACACCAAGACGGTGGAACTTGTATCAGGCATGGCTCTGGATGCGGCATCGGTCAAAGAGGAGAGCGGGGTGGAGGAATATGACCTTCTTCAGGGGAGTTCCTCTAAGGTGAGGAAACAGTACAGGGAGAGGGCATTCACGCTGACGAAGGAGAATAGCAAAGTTACATTGTATTTTCGCGTTTTTGAAGATGGAATGGCATATCGCTATGAGGTAGACGGCAATACGGCGGTGAGTACGGAAACTACAACCCTCACAGGGGAGGCCAGTGAATTTATGCTGCCGGATAAAGGAAAGCTCTGGACAGTTCCGGTAAGCGTGACATATGAGGGGATTAATTACAGCAAACGGACGGTGGAAGAACAATACGAGACGGAGGAAAAGTATTCTACACCAGTGTTAGCGTCCTTAGGGGAAGATAGTGGCAATGCCTGGGTGCTTTTGACGGAAGCCAATGTATACAATGAAGAAAATCCATATTGCGGTTCCGTATTCCAGACGGAAAAAGGGAACAAAGCAATCAAAGTAATTTATAGCCAGTATCTGAAAGAAGAGACCGATGAGTCTAAAGATGCCCAAAGATACACGCCGCATTATGACTATATCCAGGAAGTGCCTATGCAGGACGTGTTCCATACCCCCTGGCGGACGGCAGTGATTGCCTCTGACCTGGAAGGAATTGCAAACAGCAGCCTGGTGACGGATTTGAATCCGGCGTCTTCCGGAGATTTCAGCTGGGTAGAGCCGGGTGCGTCCGTATGGTCATGGTGGTCTTCTTCCTATGATGCAATTGAATATAAGACTATGCAGGATTACATAGATTTTGCGGCAGAAGTTGGCATGAAATATTGCCTGGTGGATTACGGATGGGAGCTTTGGGAAAATTATCAGGATAAGATTGCCGATTTGGTGCAGTATGCAGATGGAAAAGGCGTTTCCATTCTGGTGTGGTATGGCGTAAATAAGTTTGACGCTGACCATATTTTTGACCTTGACAGCAGAGAGGAGATTGAAGAACAGTTTGCCTGGTGTGAACAGGTAGGCGTTAAGGGAGTAAAAGTGGATTACATCAACAGTGCCAGCCCATTTGCCATGAAAGTCATGTATTATTTAGCAGATATTGCGGCCGAGCACCATCTGGTTATCAATTACCATGGCTGCATTAACCCGGGCGGGGAAAACCGCACATATCCGAACATCATATCCAGCGAGGCAGTTGCCGGCATGGAGAATTTTAAATGGAATAACGCACCCAATGCAGCCTCAATGCTGACGCTGCCTTATACAAGAAATGTGCTGGGCTCTATGGAATTTACGCCTACGGCATACCGTGATAAGAATTCCAATGTTACATCCGGGTTTATGTTGGCCCAGGCTGTGGTATATGAGTCAGCGCTCCAGAGTTTTGCGCACTCTGCCTATGTATATCCGGGTTACCACGGACTGTCGCTGATTTCCGATGTGCCGACTACATGGGATGAGAGCAGGCTGTTGGCAGGATATCCGGGTGAGAGCGTAATCCGGGCGAGGAGAAAAGGAGACAACTGGTATGTGGGCGCAATGACGTTGGAAGAGAAAGTATATTCCATACCGCTTACGTTCCTTGAGAAAGGCAGGACCTACCATGCTTATATCTATAAAGACAACGAGGATGGGGACAATATAGAAATTGAAACCCGGGATGTAACTTCTGAGACGGTTCTTTCTATGCCGCTTTTGGCAAACGGCGGCTGCAGCATAAAATTTTCGGCAACGGATCCGATGAAGTGGACTTCCTATGACAATTATAATTATTACGAGGCGGAGGAATATGGAAGACTCGGCGGGACAGCCAAAGTGGAGGACAACCAATACGCATCGAATTGGAGAGTTGTGGGTTATATAGGAAACGGCGGTACGCTGGAATTTCAAAATATTAAGGCCAAATCAGCGGGAACATATGGGTTGACGATATATTATGTATCCGGGAAGGCAAGAGACATGTATCTCAGGGTCAACGATGGGGAAGAGATAGCGTTGGAACAGCTCCTGGGGTATGCAAATGATTGGAAAGCGGTGGCAGCTGTCACGGTTCCGGTACAGCTGCAGGAGGGAGATAATACGCTTTTGTTTTATAACGAAAACGGTGATGCTCCCAGCATCGACAGGATAGCAGTTCCCAGGCCTAAGCGGGACATATCGGGGGCAGAAATCCAATTATCACAGGATAGTTACGTTTATGATGGAAAGGCATGTACGCCGGATGTGGCGGTAACCTGTGACGGAGAGAAGCTGAAAGAAAATATAGATTTTACGGTTTCTTATGAGAACAGCCAAAGCGTAGGAACGGCACGCGTTGTCATAACCGGAATCGGAGATTGGAGCGGAACGGCTGAGAAAACCTTTGTCATTACGGCAGCACAGGAAAGCGGTAATCCGCAGAAGACAGCAGTTTCCATTATGGGGACGAACACATATACCAAAACATATGGCGCAAAGCCATTCTCCCTGAAGATATCTTCCGGAGCCGGGAAGGAAGGCACGCTGACCTACCAATCCGATAATACAAACGTGGCAGGCGTGGATTCCGCTGGAAAAGTGACGGTAAAAGCGAGCGGCATAGCAACAATTACCGTAGAACTGGTTTCGTCAAAATACACTGCGGCAGATTATAAAATTACTGTAAAGGTAAAACCATCAAAGGTAGCCTTATCTTCGGTGAAGAGCAGGAAGAAAAAGCAGATTTCCGTGGCATGGAAGAAAATTTCTACCAAACAGAAGATTAGCGGATACCAGATTGCCTATTCCGCAAACAGAAAATTCAAACCATACCAAAAGATGGAGGTTAACAAGTCAAAGAAGTCAGCTGTATTAAAGAAAAAACTGAAGTCAAAGAAGAATTATTACGTTAGGGTACGTGCCTATAAGAAAGCCGGAAAAGCAAAGCTATATGGCGCATGGAGCAAGACGAAAAAAATTAAAGTGAAATAAAAATACCATATGGACTATTGACAAAACAAGGGAATATGCTAAACTTATTACTATCGCGAGGAAGTAGAAAAGGAAGGTTTTGCACGTGGAGAGACAGGCATTATCGATTTTAGTTGAAAATACCCCGAATGTGCTCAGCCATGTATCCGGGCTTTTCAGCCGTAGGGGATATAATATCGACAGCATATCGGCTGGCGTGACAGCAGATCCGAGATTTACGAGGATTACCATTGTCTCCAGCGGCGATAAGCTGATTTTGGAGCAGATTGAGAAGCAGCTTGCCAAGCTGGAAGATGTCGTTGATATCAAGAAGCTGGAAAGTGGGAATTCTGTATGCAGGGAGCTGATTTTGATAAAAATCAGCGTGAAGAGCACAGAGCGGCAGGCGGTGATATCGCTGGCAGAAATCTTTAAGACAAAGATTGTGGATGTGACCAACGATTCCATGATGATTGAGCTGATTGGAAGCCAGAGCAAGCTTGACGCGTTTCTGGAACTGCTGGAGGGTTACGAGATACTGGAACTTGCGAGAACCGGTATCACAGGGTTGACAAGAGGTTCCTCCGATGTGAGGATGTTTGATTAAGTATTGCAGGAATTATCAATTGTGCACATGGATGGGAAAATGCCTGGCATTTTCCCATTTGTCCGGCAGTTTATAGAAGACTGGCGGGGTATCATAAAATTTTAGGAGGATAAAGAGATGGCAAAGATTTTTTATCAGGAAGATTGCAACCTTTCCTTATTGGATGGAAAGACAATCGCAGTTATCGGCTATGGCAGTCAGGGACATGCCCATGCATTGAACTTAAAGGAATCCGGCTGTAATGTAATCATCGGACTTTACAAGGGGAGCAAATCCTGGGCGAAAGCTGAGGCTCAGGGATTTGAGGTCTTTACTGCAGACGAGGCAGCAAAGAAAGCAGACATTATCATGATTCTTATCAATGATGAACTGCAGGCAGACATGTATAAGAAAGATATTGAGCCAAACCTGGAAGCAGGAAATATGCTGATGTTTGCACATGGATTTAATATCCATTTCGGAGCAATCGTGCCGCCGAAGGATGTGGATGTGACGATGGTTGCGCCTAAGGGACCTGGACATACGGTAAGAAGCGAGTATCAGGCTGGCAAGGGCGTTCCCTGCCTGGTTGCTGTAGAGCAGGATGCCAGCGGCAAGGCACAGGACATTGCGCTTGCATATGCACTGGGAATCGGCGGAGCAAGGGCCGGCGTTTTGGAGACAACATTCAGAACTGAGACCGAGACAGACCTGTTCGGTGAGCAGGCAGTTCTTTGCGGCGGCGTATGTGCCCTGATGCAGGCAGGTTTCGAGACTTTGGTGGAAGCAGGATATGACCCAAGAAATGCCTATTTTGAATGCATCCATGAGATGAAGTTAATTGTAGATTTGATTTATCAGTCAGGCTTTGAGGGAATGAGGTATTCCATTTCCAATACAGCGGAGTATGGTGACTATATCACAGGACCGAAGATTATCACAGATGAGACAAAGAAGGCAATGAAGAAGATTTTATCCGACATCCAGGATGGTTCCTTTGCCAAAGAGTTCTTACTGGATATGTCTCCGGCAGGCCGTCAGGTTCACTTCAAGGCAATGAGAAAGCTGGCAGCAGAGCATCCGTCAGAGGAAGTAGGTAAGGAAGTACGCAAGCTTTACAGCTGGAACAGCGAAGAGGACAAGCTGATTAACAATTAAGGTTAAGGAACGAGGATAAAAGACCCCTGGGAGAGCTTATTTCCCAGGGGTTTTTATCTGATAGGATATTCTTATTTAATTTGATATCCGGCTCCTTATAGGAAAGATCTTACCCATTTTGTGCTTCATAGAACTCTATAAAGTGGGCCAGGGACTTGGAAATTTTGGTGTTCTTGTTGTAGGCGAAGCCGATTTCGCGCTGGAGGATAGGGTGTTTCAGCGGAATTTCCATCAAAGTCTTGTTCTGCAGTTCAGCCTCTACAAAGCTGCGGATGACGCAGCCCACGCCAAGGCTGATTTTTGCCATTTCAATCAGCAAATCCATATTGGAGACTTCGATAATATTGTGCACAAGGATATGGCTGTCCTGGAAATAGCTGTCAATGTACTGGCGGGTCATGTTTTCCTTGTCTAAAAGCAGCAGCGTAGAGCTTTGTAAAATATGCTGGCGGCCTACGCCGCGGACTTTGAGGTTGTGGAGATAATCATGCGTTGCCACAAAAATATCCTCAATCTCCTGCAGCGGATAGAAATCAATGTTTTTGGCGAATTCCGGCTTGCCAATCAGGCCGATGTCCAGTTTCTCTTCCTCCAAAAGCTTTAACGTGCGGTTGGTGGAGTGGCAGGCGATGGAGATGTTGATATGCGGGTATTCCTTAATAAAATCCTTGAGGTAGGGCAGAAGGATGTATTTGCAGAGCGTGGAGCTGGCACCAATCGCCAGGTTTCCCATGCCCAGCGCGATGGAGCGGCGCAGCCGGTCCTCGCCGATGGTCAAAGTCTCAAATGCAGATTTCACATGCGTGTATAATAGTTCGCCTTCGGGGGTCATCGTCACACCCCGGGAACTGCGCTCAAAAAGCTTTACCCCCAGGCTTTCTTCTAATTTCTGGATGGACTTGCTGATGGCTGGCTGGCTGATGTATAATTCTTTGGCAGCCTTGGAAATATTCCCATTGTTTGCCACGGCATAAAAAATACGGTAAGAGGAAAGGGTTTGTTCCATGAGATACTCCTTTGTCTTCAATATGGAGAAATCATCATGCAAGCATATGATTATCTCCATATTGGCTGACGAGTGAACGGTAACTCTATAACTATAACTTATAATAAATATACTTATTATGTATTTCTATTATACTACGCCTTGTGTTAGAATGGCAAGTAGAAAAGAAAAGGAGGATTGGAATATGGGAATGACAATGACACAGAAAATTCTTGCCGCAGCTGCGGGACTTTCCGAAGTGAAAGCAGGACAATTGATTGAAGCAGATTTGGATCTCGTGTTAGGAAACGATATCACTTCACCTGTGGCGATCCATGAGATGGATAAATTTACTACGGATGGGGTGTTCCATAAAGATAAGATAGCTTTGGTGATGGATCACTTTGTGCCGAACAAAGACATCAAATCTGCGCAGCACTGCAAATGTGTCCGCGAGTTTGCTGCCAAACATGAGATTTCCAATTATTTTGATGTGGGGGAGATGGGCATTGAACATGCATTGCTGCCGGAACAAGGGCTGACGGTGGCTGGCGATGTGATTATCGGTGCAGACTCCCATACCTGTACTTATGGCGCGTTAGGGGCATTTTCCACCGGCGTGGGCAGCACGGATATGGCAGCAGGGATGGCGACCGGTAAGGCGTGGTTTAAAGTGCCTTCTGCCATCAAATTCAACATTGTCGGCAAACCCTCCAAGTGGGTCAGCGGCAAGGATGTCATCCTGCACATCATTGGCATGATTGGCGTGGATGGGGCGCTCTATAAGTCTCTGGAGTTCGTGGGCGAGGGCATCGCCAACCTCTCTATGGACGACCGGTTTACAATTGCCAACATGGCGATTGAGGCAGGAGCAAAGAATGGGATTTTCCCAGTGGATGCTCTGGCAGAACAATATATGAAAGAGCATTCAAAGCGTGAGTATACAATCTATGAGGCAGATGCGGATGCAGAATATGACGAGGAGTACACGATTGACCTCAGTACCTTGAAATCTACCGTATCCTTCCCGCATCTGCCGGAGAATACGAGGACGATTGACGAAGTCGGCGATGTCAAGATAGACCAGGTAGTCATCGGCTCCTGCACCAATGGGCGTCTGGATGACCTGCGGACAGCGGCAGAAGTCATGAAGGGCAAAAAGGTGGCAAAGGGCATACGCTGTATTGTGATTCCGGCGACCCAGCGCATCTATCTGGAGGCAATGGAGGAAGGATTGCTGCGGACCTTTATCGAAGCGGGGGCGATTGTGAGCACGCCTACCTGCGGACCATGCCTTGGCGGATATATGGGCATTTTGGCAGAGGGAGAGCGCTGCGTGTCTACTACGAACCGTAATTTTGTAGGCCGTATGGGACATGTAGAGTCAGAGGTATATCTTGCCAGTCCGGCAGTAGCGGCAGCCAGCGCAATAACCGGTAAGATTTCAGCGCCGCAAGAATAGAAGCAAGGAAAATAGGAGGACGAATCATGAAAGCCAGTGGAACAGTTTTTAAATATGGAGACAATGTAGATACCGATGTTATTATTCCGGCAAGATACCTGAATTCTTCCGACCCCAAGGAATTGGCAGAGCATTGCATGGAAGATATCGACAAAGAGTTTGTAAACAAGGTGCAGGCGGGGGATTTGATTGTCGCAGACAAGAATTTTGGCTGCGGTTCTTCCAGGGAACATGCGCCGATAGCCATCAAGGCGGCTGGCGTAAGCTGCGTGATTGCCGAGACATTTGCCAGGATATTCTACCGCAATGCCATCAATATCGGGCTTCCTATCATTGAATGCCCGGAAGCGGCAAAGGGCATCGCGGCAGGAGATGAGGTTGAGGTTGATTTTGACAGCGGAATCATTACCAACAAGACCAAAGGAGCCACTTACCAGGGGCAGGCGTTCCCAGAATTCATGCAGAAAATCATCAAATCGGAAGGTTTGGTCAATTACATCAACAATAAGGAGTAAACAGAACAAAGGGGCTTGCAGCATGGAAATCCATTTGCAAAAGCCCCTTATCATCTGGATATCTTTGCCAGCTTCAGCCTGCATATACCGCACACGAACGCGGCAACGCTTTGGTGAACTAACCACTAACTGCAACCAAGGCACTCAGGAAAGCCTTCGTGCCAGGTTTCCATAAGTGGTGGATTTCACCTCCGCTAAATACGCCCCTGAATTGTTCGTTTAGCGTATATGCAGCTCGCAGCAGGGCAAAGATATTATCCAAGGATAAAGAGGTATTGCAAATGAATTTCCATGTTTGCAGCACATCACTTCGCTGCAGGCCCTTTTAGATAATTGAGATATTTCTTAGAAATTTTAATTTGGCTGTAGATATCGGCATAATCCCGAGGGGAGTAACCATCGATGTAATTTGTCTGGAAATTCTTGTCGAACCCAGATTTTTTTGCCAAATCTACAGCTTTATTGTAAGCGATTGCCGCTTCTTCTTCTGTGCGGTAGGTTCCTACCGTGTAATTTCCATTGAGATGAATTTTAACCTTATAACTGCAGCTGTTGTGGGAAGTAATTTTTGTCACGCCGTAATAACGGTTGACTATAATAATATTAGAATAGCGGAAATCCTGGGGATCTTCGTTGGCAAAATAATAATCGCGCCCCTTGACCGCATAATTTTTGATGCCGTATCGTGAGAGGATATTAATTTGCATTCCGTAGTCGTTGACAAAAAAATGTCCCTGGCGGCGCATGATTTTGTGGCTGGAATAGTAAAAAAGGTCGTCAATATCAAATTTTAATTCCTCGGATGGGGAAAGATAATATACAAAATAATTATTCCTCAAATAAATAGGATTTTTAAAATATATATGGTTATCCCGAAAATTCAGCAAAGAAATCGCCTTACTAAAATTTAGAATAGTCGGTAGTGAGAAAATGTCGTCAATGGTTGTGGAAAAATCAGTAAGCAGCTGGGCTGCCTCTGCGTATGCCTGATGCGCATCCTGCTCTGATTCAAAGCTGCCAAGGGAAATATGTTTGTTCTGAAAGGTGATGCTGGAACGGTAATAGGAAGTTCCATTTTTTTTTAAAGCAAGATAAGCGCCTGGCAGCATAAGCTCCTCCCTGTGATGTTTTCATGCATTTTTTGAATGAAATCTACAAAATAAGTATATCATAAACAACAGGAAAGGAAAACAATTATGTTAATGATTCAAAATCTGTTTAGAAATGCGTACTTCTGCATAAAGAGCATAGCGAAAAAATTGTACAAGGGCTGCGCCGTTCTTGCATCCGGGTTCACGGTTTTCGCATTGGTCCTGCTGAATAACCAGAATGTCTATGGCAGAGGCAAAAATGTGACGGCACAAGAATCTAACGTTCTTTTTAATATAGAAGAAAAGCTGAAGAGAGAGGATGCCGAAGCAGCGCATGTCCTGGAGGGGAATCTTGGGCTGACATGCCGGGACGTCCTGGAAATAAGCCCTGCCCGCGTCAGGGAGGAAGTGAAAGCAGAAATTTCCAAGCGCGAAGTGGAGGCAGTCTGCGCCCAGATTGCGCCGGCAGTGCAGAGCGAGATGCCCAAGCCGCCGATTAACCCTTATGGAGAAATTGCCGTAGCCGAGGAGGATTATAATGCATTGTGCAGGATTGTACAGGCAGAGGCAGGCGGCGAGGATACCCAGGGGAAGGTCCTGGTGGCGGAAGTGGTGTTAAACAGAGTGCTTTCCGGAAATTTTGCTTCTACGGTATATGATGTGGTATTTGAACGTAACGGCGGCAGGCCGCAGTTTTCCCCTACGGTGGATGGAAGGTATTATTCGGTGACAGTGACGGAAGATACTATTTCTGCAGTGGAGCAGGCCTTGTATGGTGAGGATATCTCGCAGGGAGCGCTGTTCTTTTCCGCACGCAGCAAAGCAAACCCCAACGATATGGCATGGTTTGACCGCAACCTCAAATGGCTGTTTGCGCATGGAGGACATGAATTTTATACGCTTCCGTAGAGATTTGTTGACAGGTGAAAAAAAAACTTCTATAATGAGGGGTGTTCCGAATCAGGGACGCCCCATTTTAAATGAAAAGAAACAGACATAAGCAAAGGATGGATGAATGATGTTATATGTAAGTACGAGAAATGCTAATGAGAAAGTCACCGCCTCCCAGGCTGTCTTGAAAGGGCTGGCAGGAGAGGGCGGTTTGTTTGTTCCGGAAAAGATTCCCTCATTGGATGTCGCAGTGGAAACGCTTAAGGACATGACATATCAGGAGGTGGCCTACGAGGTAATGAAGCTGTTCCTTACCGACTATACGGAGGAAGAACTCAAAAAATGCATTGAGAATGCGTATGATAGTAAGTTTGACACCAATGAGATAGCGCCTTTGGTAAAAGCGCAGGATGTTTCTTACCTGGAACTTTTTCATGGCGCAACGATTGCTTTCAAGGATATGGCGCTCTCTATACTGCCGCACCTTCTGATTACGGCAGCCAGGAAGAACCATGTCACCAATGATATCGTAATCCTCACGGCAACGTCCGGCGATACCGGCAAGGCAGCTCTGGCAGGTTTTGCCGGGGTGGAAGGGACCAGGATTATCGTATTTTACCCCAAGGACGGCGTAAGCCCTATCCAGCAGAAGCAGATGGTGACACAGAAGGGAGACAATACCTTCGTCGTGGGAATCAACGGCAATTTTGACCAGGCGCAGACTGGGGTGAAGCAGATGTTTTCCGACCCGGCGCTGGCAAAGGAGATGGCGGCTGCAGGCTATCAGTTTTCTTCTGCGAATTCCATCAATATCGGGCGTCTGGTGCCGCAGATTGTATATTATGTGTATGCCTATGCCAAGATGGTCAAGTCTGGTGAAATCAAAGACAAAGAGCAGATGAACGTAGTAGTGCCCACCGGCAATTTCGGCAATATTCTGGCGGCATTTTATGCCAAGAACATGGGTCTGCCCATAGGGAAGCTGATTTGTGCGTCCAACGAGAATAAGGTGCTGTATGACTTCTTTGCCACGGGCACTTATGATAAAAACAGGGAATTCATACTGACTTCTTCCCCCTCCATGGATATCCTCATTTCCAGTAACCTGGAGCGCCTGATTTACCGCATCGCCGGGAACAGCGCTGACAGGAACCGTGAACTGATGAAATCCTTGCAGGAACATGGCAGATATACGATTACAGAAGAGATGAGGGCACAGCTTGCAGATTTCTATGGCAATTATGCCAGCGAGGAGGAGACAGCGGCCGTTATCCGGGAAATCTATGAGGAGACGGGTTATATCATGGATACCCATACGGCAGTGGCGGCAGCTGTTTACAAGAAGTATCAGAAGGAGACCGGCGATAGTACGAAAGCAGTCATCGCATCTACGGCGAGCCCTTACAAGTTTACCAGAAGCGTCATGACGGCTATCAATCATAAATATGACAGCAGGCCGGACTTTGAACTGGTAGATGAATTGGAGAAATTATCAAAGGTCAAAGTTCCGCAGGCGATTGAAGATATCCGTACCGCGCCCATATTACATAAGACCATATGTGAAGTGGGGGAGATGGAGCAAGTGGTGAAAGAGTTCCTGGGTATGTGATACAGGACTGAAAAAGGAACAGCAAACTTTCAAAGAAAATGGAAAGCTTGCTGTTCCTTTTATAATTCTGCGGCTTCCTTCCATTCATGGGAGAGAGCCGGCTATGTACAAATTATCCCCGCAGATTATTCTTCCATCTTCTTTATCGAAAGCAGGAAGTTAATGGTTCCGAATGAATACATGATTGGCAGCAGGTAGAAAGTATGCCCGGTCTCCAGAAGGGTATCTTCATGCGGAACCGGTGGCTGCAGCTGCAGTTCCATGGAATAATCATTGGACATATTCACGGTATACAGCCCATTGTGCAGATTGAGGAAATCTTCAATGGAGGCGCGCACATACTCGTCAAATTCCTGAAAATCATCATTCACATATCTGCTGGCAAAGGTAATTGCCGTCTCATGGTCCATATCCAGCGCTGACAGGAACGTGAACGTGCCTTCGATTTCCTGAGCGATACAGAAAGTGGTGGGGACTTCTGCGAGATTCATAATGTTCAGGGTAGTGAAATCCTCACCAATAAAACGCACTAAATTGTTAAATAAGAGCGTGAGGTAGGAGATGATATGCTCGGAATGAGGAAGGTCTTCGGGGAGACAGAAACCTTCGAGGAGCTTATTCACCATGTCCTGCTGTTCTTCTATCAATTCCAAATCGTAAATTTCATAGACGGATTTATATTCTGTAATTAAATTCTCAAGTTCTATATGTGTAAGAAGCCCTTTATCAATCAAAATCTGCCCCAAAAGCATATAATCAGGGAGCTGGGTGGTCAGAAGGTTATCCACTTGGCCTTCCGTGAGATAGCCGAGGTTAACGGCGAGTTCACCGAAGAGCTTGTCATAGTGGGTCTGGGTAATATAGACATCCTCCACCTCACTGGCTGACATAAAGCCGGAATGGATAGCGAGTGTGCCAAGTTTCTTGTGGGTGTTTGCCTGAACTTTCAGTGCTTCAATCAACTGTTCCGGAGTAATCACTCCTTTGTTAAGCAAAAAATTGCCAAAAAACTGCGTATGCATAACGTTTATCTCCCTTCAAAGCGCGCTTTTAAAATATCAGCGATGCCAGAATTTGTATAAGGTTTCTGGACAAAGTCCCGTGCTCCTTCCATGATTGCGTTTTTAAGCTGAGTCTGTGTTCCGACAGAGGAAACAACGATAATATGCGCCTCCGGGTCAAACTCGCGTATTTCATGAATTGCCTGTACACCGTCTTTGACAGGCATCACAATGTCAACAAAAACCAGTTCCGGTTTATGTTCTTTATACAGGTCAATGGCTTCCTGACCGTTAGAGGCTTCCAAGAAGCTATTACAGCCATGTTCTACAATAATATCCTTTAACTGTTTGCGTGCCAAAATCGAATCATCGCAAATGAGTATCTTTACATTTTCCATTCAAATCGCTCCTTGTGAATTACAGATTTATAATGCTACTATATATAGTACACTAAGTGGGCAAAAGATTCAATCATTTCTTTGTAGAAATCTTAAATTGAAATCTTCTGCAATTAAGGTTATAATAAATTATAACAGAAAAATACAAATTAGGAAAGGGAAAATGTGATGCTTATAATATTTGATGCAGTAATTTTTATTTACGGCCTCTATACCATCTATTCTTCGCTTAAAATGAAGAAGACTGGGGAACTGAGCAATTTTTTTACCGGGGGGAGCATGGAACCGATACGCGATGTGCATGGATATATCGACTATATTTACGGAAGGACCATTGTCTTAGGGGCAGTGGCGGTCCTGTTCGGCATGGTCGGTTTTGTGAATGATTACATAACGCCGCTTCCGATGTTGATGAAAGCGCTGATAGTATTGTTTTTGACGGTGGTTATCTGGTTCACGATAAATATCAACCGCGCGAAACGCCGTTTCTGGTAAAATTTATAAATTATTAATGTTTAGATGATGATTTCTATAGATTTTTGTGAGAGAATACATTAGAATAAAGCTGTTCACACAGGCATTGGCATGGATGGACAGTATTTTTGGAAAGGAAGCGGCAGCATGGATTATCAAAAGTTGATTGCCCGGGCGATTGAGGCGAAACAGTCCGCATACGCTCCCTATTCCCGGTTCCGTGTAGGGGCAGCGCTCCTTACAAAGAATGGTAAGGTATACACGGGCTGCAATGTGGAGAACGTGAGCTTTTCAGCTACCAGCTGCGCGGAACGCACGGCAGTCTGTAAGGCGGTATCGGAAGGGGAACGGGATTTTGTGGCGATTGTAATCAATGGCGATAACAATGATTACCTGCCTCCCTGCGGCATATGCAGGCAAGTGTTGGCGGAATTCTGCGATATGCAGGCATTTCAGGTGATTCTTGCGAACGATGAGGAGGATTATCAGGTGGTCACCTTGGACAAATTGCTTCCGGGAGCTTTTTTGGCAGAGAATCTGAAATCAGGGGATTCCCACAGCCCGCCTGATGAGAAACTGTAAGAAGCCGGATGTTTAGTGAGAGGATGTTTGTAAAGAAAAGGACGATATGAGGAGCAGATATGAAGAAGACAAAGAAGAGCATTATAGTATTACTTGCATTTTGCATGATGTTGCTGTCGGCCATATCTTTGGACAGAGGAGTGGCGCGGGCGGCAGGGCCTTATACCATCAGGATTAACAAGGCTACCAACGTGGTGACGGTGTATCGGAACGGTGCGCCGGACAGGGCATTTGTATGTTCTACAGGAAGCGCAACGCCGATTGGGACTTTTAGTACCAGCCAGAAACTGCGGTGGCATGTGCTGGACGGACCGAGTTATGGGCAGTACTGCACACGTATTGTGGGAGGGGTTCTGTTCCACTCGGTGTGGTATTACGCGAATGGGGATTATAATTCCCAATCCTACGTGCAGTACAATAAGCTGGGAACAACGGCGAGCCATGGCTGTGTGCGCCTGACCGTGGCAGATGCCAAGTGGATTTATGAGAATTGTCCTCTGGGAACTTCGGTCACCGTATTCTGGGGTTCTTCCGCCAATGACCCGCTGGGCAAGCCCGAAGCTATCAAGATACCCCCGCGGTACGGCAGCCGGGGCTGGGACCCAACGGACCCTATGGCAGGCAACCCTTACAGCGGGCTCAGGCCAAGTATCAGCGTGGCAGGGGCACAGACAAACGTTGAGTATGGTTCCGCTTTTAACCCTTTTGCCGGCATTGCGGCATACGATTCCCTGGGGAACGATATTACCAGAAGGCTGACTTACAGCGGGAGCGTGAATACTAAGAAACTGGGCAGCTACCAGCTGAATTATAATGTCGTGGATGCGCTGGGACGCAGCGCCAGCAGTTCCGTGACTTACAATGTCGTGGATTCCAACGAGGCGGTAATCAAAGGCGTTAAAAAGTCAATAAAGAAAGAATATAACTCCACGCTTAATCTGAGGAAGAAAGTAAAAGCATATACCGCTGATAAAAAGAACCTGACGAATAAAATCAAGATTAAAGTAATCTATCCTAAGAGCAAGAAGGAGAAGCTGTATCGCAAGAGCACAATCAAGCTCAAGAAGCTGGGGACATACAAATTCAATTATTATGTGACGAACCCTCATAATGGGCTGGTTACGAAAGCGACCATGAAAGTCACGGTGAAGGATACGAAGAAACCGAAGCTGACAGGTGTTGTGAGCAAGAAGACGGTGGAATACAATGCTTCCCTGAATCTGAAATCAAAAGTGAAGGCGAAGCTGGTATCCGGCAAGAACATGACTTCCAAGGTGGTCATCAAGATTAAAGCGCCAAATTATAAGAAATTTGTGAAGCTTTCCGAGAAGAAATATAAGAAATACAAGTTTACGAAGTTGGGAACATACCAGGTAGAGTATTCTGTTGCCAATCCTTATAATAAGAAAGCAGTGGCAAAGAAGACTATGGTCATCACAGTCAGGGATACCAAAGCGCCGAAGCTTTTGGGCGTAGTGGATGCCAGAAACGCAAAGCTTAACGATGTCCTCAATCTCAAAGCCGGCATAACCGCGCAATTATTGTCAGGACAGAATATAGCCGCTAATGTATTGGTGAAGGTAAAAGCGCCGGAGACAGATACCTTTGTGAATCTGACGGCTGAACAGTGCCGGCAATTCAGTTTTGATAAAGCAGGAGTTTATACCATAGAGTATTCTGTGGCTAATCCCAATAACCCGAAAGCAGTCACTAAGAAGATTATGACTGTTACGGTTACCTCAGGGCAGATTTCACCGGACGATGCGGTGACTCCGGATAATGGAAAATAACAATTTTGGAAGCCTCCATTTGATTGATGGAGGCTTCCGTGTTCTTCTGGCTGAAGCGGACTTGCCCATTTTGTTTTAATGGAAATTTATGTGACTTAAACATGAAATTAACATTAATTTTTAGTTGCAGTTCAGGGCATAATAGAGTATAATCAAAATGTGTTAAGAAAGTATTCCTGGGATGTGCGATACCCTGCTATTTTGAACCTACATTTACTTTCATGGGATTCCTACATTGCCGATTGGATGTCAGGCCGTCAGTATGCAGCGGAAGGCAGAAGAGAGGTTGCGGTTACCCACCTAGCTTTGCTAGGAGTCAAAATCGCAGGAAACGGCATTTCGGGGTACTTTTCAGAATAAATTTTGAAGATACGAAAGAGCTTTACAAAAGAAAACCCGCGCACGATTTACCGAAGAATTGTGGGATACGAAGGATAGAAGAGGGTACCAAAGAATATAGATTTACGGAAGATAAATTACAAAAGAGGAAAGGCTGCTTTGGAGAAAGGCAGCCTTTCTGCCTTATCTTATGTAGCAAGGAATGGATTTAGTTTCATGAAAAAAAGATTATTTCAGTATAGGAAGAATTACATATTATGTTTCCTGTTTTTCAGTTTGTTGTTTCTGGTG
Organism: uncultured Lachnospiraceae bacterium; assembly: GCA_910583835.1. GTDB lineage: Bacteria > Bacillota > Clostridia > Lachnospirales > Lachnospiraceae > Petralouisia. The sequence continues at coordinate 28,221 of CAJTYM010000013.1, read as the reverse complement.
ATTTTATTCACTCGTTTCATAGGCTCTAAGCAGGTGATTACCGAATACAGCAGTGAATATGTGGCGCTGGCGGAGCTTCCTTCCCAGCTGAGTTTTACCTACTATGGTGAGAAGGAATGGGAGGAGAAATTAAAAGAATTCCTCCACGCGAAGAACCTGGACGGCAAGCTGACGTATGGCAAGCTCAAATCATTATTAGAACAGCTTTCTGTGCAGGAGCATATAACTTATGAGGAGGCATTTTTCTGGAGAGCGGTTCCGCGTGCAGAGTGGAACCAGATATATGGACAGATTTTGGAACTTTTAGACACAGTGGATAAGGTTTCGCTTGTCAACCTGGTGTTTTTAGATGAAGATGGGGGGGATAAAGTCCCGCAGAACTGCCTGACGCAGGAGGGGTATTTTCAGGTGGCGGATGGCGTGAATTATTTCCATCACTATGATATGTATCAAGTATATGTGGCAGAGGGCCGGATTATTGGTGTGAACAGTGAGTGTGAGACAAATCTGACGTTGGAAAACGCATTTGTACATAAGGCCCAGGGGGACGAGGCGGAGATTCTCTATGAGAATCAGAAAATCTCCCTGGATATTGAGGGACTGGATGAGCAGATAACAGATACCATCTGTGATATTGAGTGGAAAGACCGCAAGGTGACGGGCATTTATAAGAAAGAGGATAAGATTAGCGGCACAGTCTTAAGTTTTGATGAGGAGAAGATTGAGATTTCCGGTTATGGGATTCTAGAATACAGCGGCAAGCTGAAAGTATATAAGACATATGGAACGGTGGAGGAACTGGATGAATCGAAACTGGTGATTGGAAATCTGAGGGCGGATTTCGTGGTTGCTAAGAAGCAGGTATGCGGGGTAATTCTGCAGGAGCCTGCAACTGTGGAGAATATCCGGGTATTGCTCTTGAATGCGGAAAATGGGGATTACCATGCGAATCCCATACTGACAATAGATGCGCCGGGAAGCGTTTTGGCCGGGGATAAGACAGAGAAGATACAGCCGGGGCAGGTGATAAAGCCGGCGGACTTGCTTGGCAAGAATGTCGATTTTGTAAAAATTGAGCTCGAAGATGGAAATGGCAGGATTTATTTTTCCGATGAGGCGGGAACCTACACATCACTGGGGTATCGTGGGACCATGGAAATCCGCAAATATCCAGAAGGTTACGGTGTAGTCAATGAGCTGCCCCTGGAGCAATACCTTTATGGCGTGGTCCCCAGTGAGATGCCGGCCACCTATGAGAGGGCTGCGCTCTGCACCCAGGCAGTCTGCGCCAGGAGTTATGCGTGTATCCAGCTTATGCGGGGGGACTATGCACATCTGGGAGCCCATGTGAATGACAGCACCAGCTACCAGGTGTACAATAAGCAGGCAGAGAATGAGCAGACGAATCTCGCGGTGGACGATACGGTGGGTGAAGTCATCAAGTATCAGGGGGAGGTTGCAGAAGCCTATTATTTCTCCACTTCCTGTGGGCTGTCAGGAGGCATGGATGTGTGGAATGAACAGCCGGGGGAATCCCAGGGATATCTGCAGGGCATTTCACTGCTCTCAGATGGAAGTGAGCCGGATATCTCAGATGAGGAGAAATTTGCAGCGTTCATTAAGAATCAGGAGATAGCTGCCTATGACAGCGAGGGCGCTTGTTTCCGCTGGACGGCAAAGCTGACGCTGAAGGAGAGATTGGAAGCGGTCAATGCTGCCATTGCAGCGCGGTTTGAGGCCAATGCTGCCAATGTGCAGATTATAAAGGCAGACGGTTTGGCCGGTTCGTCCGCGGATTTGGCAGGATTTGGCGCGCCGCAGCAGATTAGCGTGGAGGAGCGGTGCGCTTCCGGGGCGATAAAGCAGCTTAAGATTTCCTATGAGAAAGGATATGTGCTGCTGTTTTCGGAGTATAATGTGCGTACGGTGCTCGGTGTCGCGGCAACAGAGGTGACAGACAAGGCGGGCAGCCCGGTAGATATGGCGCTGCTGCCCAGCGCATACTGCAGTATCACGCCGACTGAGGAAGGATTTACCGTGTACGGCGGCGGATATGGGCATGGGATAGGCATGAGCCAGAACGGCGCCAATGGGATGGCGAAAGCGGGCATGAATTATGTGGATATCCTGACCAGATTTTATCATGATATCGAGATAGAAAATATCTATAATGAGGAAAAACAATGATTTGGAGAATAATAGCGAGGGCGCGCGCCTTCCTGGAAAAATGCAAGAAAGACAATATCAGCGCATTTGCCGCGCAGTCAGCTTTTTTTATCGTACTGTCTCTGATACCGTTTATCATACTGTTCATTTCGCTGGTGCAGTATACGCCGGTGACAGAAGGGATGATACTTGATATGGTCAATAAGGTTATGCCAACCTATATTTCGCCGTTTCTGATTGGTATTATCCATGAGATGTACAATAATTCCGTTGGGATTGTGTCGGTTGCCGCTGTGGTGGCAGTGTGGTCTGCAGCCAAGGGGATCCAGTACCTGATGGGCGGACTGAACAGCGTGTACGATATTGAGGAGACGAGGAATTGGATTTTCCTGCGTTTCCGGGCGATTCTCTATACACTGCTGCTGGTGATCGCCATTGTGGCATCGCTGACTTTGATGGTATTTGGCAACAGCCTCCAGTATTTGTTTGCGCAGTATTTTCCTATCATATCCGACATAACGTTTTGGATTTTGCAGCGGCGTTCCCTGATACTGCTGGCAATCTTAATCCTGTTTTTTGCCGTCCTTTATAAAATGCTGCCGAACAGGAAGGCAACGTTCAAAAGCCAGTTCCCAGGCAGCGTCATGGCGGCCGTGGGCTGGGCTCTTTTGTCGTTTGGCATTTCCGTCTATGTGGACTATTTCAATGGGTTTTCCATGTACGGCAGCCTGACAACGATAATATTGGTGATGCTGTGGCTCTATTTTGGAATCTATATTTTGCTGGTGTGCGCGGAATTCAACAACATTTATGAGGATTACCGGCTGCTAAAAGAACGGGACGGTTACCAGTAACAGTTCCTCCTCCAAATTCTAAATCACAGTTTCCGCAGCAGCTAGCTACACAACTTGTAAAATGTATTTATGGAATATTTGTTGAGTTCAACCGATTTTCCCTCCTCTGTCAACGGCAGACTAAATCGGGATTTGCAGAAGAATTTCTTGAACTTTCCTTATTTTTCAAGGCTTTTCAAGCCTTATACAATGAATTGCTATGTATTTTCCCTTGTTTTTGCCCTTATGGGCAGTTTACAAGGGAAAGTTTTTCTGAATGTATCTTATCGTTGCCTGCCACTTTATCCAAGAGCCTTACGGAAGTCCGTTTTACCGTAAGATATTGTTCCCCAAAGTTGATGTCCTGCCAAGTCAGTCTGCATACCTCGCTGATCCTGAGACCCGCATAGTAGGCTATCTATATCGGCAAATTCGCAGAGACATTTTTCTTGGCTATCAGAATGTGCAGGAGTCTTACCGTACTTACCACAAATCCTATAATATTTACGCAGAATATCAGTTTAAGAACCCACGTATGTTAATCTAAAATTATGAATTCTTATTCAAGGATTCTTTTGCCGCTTTAACAATATCTTCAATAATTCGCACTTGCTGAATTGTGCAATCATCTAATAGTTCTGTAATATAGGTTATAGAAGTACTGCGATCCTCTGGTCTGTCATCATAAAGTAATTCATCAGTTCGTACTTCCAGTATGGCAGCAAGTTCTGCAAAAGTAGATAGACTCATTTTCGTGTTTGCAGTTTCAATATGACTCATATGAGTAGTGGATATACCAACTTTTTCTGCCAATTTTTCCTGTGATAGCCCTCTTGCCTTTAGAATTGTAGTGTGACAAATATGCATAAGAAAAGAAGGGAAAAAATAATATGACAGGCTAACCATCAATTGATAAATCATGGCTAAAAGACTATAGCCAAGAAGTTTCATATATGGGTTAAACCAGATAGGGATAAAAATAGATATGTATCGGCAGGAGATAGATTTTCTCCACTCTGCACCCCCACTTGCTTTGCAAGTGTCATTCGGTAAAGGGGTTGACAGGCTCATTGGCTTTTTTGCGTCTGGCTGGGCTCGAAAACAGATTGCCGGATAATTTGAGGTATGCTATAATCTGCCTAAGGAGCAGACGTGTTACAAGGTGGTGAGCCTCCCTCACTCGAAAGGGAAGGGAGGTGATGTATATGAGTACATACGAAGTTTTAAGCCTGTTGTTTTTTGGTGGTTCGTTTCTCATTGCATTGCTTGCCTATTTGGATAATAGGAATAACAAGCGAAAATAAATAAGCCTACCTTGTCACTTGTCCGGTGAAGGTAGGCTTTTAAGCTACTGGAGGTCAACCACACTTGTGGGCGGTTGCTCCTTTTCTATAATATATCATTTCTGATTCTAAAAATCAACTGCATTTTTAGAATCTGGAGAAATTATTTTTGTTAAATTCCCGACACATATCCAAATAAACAGACACCATTTTTTCTTATTTTACGGTTTTCGGTGGGGCAGGACGAAATGGAAAAACGCTGGAAATGCCCATAAACAGGCACTTACAGCGTTCTATAATATTGCGGGCAATTCCTGAAGCCCCTTTCCCAGAAACAAGGGATACACGAAATCCCTCAGATGTCTGCCTTTTGGCATAGAAAGAGAAATCTACCGAATTCAAATAGACTTCCACAAATATTTATTACTAGTTGTTCAGCTAGCTGCTGCGGAAACTGTGAAAAGATATTTTAAGGAGGAACTGTTACGGTTACCAGAACATTTGATGCAAAAAACACTTGCAGTTTGCAAACACTCATGTTAGAATAATATCCGAACGATAATGAAAGGCAAAGAAGGCGTACCGGGCATTGGCAGCTGACTGACGGCAAGCCAGTACCTAAGCAGAGTCTGTGCTGCTTACAGAGAGAGGGGGCCATTGGCTGTAAGTCCCCTTAAGAAAAGGCAGAACTTGAATTTCCCGCCGGAGCTGCATATCTGAATATGGCTGCGATAGCGAAGCTGGAAGTAGGATATGACGTTTTTGCACGTTACGCAAAGTGAGCGCCCGGAAGGAAATGAGTTCCGGGAATCAGGGTGGTACCGCGGAAGAATCCGTCCCTATGCAATTGCATAGGGACTTTTTTTAAAGGAGGAAATTATGAAAGAAAAATTAGAGCAGATTAAGGCGGAGGCAATCCGTGAAATCCAAAATTCTGACGGCCTTGCAAAATTAAATGATGTCAGGGTGGCATTTTTGGGCAAAAAGGGCGAACTGACCGCTGTATTAAAGGGTATGAAGGATGTGCTGCCGGAAGAACGCCCCATGGTGGGGCAGCTGGTAAATGAGACCAGGGAGAGCATTGAGAAGCTGATAGAAGAGACGAAAGCCAAATTAGAGGCAGCGGAGCGCGATTTGAAATTAAAGCAGGAAGTCATCGACGTGACGCTTCCGGCGAAAAAAAATAAAGTAGGGCACAGCCATCCCAACACGATTGCCTTGGAGGAGGTAGAAAATATTTTTATCGGCATGGGCTACGAGGTCGTGGAAGGACCGGAAGTGGAATACGATTACTATAATTTTGAGGCATTGAACATCCCGGCAAACCATCCGGCAAAAGATGAGCAGGATACCTTCTATATCAATGAAGACATTGTGCTGCGGACCCAGACCTCACCGGTACAGGTGCGCGAGATGGAGAAAGGAAAGCTGCCAATCCGCATGATCGCGCCAGGGCGCGTGTTCCGCTCAGACGAGGTGGATGCCACGCATTCCCCATCTTTCCATCAGATTGAGGGCCTGGTGGTAGATAAGGACATCACGTTTGCCGATTTGAAAGGGACGCTGGCGGAGTTCGCCAAGGAACTGTTCGGGGAGGATACCAAGGTCAAGTTCCGCCCCCATCATTTCCCATTCACGGAGCCGAGCGCGGAGGTGGACGTGACCTGCTTTAAGTGCGGCGGCAAGGGCTGCCGCTTCTGTAAAGGTTCCGGCTGGATTGAGATTTTAGGCTGCGGCATGGTGCATCCGCGGGTGCTGAAAATGAGCGGCATTGACCCGGAGGAATACAGCGGATTTGCTTTCGGCGTGGGCCTGGAGCGTATTGCGCTGCTCAAATATGAGATTGACGATATGCGTCTCTTATATGAGAATGACGACCGTTTTTTGAAACAGTTTTAGAGTTAAAAGCAAAGATTAGGATAGAAGAAAGGATTAGATAGTATGAATACATCGTTATCATGGGTGAAAGCTTACGTCCCGGAACTGGATGTGACGGCACAGGAATATACAGACGCAATGACGCTTTCCGGCTCTAAGGTGGAAGGGTTTGAAAAATTAGATGCTGACCTGGAAAATATCGTGGTCGGACAGATTACCAAAATTGAGAAACATCCGGATGCAGATAAACTGGTGGTCTGCCAGGTAAATGTGGGCAGCGGGGAGGATATCCAGATTGTCACCGGCGCGCCGAATGTCAGGGAGGGGCAGAAAGTACCGGTTGTGCTTGACGGCGGACGCGTGGCAGGCGGGCATGACGGCAAGAAGACGCCGGGCGGCATCAAGATAAAAAAGGGAAAACTCAGGGGCGTGCCCTCAAACGGCATGATGTGTTCCATCGAGGAACTTGGTTCTACGAGGGATATGTACCCGGAAGCGCCGGAAAACGGCATTTATATTTTTGAGGATGATGTTGAGGTAGGCGAAAGCGCCATCAAAGCCCTGGGGCTGGACGATGTGGTTTTCGAGTATGAGATTACTTCCAACCGGGTGGACTGTTTCGGCGTGCTGGGTCTGGCAAGGGAAGCTGCCGCCACTTTTGGCAAGGAATTCAAGCCGCCGGTGGTGGCTAAGACCGGCAATAGCGAGGACGTCAATGATTACATCAAAGTTACTGTCAAAGATACGGAACTTTGTCCCAGATACTGTGCAAGGGTGGTCAAAAATATCAAGATTGCCCCCTCGCCCAAGTGGATGCAGCGCCGGCTGGCAGCGCAAGGCATCCGTCCCATTAACAATATTGTAGATATCACAAACTATGTGATGGAAGAGTACGGACAGCCCATGCACGCCTACGACCTGGACACGATTGCCGGCAGGGAAATTGTCGTGCGCCGTGCAGGCAAAGGTGAGAAATTCGTGACCTTAGACGGACAGGAGCGCACGATGGACGATTCGGTGCTGATGATTTGTGACGGTGAGAAAGCAGTCGGCATTGCTGGCATCATGGGTGGTGAAAATTCCATGATTACCGACAGTGTACAGACTATGCTCTTTGAGGCGGCATGTTTTGACGGAACTAATATCCGCCTTTCCAGCAAGAAAGTCGGGCTGCGTACTGATGCTTCCGGCAAGTTTGAAAAGGGTTTGGACCCCAACAATGCCATGGATGCCATCAACCGTGCCTGCCAGCTGATTGAAGAGCTGGGCGCCGGGGAAGTCATTGGCGGCGTGGTCGATGTCTACGGCAAAGTCAAAGAGGGCAGGCGGATTCCATTTGACGATAAGAAAGTGAACCGTCTGCTTGGCACGGACATTTCCAAGGAGGATATGATTGCTTATTTCAAGAAGATTGACCTTGGATATGATGAGGAGAACGATGAAGTGATTGTCCCCTCCTGGCGGCAGGATTTGGAATGTCTGGCGGACATGGCGGAGGAAGTGGCAAGATTTTATGGATATGACAATATCCCCACTTCTCTGCCCAGCGGGGAGGCGACGACCGGCAAATTATCATTCAAACTGAGGGTGGAGAAAGTTGCAAGGGACACGGCAGAATTTTGTGGCTTCAGCCAGGGCATGAGCTACTCGTTTGAAAGCCCGAAAGTATTTGACAAACTGCTGATTCCGCAGGACAGCGATTTGCGCCAGACAGTGGTAATTTCCAATCCGCTGGGAGAAGATTTCAGCATCATGCGCACGGTTTCCCTGAACGGAATGCTGACCTCCCTCGCCACCAATTATAACCGCAGGAATAAAAATGTACGTCTCTATGAGCTGGGGAATATTTATCTGCCCAAGCAAGTGCCGGTGACGGAGCTGCCAGAGGAGAGGATGCAGTTTACGCTCGGCATGTATGGGGATGGTGATTTCTATACTATGAAAGGCGTAGTCGAAGAATTCTTTGACAAGGTCGGGCTGCATGGGAAGGAGACATATGACCCCAAGGCAGGAAAGCCGTTCCTTCATCCGGGAAGACAGGCGAATATTGTCTATGATGGGAAGATTGTGGGCTATCTTGGTGAGATACATCCTCAGGTGGCAGACAATTATTCGATAAAGGAGCGTGTGTATGTGGCAGTCATCGATATGCCGGAGATTGTCTCGATGGCAAGTTTTGATAGGAAATACCAGGGTATTGCACGTTTCCCGGCAGTGAGCAGGGACATCAGCATGGTGCTGCCCAAGAATATCCTCGTCGGGGAAGTGGAAAAAGTATTTGACACTAAGGGCGGACAGTACCTCGAAAGCTATGAGCTGTTTGACCTCTATGAGGGCGCACAAATTAAAACAGGATTTAAGTCTGTGGCATATTCCCTGACTTTCCGGGCAAAGGATAAGACGTTAGAGGAGGGGGATTATGCGCCTGCCATGAATAAGATTTTGAAATCATTGGAAGAGATGGGAATTGAGCTCAGAAAGTAAGGACAACCATGGATGTAAAAGACTTTTATTATGACCTCCCCAAAGAGCTGATTGCCCAGGATCCCTTAGAGGACCGATCCAGTTCCCGGCTGCTGGTGCTGAAGCGAGGCAGCGGGGAGCTGGAGCATCGGCATTTTGCACAAATTTTGGATTACCTGAGTCCGGGGGACTGTCTGGTCATCAACAATACGAAAGTGATTCCGGCGCGGCTGTTCGGGGAAAAGGAGGGCACACAGGCAAAGATAGAGATTCTTCTGCTCAAACGCAAAGAAAACGATATCTGGGAGACCTTGGTGAAGCCGGGGAAGAAAGCGAAACCGGGCACACGCATCTCATTCGGGGGAGGGCTTCTGGTTGGAGAAGTTGTAGGTATCGTGGAGGACGGCAACCGTCTGATTCAATTCACTTATGAAGGGATATTTGAGGAAATTCTCGATTGCCTGGGGCAGATGCCCTTGCCGCCCTATATTACCCATCAGCTGAAAGATAAGAACCGTTACCAGACTGTTTACGCCAAACACGATGGCTCCGCAGCAGCGCCTACGGCAGGGCTTCATTTTACGCCAGAGCTCTTAGAGAAAATCCGTGCCATGGGCGTTCAGATAGCGGAAGTGACATTGCATGTAGGGCTTGGCACATTCCGTCCGGTCAAAGCAGAGCATGTGCAGGAACACCACATGCATTCTGAGTATTATGAGCTGGATAATCTGGCAGCAGAGATTATCAATGAAACGAAACGTAAGGGCAACAGGGTCATCTGTGTGGGGACTACAAGCTGCCGTACGGTGGAGTCTGTTGCGGCAAAGCTGCAGGCTGAGACAGGAGGGGAGCAGCAAGGCAAGGAAAGGCAGTGGGTCCGTCCCTGCCATGGCTGGACCGACATCTTTATTTACCCCGGATATCAGTTCCAGGTATTGGATGCGCTTATCACCAACTTCCATCTGCCGGAGTCCACGCTGGTGATGCTGGTGTCTGCGCTTGCGGGGAGGGAACGCATCCTTGCTGCCTATGAGGAAGCAGTGAAGGAGAATTACCGCTTTTTCAGTTTTGGGGATGCGATGCTGATTATATGATGGGCTGCAGTATCTGCAGAATAGGGATGCACTGGCAACTTACAAAAGAGACTAAGAAAGAGAGACAGAATATGATTCGGCAATATCAGGAAGAGAATGTGTATGAGGCGCTGCAAAAGCGATTCCATTACCTGTTTCAGGAATTTGAGAATATTTATGTTTCTTTCAGTGGGGGGAAGGACAGCGGCCTTCTGCTGAATTTGCTGATGGATTTTAAGCGTGAGCACTACCCCAAACGGCTGATAGGCCTGTTCCACCAGGATTTTGAGGCGCAGTATTCTATGACGACAGAGTATGTGGAGCGGACATTTCAGCGTCTGGAAAAGGAAATGGATCCCTACTGGGTGTGCCTTCCCATGGCGACCAGGACAGCAGTAAGCAATTATGAGATGTACTGGTATCCCTGGGATGATATGAAGCGGGATATCTGGGTGCGCCCTATGCCTGAGCATCCGTATGTGATTAAGCTGCCGGAGCCCTTCCATCATTACCGTTACCGGATGCCCCAGGAGGATTTGGCAAAGCAGTTCGGCAGGTATTATAAAGAGCAGCATGGGAAAAAGAAAACGGTATGCCTTCTCGGCATCCGGGCAGATGAGTCCCTGCAGCGTTACAGTGGTTTCTTAAACAGAAAATATGGCTATGAGGGGCAGTGCTGGATTACCAAGCAGTTTAAAGACGTCTGGTCGGCATCCCCCCTCTATGACTGGACGAACAGTGATGTGTGGGTAGCCAATTATAAGTTTGGGTATGACTATAATGAACTTTATGATTTATATTATAAGGCGGGGCTGAAACCGAGCCAGATGCGGGTAGCCTCTCCGTTTAATGACTATGCGAAAGACAGTCTCAATCTCTACCGGGTAATTGACCCGCAAATCTGGACGAAACTTGTCGGCAGGGTACAGGGAGCAAATTTCGGCTCCGTCTATGCCCGCACCAAAGCAATGGGTTACCGGAATATCTCACTTCCCGAGGGACATACCTGGGAATCTTACACGAAATTTCTCTTGGACACGCTTCCGGTGAGGATTCGCAATAATTACGTCAAGAAATTCCAGACATCTATCAAATTCTGGCATGAAACCGGGGGCGGCCTGCCAGAGGAGACAATTCAGGAGTTGCTGGACAGGGGATACCACATCCGCCGCAACGGCGTGTCTAATTACACAGTGAATAAAAATTCCAGAGTGATATTTGTGGGCAAGATTCCAGACCACACAGATGACATAAAATCATCCAAAGACATTCCCAGCTGGAAAAGGATGTGCTTCTGCATCCTTAAAAATGACCATATCTGCCGGTTTATGGGCTTTGGAATATCCAGGAAAGAACAGGAACAGATTGACATAATACGAAGAAAGTATGAGGGATTCATAAATGAGTAGCAGTAATTTTAAAAGCCCGGCTTATGAAGTCATTGCGGTGCCGATTGAGAAAATCGTACCAAACACTTACAACCCAAATGCCGTTGCCCCGCCGGAAATGCGGCTCTTGTATGACAGCATCAAGGAGGATGGCTATACCATGCCCATTGTCTGCTATTATTCCAGGGAGCAGGACAATTACGTGATTGTAGACGGCTTCCACCGTTACCGGATTATGCTTGACCATAAGGATATTTATAAACGTGAGAACGGCATGCTGCCGGTGACGGTCATAGACAAGCCTTTTTCCAACCGTATGGCGAGCACCATCCGCCATAACCGTGCGCGCGGCAGCCATGATGTGGATCTGATGAGCAATATTGTGAAGGAGCTTCACAAGGTAGGGCGCTCCGATGCCTGGATTTCCAAGCATTTGGGGATGAGCCGTGATGAAATCCTGCGGTTAAAGCAGATTACCGGCCTGACTGAGCTGTTCCGGGATGTGAAATTTGGGCAGGCCTGGAAGCCCGTGGAGGAAGAAAAATAGAATAATTATTCGCTGCCAAATTCACTTGTAGAACAATGTGTTGTATGATATGATACAGTGGAATGGATGGGAATCATATGGATAATTGCGGAACGTGTCAGTTTGGCAATTATTTGTATTTACTAAATAGCAGGAGGAAGCATCTATGAAGAACATCAAATTGGCAACAAAAATAAGCGTTATCGTTATCTGTATCTTAACGGCTGGCCTGGTAATCTTATGGACAAGCATGAACGGAAATGTATCTTCCCTTCTGGAGCGGCAGATTTTGGAGAACATGAATGAGGCGGCGGAAACGCGCAGTGAGATTACGGAGGAATATGTCCAGGCAGCAGAGGCCTACCTCTTGGGATATGGGCAGTCGCTGGAACTGCGGGAAGCATTGCTGCATCCAGATGATGCAGATACTGTTGCGCGGGCGCAGAATTATACGAAGAGTTATGGAGAGGTGAATGGAAATCTGGAAAATATATATCTGGCGGATTATAATTCCACTGTGCTGGTATCCTTTGTGGAGGGACCAATCGGCAAGACCTTACGCGAAGGAGACTCGTTAAAACAGCTGCAGGATCAGGTATTTGGCAGTACGGGTATCTGGAATGCCGGAGTTATGGCGTCCCCTTCTACGGGCAAGCAGGTTGTCTCCATGTATTATCCTATTTTTGATGGGAATGAGCCTTTGGGATATGTAGGCTGCGCAATCTATGCGGACGAGCTGAAGCATATGCTGGACCAATTGCAGGAGGACGGCAGCAAGGATAAGGATTACATGCTTTTGGATGCAACGACGGGTACCTACATTTTTAGCCCGGATGAGGAACAAATAGGGGCTGTGGTTGAAGAAGAACATGAACTGCAGATATTGGAGCGGGCGCAAGGCGGACAGTCAGGCAACGATTTTTACTCATATATGGAGAACGGTATAGATAAGCTGTCGGTATATTATTATATGCCGCAGAGAAACTGGGTGTTTGTGATGCTGACGGAGAGAGGAGTAGCCTTTGCCTCTGTCACGCAGATGTCAACGCTGCTGCTTGCCATGTGCGCAGTAATCCTGGTATTGATTTCAGTCGGGGTCTGGATTGCCGGACGGCTGATTGCCAAAGATATCAATAAGGTATCCAACATTATCTATGAGATAGGTACTCTTGATCTGACGCTCAAGAATAAGCTGGACAGATATATGTCCCGCCGGGATGAAGTGGGCATGATTGCCAATGCGACGCATAATCTGGCAGATACGGTCAGTGGGGCAGTCAGCCTGATAAAAGAAAAAAACGGCAAGCTTTTAGATACTTCCGGCACTCTGCGCACTGGGGTTTCTACAACCAATACGTCTGTAGATGACGTGGAAAAAGCAATGAATGAGATTGCCGGGAGCGCGACCCAGCAGGCAGCGGACACCCAGCAGACGGCAGAAAGCATTTTACATATAGGGGAGAATATTGAGCGGACTATGGCGGAGACCGAGGCGCTGAGCCAATACGCTGACAATATTCGGGAGACTGCTGAGGCAATGCGAAACACTATCCGAACATTGTCCGAGGTGAACAGCAACACAGAACAGGCAATGGATGAAATCAGCGCGCAGGTCCTGTCTACCAATGAATCGGTAGTTAAAATCAAAGATGCGGCTGGGCTGATAACTTCGATTGCAGAGGAGACCAACCTTCTGTCTTTGAACGCTTCCATTGAGGCGGCGCGCGCCGGGGAGCAGGGGCGTGGGTTTGCCGTGGTGGCTGACCAGATTCAGAAATTGTCGGAACAGTCGAACGAATCCACCAAATATATTGATGATATTGTCAATAACCTGATGCGCGAATCCAGCAGGACCGTGACCTTCATGGATGAGACAAAAGACGTCATACTTGAGCAGAGCAGACAGCTCTCCCATACGGAGGAACAATTCTCAGGAATCTATAAAGATATTGAGGTGATTAAAAATGCAGTGACGGCAATTTATGATACCGTCAAGCAAGTGGACGAAGAGCGGCTTACCGTTGTGGAGGCAGTGCGCGACCTCTCAGCGATTGCGGAGGGCAATGCTGCCGGCACAGAGGAGACGCTGGCATCGACAGAGTTGGTGAAAGAGATGGTAAAGGATATTTCAGATGTATCCGAACAGCTGATGGTTGTATCGAATGATATCGAAAAGAGCGTGAGCGGATTCACCGTATAACTGCAATGACACGAGAACGCTGCTGCAGGGTCTGCCTCTGCAGCAGCGTTTTTGCTAATCTGCAAGCGCCAGGATGTCTTTGTAGAAAGTAGGGTAGGAGATTGATACGCAGCTTTCGTCATCCAAAACCGTCTCCCCGCTGGCGTTCAGCCCGGCAACTGTAAAGGCCATGGCAATCCGGTGGTCCTTTTGGGTCTTAATCTGTGCGCCGTGCAACGTTTTTCCTCCTTCTATGGACATGCCGTCATCTGCCGGGGTGGCGAGGGCGCCCATGGCATTCAAATTTTCTGTGATGGCGGCAATCCGGTCGGATTCTTTTACTTTCAGTTCCTGCGCATCGCGGATAACCGTGGGACCTTCGGCGAAAGCAGCCATCACGGCGATGATGGGGATTTCGTCAATTAGCGTGGGAATCATTTCTCCGCCAATCACTGTGCCGTGCAAAGAACTGCTCCTTACGAGGATATCGGCGACCGGTTCCCCGGAGACCGTGCGCTCATCCAGCAAGGAAAGGTTGCCGCCCATGTCCCAGGCAGCTTTGAGGATGCCGCTGCGGGTGGGGTTGATGCCGACATTTTTGATTAGTATTTCTGAGTGGGGCGTAAGCAGCCCCAAGGCGATAAAGTAGGCGGCGGAGGAGATGTCTCCAGGCACATGGATATTCTGCCCCTGTAATTTGGGTTCCGGCTCTATGGAGGCGGTTGTGCCAGCGGTATGCACCGTTGCGCCGAAACCGGACAGCATGAGTTCCGTATGGTTTCTCGACAGTACCGGCTCTGTCACGCTGGTTGTCCCCTCAGCATAGAGGCCGGCGAGGAGCACAGCCGATTTTACCTGGGCGGAGGCTACCGGAGACTGGTAATGGATGCCATGCAGGTGTCCGCCGCGTACCGAAAAAGGAGCGCAGCCCAGGTCTGTCTTTTGCATAGAATGCGGGAAAGATGCGGGATTCCAGCTCTCAAATTCAGCGCCCATCTGTGTAAGAGGGGTGAAAATACGTTTCATGGGGCGCTTGCGTATGGATTCATCGCCGTCCAGTACGGACTCGAACAATTGTCCGGCAAGAATGCCGGAAATCAGCCGTGTGGTAGTCCCGCTGTTGCCCACGTCAAGGACTGCTGTGGGGGCGGACAGGCCATGCAGCCCATTCCCATGGATGCGCACAGCTTTGCCGTTGTTTTCAATGTTAATCCCCATCTTCTGGAAGCAGGATATGGTGGACAGGCAGTCTGCGCCCTGTAAAAAATTGCTGACCACAGTCAGCCCTTCGGAAATAGCGCCAAACATGATGCTCCTGTGGGAGATGGATTTATCGCCGGGGACGGACAGTTCTCCATGAAAAGAATATTTGTCTGTGATTTGCATATAGTTACCTCGCTTATTTATTTTGAATTTTTGCTTTTTGTAATCTTATAGTACCAAGATGTCTATGCTGCCAAAGGCAGCAAGACCTTTTGGTATTATAACTGGCTATTATAAAAAATGGAGAAATTCAAATTAATCATTTATTGGCAGCCAGTTGTCACTCATATACAGTATAATGGTATTGCCGCAAGAGGGCAACTGCACTTTTTCTTGCCTCTTCTTCATAAAATTCCATATGCAGCACTCCATCTAAAAATTCCCGGTTGTGGATGATGCCGATATTCTTAATATTGATTCCGTGGCTGGAAAGGATGGTGGCGAGGGCGGCAATTCCGCCGGTCTCATCCACCATATCGCAGTAGATTTCATATACCTTGGGCAAGGGTCCGGCGCTGGTGATAGTCAGTGAATCCCGGTAATCTTTGGCGTTTTGGAAAAAATCAAACAGTTCCTGGCTTGCAGAAACAGAAATCAGTTCCCTTGTCGTTTTCAGGGAGTCAATGAACAAATCTATCAGTTTGATAATCTGTTCCTGGTTCGTGAGGCAGATTTGCTGCCACATGACGGGGGAGGAGGAGGCAATCCTTGTGATGTCGCGAAATCCCCCGGCGGCAACTTTTTTCATAGTCTGCGTATCATCGTCTATATCCTGTACCAGGTTGACCAGGCTGGAAGCCAGGATATGCGGCAGATGGCTGATGGCTGCCGTTATAAAATCATGCGATTGATAGTCGGTTACCATGGTTATCGCTCCCAGGGAAGCAATAAACTCCTGGAATTCCTGCACAAGGCTCTCTTCCATCCCTGCAGATGGCGTGAGGATATAGTAAGCATTTTCCAGCAAATATGGGGTCGCATGGGCGTAGCCGCTTTTCTCTGAGCCTGTCATGGGATGTCCGCCGATGAAATAAGGGGCGATTTTATCGGGCAGCGCCTTGTGGATATCGCTTTTTACGCTGCCGACATCGGTAATTATGCAGTTCTTTCCGGCAAAATCAGACAGCTTTGCAAGATATTCTGCATTTTTCTGTACAGGCGCGCATAAGAAAATATAGCGGCACTGGGCAAAATCTTCTTCCAGTTCTGTAAAGCTCTGGGAAATGACGGATTCCTCCCTGGCAAGCGTTAAGGCCTTTGTATTTAAGTCATATGCAATCAATGTAATGTTAGGGTAAATGCGGTGGATGGTCTTGGCAATGGAACCGCCGATAAGACCGAGACCGACAAAACCAATCTTATCAGGTAACATAGTCTCCTCCTGAATGTGAATAAATAATCTTTATCTATGGTAAGGGAAAAGAGAAAAAAAGTCAATACGTTGTAAAATTTGAATAAAAAGGTTGTATTTTTCAAAAAATTTTAGTAAAATATAGACATTAAAATAAATTGTATTGGAGGAAGGCATATGAATGTTTATACAACGGATAAGATAAGGAACGTTGTCCTTTTGGGACACGGTGGTAGTGGAAAGACGACTTTGGTGGAAGCAATGGCGTATCTGTCCGGTATTACCAAGCGGATGGGAAAGGTCACAGATGGCAATACCATCAGTGATTACGACAAAGAAGAAACCAAGCGTCTTTTTTCGATTAATACATCTGTGGTACCGGTTATCTGGGAGGATACGAAGATTAATCTTTTGGATACCCCGGGTTCTTTCGGCTTTGTAGGTGAAGTTGAAGAGGCAGTCAGTGTCGCCGATGCGGCAATTATCGTGGTATCCGGTAAGAGCGGCGTGGAAGTGGGGACACAGAAAGCATGGGATATCTGTGAGAAATATAAGATTCCGCGTATGGTATTCGTGACGGAGATGGATGATGACAACGCAAGTTTCCGTCAGGTTGTGGAAGATTTGCAGGAGATGTACGGCAAGAAGATTGCCCCATTCCATCTGCCAATCCGTGAGAATGAGAAATTTGTCGGCTATGTCAATGTGGTTGCACAGACTGGCAACCGCTGGAATGACAAAGGGGAAGTCGTAGAGGCGGAGATTCCCGATTATTCCCAGAGCAACCTGGAAATCTGCCGTGAGGCGTTGATGGAGGCCGTTGCCGAGACGAGCGAAGAGTTTATGGACCGCTATTTCTCAGGAGAAGAGTTCTCTGAGTTTGAAATCCGTTCCGCGCTGCGCACCAATGTGGTCGATGGGAGCATTGTGCCCATTTCCATGGGTTCGAGTACACTGGTACAGGGTGTCTATACCTTATTGGATGATATCATCAAGTATCTGCCGAGCCCGGAGAAACGTCCCTGCAAAGGCGTCAATATGAAGACAAATGAAGTATTTGACGGTGACTATGATATTGCAAAAGCTAAGAGCGCATATATTTTCAAGACAATCGCAGACCCATTTATCGGTAAATATTCCTTGATTAAGGTGAATTCCGGCGTATTGAAGACCGATGACGTCCTGTATAATGAAGAGAAAGCGCAGGAAATGAAAATTGGCAAGCTGTACGTGATGCGTGGCAATAAGGCGGAGGAAGTGCCGGAACTTCATGCCGGCGATTTGGGTGCATTGGCAAAATTGACGAAATCGGCTACGCGCGATACGCTGTCCACGAAGGCAACCCCTGTTGTCTATGGAAAGACGCAGATTTCCACTCCTTATACATATAAGCGTTATAAGACGAAGAACAAAGGGGATGAAGATAAGGTTTCCCAGGCATTGCAGAAGCTGATGCAGGAAGATTTGACGCTCAAAACGGAAAACGACAGCGCCAATGGGCAGACTTTGATTTACGGTATTGGCGACCAGCATCTGGAAGTTGTAGTCAGCAAGCTTGCAGAGCGTTATAAAGTGACGATTGAACTGAGCCGCCCGAAGATAGCATTCCGTGAGACCATCCGCAAGAAATCTGACGTGGAATATAAGTATAAGAAACAGTCTGGCGGGCATGGGCAGTATGGACATGTAAAGATGACGTTTGAACCCAGCGGCGATTTGGAGTCCACGTATGAATTTGAGCAGCAGGTAGTAGGCGGGGCCGTTCCTAAGAATTATTTCCCGGCAGTGGAAAAGGGCCTGCAGGAGTCCGTATTGAAAGGACCGATGGCAGCATATCCGGTTGTGGGCGTTAAGGCAGTGCTCTATGATGGCTCTTACCATCCGGTAGATTCTTCGGAGATGGCGTTTAAAATGGCAACTATCCAGGCATTTAAGAAAGGAATCATGGAGGCTTCCCCGGTACTGCTAGAGCCGATTGCAACCATGAAAGTTGTTGTGCCTGATAAATATACCGGTGACGTTATGGGCGATCTGAACAAGCGGCGTGGGCGTGTGCTGGGCATGAACCCGGCGGAGGCAGGTAAGACAGAAGTTACCGCAGATGTGCCGTATATGGAAATTTATGGCTATATGACCGACCTTCGTTCCATGACGGGCGGAAGCGGGCTGTTCTCCTATGAATTCGCGCGTTATGAACAGACGCCGTCCGATATCCAGGAGAAAGAAGTAGAGGCAAGGAAGAACAAACTGGATAATGGGGATGAATAAGCAATGCATTTATGAAACACGTCAATGCGCGCCGGATATGCTGTATGCCGTAAGCAGAAGTAATCCGTTCTGGGGATGCTGCGCGAGAAGCTACTGAAAGCCAAAGAGGTGGAAGCTGTATTATGAGTAAAGAAGAAAACAAAAGTGAATATGGGAACGAACATGAAACTATCAATGAAACTGTAACTGGGAACAAAGCGGAAAAATCAGCCAAGAGGAAGCGGACCGCGAAAAAAGGAAAGTGGAGCATACAGGAAGTGAAGCGGCTGTACCGTGAGACCATCAAGGGCAAGATTACCGTGTCGGTGTTGGCGCTTGTGATTATTTCCCTTTCTCTTTTGGGTATCATTTCCAGTTGCCTGAACAACAGCAGTACAAATTCTACCCTTAAGCGGAATATGAATGCAACGGCACGAGTAGCGGCAGAACGAGTGGAGTGGGAGATTACTTCTTACAAGAATTTGGCGGAAGACTTGGGAATGACGGCTCGTCTCGCCAAAGATGAGGCAAGCGTGGAGGAGAAAAAGGCGATTATCGATGAAAGGGTAAAAGTCAATGAACTGGTAATGGGGGAAATCCTTGACAGTTCTGGAACAGGTCTCTTTACTGGGGAGAACTGTGCGGATGCCGCTTATTTTCAGGCGGCCATGCAAGGGCAGAGTTATGTGTCAGAACCGATTATCAGTGAAGACCAGTCCTCCCTGGAGATTAGAATTGCCGCTCCTTTGTGGGAAGGGGGAATCCATGGCACAGAAGTGGTAGGAGTTATTTTTCTTGTGCCGGATGAGGAATTCCTCAACGATATCATGGTGGCAATCAATGTGAGCGCCAATGGTTCCGCGTATATGCTGGACAGTGAGGGCAATGTCATTGCCCATAAGAATGACGAACTGGTGAAGACCAAGGACAACAGCATTAGGGATGCGCAGACGAATTCCAAACTGAAGCCGGTAGCGAAGCTGGAGAAGAAAATGATTGCCGGTGAGACCGGATTTGGCACTTACCGCTATGGCGGAGTGAAGAAAATAATGGCGTATACGCCGATAGAAAACAGCAATAATTGGAGCATTGCCATCACAGCGCCGATTTCAGATTTTAACACGGAGACGGTCGTGGGAATGGTTGTCACGATTTTGATTGTCCTGATTTCTATTATAGTGGCAGTTTTCATGGTAAAGAAACTCGCGGACAATATCGGAACGCCTATCTACCAATGTGCCGAGCGACTGTCTGCCCTGGCAGATGGAGATTTGCATTCTGAGGTACCGTCGATATCCAGTCAGGATGAGACATTAATCCTTGCCAATGCCACGCAGGACATTGTCTCGGACATGAAGAAGATTATCGGGGATGTAGATTATATTCTGGGCGAGATGAGTGAGAATAATTTCGGCGTCCATTCCCGGGCGCGTGATTCCTATATCGGGGATTTCAAAGGTATCCTGGAAGCAGTGCGCAAGATTAAATATTCGCTTACCGATACTATAAACCACATCAAGGAATCCTCCGAGCAGGTGGGATTAGGTTCCACGCAGCTGGCAGACGGCGCGCAGTCTCTGGCAGAGGGCGCGACAGACCAGGCAGCCTCCGTACAGGAACTTCTGGCAACGGTCAATGATGTTGCGGAACAGGTGCAGAGGAATACGGAAAATGCACTTTCCATGAATAAGAAGACCATGGAAATCGGTGAACAGGCAAATGCCAGCAGCGCATATATCGCCGAGATGACGAAAGCGATGGGCAAAATCAGCGATGCCTCCATGCAGATTTCCAATATTATCCAGACGATTGAGGAGATTGCCGACCAGACAAATCTGTTATCGCTGAATGCTTCTATAGAAGCAGCAAGGGCCGGAGAGGCAGGACGCGGATTTGCCGTAGTGGCTGGCGAGATTGGCCATCTGGCAAATCAATGTACGGATGCCGTAGAGGATACGCGCAAGCTGATTCAGGCAGCATTGAGCGAGGTGGAAAGCGGCAACCGCATAGCAGCTGAAATGGCAGATGTGCTGCAGGGAGTAATTGACGGCATGGATGAGATTGTGAAAGCAGTGGATGCAGTGACAGAGAATTCCAATGAACAGAATGTTTCCATGCAGCAGGTCAATGACGCCATTGAGATTATCTCAGAAGTGGTGCAGACCAATTCGGCAGCGGCTGAGCAGACTTCCGCTACCAGCCAGGAGCTGTCAGCACAGGCAGTAGAGCTGAATGATATGATTGACAAGTTCCGGCTGGGTGATGAGGAGGAAGTAAATGCGGGACAAACGGCAGAGCCTGGAGAAGCGGAAGAATAGTTATGAGGAGGTGATACAATGCCGAATACAAATTTGGAAATTACTCAAAAAGCAATGGAGGATTTTATTAAAATCCAAAGGCATATGCTGATAGCGCGGAAAGAAAATGCGGTTGAGACTTACGAAAGTTTAAAGAAAGAATACCTATATTTAAAAAGTTTTCTGAATGTGGCAGGCGTGAACCTCACAGACATCGATGATATCAAAGAATAAGCAAATTCTTCGCCCATGCCTGAATTCCCATAAGCCTATAGACATTGTGATTATGATGCTTGGGAGCAATGACCTGAAAGAGACCTTTCATGCGAGTGCGCAGCAGATAGCGGAAGGTGCAGCGACGCTTGTCAAGGTGATACAGGATTTTACATCTGAAAAGCAAGGATTTGTGCCGTTGATAATCTTGGTTTCTCCCCCTGAAATAGGGGAAGATATTTGCCGCTCTTCGTTCTATGGTTCATTTACCGAGGATGCGGTAAGTCGTTCCCGGGAATTTCCCCAATGGTACCGGATGGCGGCAGAAAAACATCATTGCATATTTTTTAACGCGGCAGAGTATATTAAGCCGTCTAAGGAGGATTCGCTGCATCTGTCGCCGGAGGGACATGCGATACTGGCGGAGGAATTGGCGAAGGTTGTGGGGGAACTTTCGTGAGGCAGGAAGGCAAATTGCGAAGTGTGCAAGCCGTCTCCGTTTCACTGCGGTCCGCGCTAAACGGACATCTGCCAGATGTCCAGCGCCCCATGAATGTGGGGAGGCCGCTGAAAAACATTCCATTTTTTGATATTGAATTATTGATGCACGCAAAAAATCCACCCGTTTTGAATGGACGGATGGATTTTTTGTGATTCAGGTAAAGATTTCCTTTATTTCAAGGGATATAGTCTCTTATTTTTCATTTATCAGCTTAATGATCCGCTTAAGGTTTACTGCAAATATAGCCATTGCCCCCTGCATCTCCATATTACTGAGGCCTGATGATGACGCCGTATCATAACCATGCCTGTGCTTTAACTAGCTGTTTTTTGCTTCTATCTTATAACGCTCCTTAATTTTTTCTTTGCTGTCTTTTCGCCGCTGGTGACAGTGGCTGCTGTAATGATGCGTTCCCCACTCATTGCTATATGCGTCTTGTATCCAAAGAAAGCGGTATCTGCCGTTTTATGCCCTGTCTTTGCATCTGCGTCCCTTGAAGTTTTGAGATGTTCCAGGTCATCTTTTCCTTTGATAACCCAAATCAGGGCATGGCAGCATTCCAGCTCTTTTTCCAAGGAATCTTCTGTGTTTTTAGCTGGAAACAGTTCTTTCATGGATTCGTCTATTTCATAAACAGCACGCCGCAGTTTCTTGGATTGCTCCAGAAGCGCTTATCTTGGCGTTTTCTGGATGTGCCTTGATTTTGTACGGGTTGCATCCACAATAATGGATTTTGATTTTATAATGCCTTTTTCCAATGCAATCCGGACTGTTTTTGCAGTCAGCATGTCTAACAGGTTCATGCCTTTCAGGCGCAGGTATTTGAACATCCTGACAGGCGGAACTGCATTCCGTCCATTGTCAAGACAATATTTATCAATAAGTTCTTCATAAATAAATCCGAAACCAACCAGTTCTTTCATCTGTCGGAGCAGGTTGTCTTTGGGAATGACTAATTCATATATGTCCATATATAGACTTAATACCAACTTCTGCTGTTGCTCAACCATAATACCACCGCCTGCATTTGATAGTTATATTATACCAAATATAAGCGGTGGTATCTACTTTTTCAGCGGACTCAATGGGGGTAAGGGGGTTGAAGTGGGCTTGCCCACTTTGTTTAATGCCTTCCTACGAGCTGGCAGCTGCCTTTTTGTCTGTGTGTCAGCCTATTGTCTGTTGGCAGTGGCAAATATTGTGCCGCAGGCAATCTTGCTTCCAGAGTTGCCGGAAGGCTGCGTTGTGAAATCATCCGGGTTGCTGTGGATAATAATAGTTTTGCCAATGATATCAGCAATCGTAAAGCGGTCTGTGAAGTATGTCATCCACGCGAATCCGTCATTCCCGAACAGAGGCGGCATATCGCCCTCATGAGCAGGATGCGGGCAGGACGTGGGATTATAATGCTGCCCGGCGTTGGCATAAGGGTCGCTGCTGTCTCCGGTGCAGGAATTGCCCTCGTGGATATGGAAGCCAAAGATGTTGTCCGCACAGTCCTCGTCAGATGTGGGAAGCCCATAGATTTCTGCGTTCACTAATACGCCGTCCTCAGCGGAGTAGAAACGGACCATGCCCATGATTTCGCCGTTTCCGGGATTGCCGGTAATCTCCGCATAGGCAGCTGGCATATGGTAAAGGGCAGTCTCGAGAAAAGCCAGCCCTGGATTTTCGTAAGCTTTGTTTATATTTGAATGAGACATGAAAATCTCCTGTAATTTTTCTGTTACTTTTATAGTATCGTGTTCGGGGGATTTTGTGATATTTAATATGAAAAAATAGTGAAACCTCTAATTGATTTCCGTGCTAATTGAAGAAAGGCTTTACACTAACAGTTGTGTTTTGCTATAATAGGATTATCATATAGAAAGCGCGTATAGAAAGCAGGTGATTATATGCCGAGTGAAAAAGAATTGAATGTGAATCTTTTAGACAAGCTGGACATGTTGGAAAGATTAGAAATGGCAGATAGAGAAGGTGGGTATGAGAAAATAAAACAGCAGCTTGCATTTGAGAAAAAATGTATAGAACGCAAGCTTTATCAGAAACCGCCATTGACAGATAGTCAGCAGTAGCTAATAACGGAACAGTCCAAACCAGTAAAGATTAAATATCTGAAGCTAAACAGGAGAGATGTAATATGAGACGTGAGGAATATATTGCGGATGAGACAGTTGTAAGACGTGTGAATGCAGCGGTAAGGATTGAATTGGAGAAAAAAAAAGCGTTAGATATTCCTATAGTTGTATATGATAGAGAAACTCAGGTTATTTATCATGAAAGTAATGACGGAACAAGAGTGGAACTAGGAAAAAGAATGCGGAAGGAGCGTTATAGTGAGCGCATTGCCAAAGAAACCTGAGGTTGTCGTCTTTGCTGGACCGAATGGTTCGGGAAAAAGTACATTTACAGAACTATTAAAACCGCCAATGGATTATATTAATGCTGATGAAATAAAGAAAAATTTAAAATGTTCTGATTTGCAAGCAGCGCAATTGGCAGAGAAACAACGAGAAGAATATGTTGAGCAGTTGAAAGAGTTTTGTTTTGAAACAGTATTGTCAACTGAACGAAATCTGGGTTTACTGGAGAATGCAAAAGAAAAAGGGTATTTTATTCGCTGCTATTATATTCTTACAGCGGATCCCATGATTAATATTTGGAGGGTGAAGTCCAGAGTGGCATCTGGAGGACATGATGTTCCAGAGGATAAGATTGTCGAGAGATATGACAGGGCTTTGAATTTGATAAAAGATTTGGTTAAAGTATGTGATATTTGCCATATATATGATAATTCCGGAAGAAAACCATTTCGGATATTTAAGAAACGAAAGGAACATATTTTTTATGATGAATGTAGGGATTGGATGTTTGCAGATATTCAGCTATTGACAAATATTGATAAAATGGAAAAAAGAGATTTGAATTATATAAAATAATTTTTGCCTAAAACGGTACAATTTCTGATTTTACGGAGATTGTGCCGTTTTTAGATGGTTATAAGCGGCAGTTATTTGTTTTGCGTCTGCAGTAAATCTTCCGGTGTGGTATCCAGCAGCTCGGCAAATACATTGACTTCATAATCCGGTATGAATCGGATGCCCAATTCTGCTTTTGTTATTACATTTGGCGTAATAGCTTGTCATGGGTGCTGGATAATTGTGGAAAGCTGACGATTACCGGTACATGGACGGGCACTGGTGGCACATCATGGTCTGAATATGACAAAAGGATTGTTTCCATTGAATTTTGATACCGGCAATGTGACAAGGATGGGTGGTATGTTTGATGGCTGCAGCAGCCTGACGGATGCGGATTTGAGTAATTTTAGTATAGGTGAGTACTGTAGTTTGGAAGATATGTTTATAGGATGTGCCAGCCTTCAGAGTTTGCGCACGCCATTGAGTGTTTTGCAAAAGGTCGCCCTTCCCGGTGCATATTCCGCAGAGGGTGAAGTGTATTTGTTCTTGCCTAAGGATAAAGCAGCGAGTGTTGGTGAGATACTTAGGGAGGGTCAGCAATCCCGCTGTCAGCGGCGGGATTGCTGTTTTCTGTAATGCAAATTTGTTGGTGGTATCGAAAAGGCATGGGAGTTAATATTTTATGCGAGAAGGAGGAATATGAGGTATTGACTGCTGACGATGTGTTGTTTCGATTGAAGAAAGAATCGAAGTTCTGCCGGGTCTGCGGCAAAAGCGTGGAAGAATTGCAGAAAATGTCTTCTTCTGAACCACAGTAGCCTATGAAAAAATGTATCTGCGGAGCTATGGTGCCGGGGGGACAGTTTATGTGCTTCGAGTGTGGGAGAAAAATAGAATAAGCGGTACGATAGATGTGAAAAATGCAAATAAACTTGACAAAACCGTGCTGTGTGATAGAATTTTAACAGTGTCTTAGTATAACGAATATCTTCATTTATCTGATTTTTGTTGTACTAGCATAACTGTTTTAGAGATTCTGAAAATAAAGACCAGGAGGATAAAAAATGGCAGCACCATATAATCACAGAGCATTGGAAGAAAAATGGCAGAAGATTTGGGATGAGGAGAAAGCATTTGCCGCCACAGACGATTATTCCAAACCGAAATATTATGCGTTGGTAGAGTTCCCATATCCGTCAGGGCAGGGGCTTCATGTGGGGCATCCGCGTCCTTACACGGCGCTCGATATCGTCGCGAGGAAGCGGAGGATGCAGGGCTATAACGTGCTCTATCCCATGGGCTGGGATGCGTTCGGGCTTCCAACGGAGAATTATGCCATCCAGAATAAGATTCACCCAAAGGTGGTGACGGAGAACAATGTCAAGCGTTTCAAGGGGCAGCTCCATGCTCTCGGTTATTCGTTTGACTGGGATAGGGAAGTCAACACTACAGATCCGGGATATTACCACTGGACGCAGTGGATTTTCCTCAAATTATTCAAAGAAGGGCTTGCCTACAAAACAGAGATGCCGATTAACTGGTGCACCTCCTGTAAGGTAGGGCTTGCCAACGAGGAAGTCGTGAACGGCGTCTGTGAGCGCTGCGGCGCGCCCGTGGTCCGCAAGGTCAAGAGCCAGTGGATGTTAAAGATTACGGAATATGCAGATAAGCTGTTAGAGGGCTTAAATGATGTCGATTATATTGAGCGTGTAAAAGTTTCCCAGCGCAACTGGATTGGCAAGAGCCAGGGCGCGGAAGTGGATTTCCCGATTGCGGGCAAGGAGGAGAAGCTGACCGTATATACGACCAGGCCGGACACGCTGTTTGGCGCAACTTACATGGTTGTCTCCCCGGAGCATCCGATTCTTGACAAATACAAGGACGAGATTAAGAACTGGGAGGAGATAACAGCCTACCGGGAGCAGGCGGCGCGCAAGTCTGATTTCGAGCGTTCTGAGCTTGCCAAGGAAAAGACTGGCGTGGAAATTGACGGATTGAAAGCCATCGACCCGGTTAATGACCAGGAAATCCCCATCTGGGTATCGGATTATGTACTGATGAGCTATGGTACCGGGGCAATTATGGCGGTTCCGGCGCATGACACGCGTGACTGGGAATTTGCCAAGAAATTCAACCTGCCGATTATCGAGGTTGTGGCAGGAGGAGAGAACGTGCAGGAAGAAGCCTACACGGACGTTGCTACCGGCAAATTAGTGAACTCTGGTTTCCTCGATGGACTGGAAGTTGCAGAGGCAAAGAAGAAGATAATTGAATTTTTAGAGGAAAAGAAGATTGGCAGAGGCAAGACCAACTTTAAGCTGAGGGATTGGGTATTTTCGCGCCAGCGTTATTGGGGAGAGCCTATCCCGATTGTAAATTGCGAGAAGTGCGGCTACGTGGCGTTGCCGGACAGTGAGCTGCCGTTACAGCTTCCTGAGGTGGACAGCTACATGCCGACAGACAATGGAGAGTCCCCGCTGGCAGCAATGACGGATTGGGTCAATACCACCTGTCCTTGCTGCGGAGGGCCGGCAAAGCGGGAGACGGACACCATGCCCCAGTGGGCAGGTTCCTCCTGGTATTTCCTGCGCTATACGGATCCCAGGAATCCGGATGCACTGGCGAGCAAGGAAGCCCTTGATTACTGGCTTCCGGTCGACTGGTATAACGGCGGCATGGAGCACACGACGCTGCATCTCCTGTACTCCCGGTTCTGGCATAAATTCCTCTATGACCAGGGCGTTGTGCCGACGCCTGAACCATACCAGAAGCGGACTTCGCACGGCATGATTCTCGGCGAGAATGGCGAGAAAATGTCCAAGTCCAGAGGAAATGTCGTAAACCCGGACGATATTGTGATGGATTACGGTGCAGACACGCTGCGCACATATGAGATGTTTATCGGAGCTTTCGATTTGAGCGCATCCTGGTCAGAAAACGGTGTTAAGGGCTGCCGCAGGTTCTTAGAGCGTGTGTGGAAGCTGCAGGATATCCTGACAGACGGCGACAGTTACCGCCCGGAATTCGAGACAAAGATGCACCAGCTGATTAAGAAGGTAAGCAATGATTATGAGAATTTGAAATATAATACGGCGATTGCTGCCATGATGTCCATACTCAATGATTTCTCCAAGGACGGCAAGATTAACCGTGCGGAGTTTGAGACATTTTTACTCCTGCTCAATCCGGTTGCCCCGCATATTACCGAGGAAATCTGGAGCGTCTGCGGTTACAAGGGCAGGATATACGAGAATGCCTGGCCGGAGTATGATGAGGCAAAGACCGTGGAGAACACCGTGGAGATAGCGGTGCAGGTAAACGGCAAGACCAGGGCAACGGTCGCCATCCCGGTGGATGCGGACAAAGACTCAGCCATAGCGGCAGGCAAGGAAGCTTTGGGAGCGAAGCTGCCCGCCAATATTGTTAAGGAAATCTATGTTCCGGGCAGAATTATCAATCTTGTAGCCAAATAATAACTTGATGTTCAACGATGCAGAACCCTCATGGAAATGATGATTTTTTGCTTTCTTCTTCTGGCAGGAAAGCGGGAATGTCAATTTTTATGAGGGTCTGAATTGTTATGGATAAGCAACTTGGTTAAATGTCAAGAAAAACTTTTGAAAGATTTTGAGAAAAAA
>CAJTYM010000012.1 GCA_910583835.1 uncultured Lachnospiraceae bacterium | reverse complement strand
CTGCCAGAACGTCGCAAAGCATTCCAGAAATGCTGCGCATTTGCTTTGCTCCTAAAGAACCCCGGCTGTTGGTGGACAGCCGGGGCTTTTTGCATATCTTATATTCTGTTTTAACTTCTGGAAATCACTGCATATGAAATGCTGCCACAATCTCCTTGAGTTTATCAATATTCTGCCGGTTATGCTCAATAAGGTCGCTGTTGGTTCCCACAACGCCTGACATCTCCTGCGTCTTCCCTGCGATTTCCGTGATACCCTCTGCCGCCTCCATGGTTGTATGGCTCACGCGTTCCACCGCATCCGCCATATCAACGATGGCTGTCAGCAAGGTCTCAATCTGATTATTGATATCGCCCATGTTGTCTTCCACTCCGGCCGCATCGATGCTGTACTGCTCTGCCACCTCCATGAAGTCACCGTAGTCCTTAAGCACTGTCTCTTCCAGAAAAGCCATACTCTCATCCAGGCAGGCTGTCATATTGCCCACTGCGCTGTTGACTTCTGCAATAATTCCATTGATATCCCCAACAGTTGACGAAGTCTGGTCAGCCAAGGCGCCAATTTCTCCTGCCACCACCGCAAAACCTCTTCCGGCTTCGCCGGCCCGCGCTGCTTCAATGGAAGCGTTCAGCGCCAGAAGGTTGGTCTGGGAAGAAATATCTAAAATAGACTGGGTCAGCTCGTTGATATGGGATACTGCCTTTGCCTGTTCCATCGCTTGCTTCGTCTTCTCCTGCACGCTGGCATACATCTCCTGCGTACGCTGGCTGGCATCCCTGGTGCTTCCTTTCAGTTTCTCCGCCCTGCCGCGGATTTCAACGGAGGTATTCTTGCCCGCATCCGAACGCCCACGGATTGACTCAGCCCTGTCACGGATATTGGCAATCGTACTGTTGACTACATCCATGGCATCCGCTGTCTCCTGCATCGCAGCAGCCAGTTCCTGCGTTGTCGCCGAGTTGTCCTCGCTCATATGATTTACTTTGTCCGTAGTCTCAGAAAGCCGTTCCATGCTGGACGCCATATCCGTATATGCCTGTCGGATACTCTCTACCATGCCGCGCAGGCTGTCCCGCATATCATGGAGAGAATGCGCCATGCTTGCAGTCTCATCTTTTTTCTTATAGAGGCTCTCACTGGAAGCATAATGCGTAAAATTAAACTTCGCGGTCTCGCCCACAATGCTGTTAATCTGGCGGATTGGCTTTGTCAGGGAAATACTGAGCACAAATCCGACAAACGCTGCCACCAGCATCGCTGCCGCCGCGCCAATCAATATCAGCATCTGCATGTTTTTCGCCTGTGCTGCAAACTCTGCGGACGGCGCCGTCAGGATAAACCGCATCCCATTTACCAGAGACATATAGCACATATTTTTCTTTGTTCCATTCCAGGTGTATTGCTGGATGACCTTCTCCTGGTCAGGCAGCGCCAGATTTGCCGCAACTGCCTCCAGACCTGCCTCCGCCATGCTGCTTCCCGTCTCAAGTTCCTTGTGGTGCATGATAATTCCCTGCTCATTGGCAAGGAACGCATAGCCAGTCTGAAAGATACTGCACGACTCCAGCACTTCCGTAAATGCGTTGAAATTAATGTCCATGCCGATAATTCCTACAGATTCCCCATCTATGAAAATCGGGATGACATAGGAAATCATATATACGTTGATATTGGAATTGAGGTAAGGCTCCATCCAGGTCGGCTGCTGGTTGCCCACCGGAATATAGTACCAGCCCACATGTTCCAAATCATCCGGCTCATACATCGTAAAATCTGTCGGCTCTATCTCCTGGAATTCGCTGTCCGCAGAATCCCGGGTATAAAAAACACCGCTGGTCGGTTCTGTAAATTCTGGGTTATAGCGGATGTAGACACTCATGGCCCCCTGTGTATGTACTGCTGTCTGTTTTAACATAGGCGCAATCCTGTTCGTATATGCCTCAACATATTGTGCATCGGATTTAAACTTCTCGAAATCATCCAATTCAGAAACAGCAAGGTCATTTAATGTATCCACAGACTGCGACACTTGCTTCATCATACCGTCAAGCTGCTGGCTCTGATTCTCACAGACCAGTTCCATCTTATCCCGGGAATTCTCCTCCACCGCTCTGGAACTCTCAAAAATGCTGATACTGCCACAAATCACTGTGGAAATCAATGAACACATTAAAACTACCAGTGTGATTTTTGTTTTGATGCTTCTCATAGAAATCCCCTTTCCTTATGTTTTCATGATTACTAAGATTTTATCATGTTTTGCAAGAAAAATCTACTATACTTGACACTTTTTTCATACCCCCACATATCCTATAAAAAAAGAAATCCGTGATTTTATGAGAATATATGTAGTGCAGCCCGGGGACAGCGTAGATGCAATCGCAGCTTCCCAAAACGTCACCGCGCAGACAATTATTTACGACAACCAGCTTGTGTACCCTTATGCCTTGGCTGTGGGGCAGGCGCTTCTGCTGACAGAGGCCCCTGATTCCAGCGGGGAGGATGCCTCCGGCTCTGGCACAGCTGCCTTGGACGCCGCAAAATACCCTGCCTACGCGGGCGGCTACGCTTATCCTTTTATCAGCCGCTGGGTGCTTGCGCAGACGCTGCCCTATCTTTCCGACCTCTTTATCTTTTCTTATGGATTTACAGCTGAGGGAGAACTTGTCCCCCCGCAATTGGATGATACCTTCATGATTACCGCGGCAAAAAATTACGGTGTGGCTCCCATCCTCACGCTGACGCCCTTCGGCCCAGACGGACGTTTCAGCAACTATCTGATTTCCCAGGTGGTAAATAACGAAACTGCCAAGAATACGCTGATTGAGAATATCAGCGCACAGATTCTAGAACGCGGTTTTGAGGGCGTAGACGTTGACTTTGAATATATACTTCCCGAAGATAAGTTTGCTTTTGCCGGCTTCGTCCGCGACATACGCACCGCCGTAAATGCGCTGGGTTATCCGGTCTCCGTGGCGTTGGCGCCCAAAATTTCCGACACGCAGACCGGGCTCCTGTACGAGGGCAAAGATTATGGGCTGTTGGGCGAGGCTGCAGATTACGTGCTTTTGATGACCTATGAATGGGGATATACTTACGGCCCGGCAATGGCAGTTGCCCCCCTCAACAAGGTCCGCCAGGTCGTAGAATACGCCCTGACCAAAATTCCCCCGGAAAAAATAAACCTCGGCATCCCCAATTACGGCTACGACTGGACGCTTCCCTATGTAAAAGGCGCTTCCAAAGCGACCACGATAGGCAATGTCGAGGCAGTCCAGATTGCGGTTGCCAGAGGAGCAGAAATCCGCTTCGATGAGACTGCGCAGTCCCCCTATTTCAATTACGTGCTGGATAACGCGGAACACGAAGTCTGGTTTGAAGACGTGCGCAGCCTCTCTGCAAAATTCGGCCTAGTAAAAGAATACCAGCTGCGCGGCATGAGCTACTGGCAGATTATGCAGCTTTTCCGGGCGAACTGGCTGCTCTTGGATAACACATTCGCCATACAGTAAAAGAAAGCATTTTACTGCAGCGGTCGATTCAGCGCCTCTGTGCCAGCCACCACAAACCTGCCGTCCCGGATGATATCTTCCCGGCTCCCATCCTGCAGAACAACGGCAATCGTGCCCAATTCATCATAGGGAATGGTGATATCCGTATGGCAGTTGTAATATGCCTTGCGGGTATCCTCTTTCCTGAGAAGGGATACCTCATTGTCCCGCGCCACAATCTCCTTACCGTCAGGGTTAAAGACAGGCGTATCCTCCGCCCGGCTGTAACAGGTGTCGCCCACTGCAAAATGCGGTCCCGTCTTCTCCGCAATTAAAATAGGCAGCTTATCCTGAATCTGATAGTCCACGCCCATCCGGTAAGCGGTGGTATTCGTGCCGATGGCAAATTCGCCCAGGGGCAGCGTATCATGATGCTTTAGAAGGTTTTCCTTGAGGAATTTCTGGTTTTCCTGCTCAGAAACAAAATTCCGGCAGGAATACCTGCATACCATGCCATCCTTGAAATCAAGTTCCAAATCCAGGTATTTCATGCCATTCAGGAAAACCTGCGTCACATGGAGATGCCCTTCGGTTCCCTTTAACAGCGGGGAAGTGAACACCTCTCCCACCGGAATGTTGACGTCCGCCACGCAGTTCTCAAAATTCGTCTGTTTTTCCGGATTCTCCAGCGGGTGCAGCGCTACCGACAAATCCGTGGTATTTTTGCCTTTGCCGGTAATATGCACAAACGCCCCCTTATCAAGGACATCAATCAATTTCTGCTGCATGGTCTGGTACAGTTTGTAATCCAATGTATTAACTTCTGCCGTTCTGGCAAATATCTCCTCAAAATCCTCTCCAATCTCCGGTATGGGATAGGCGATAATCGTAAAGCTCCGCTCCTCGCCCTTGATATACTGATTCGTAATCTCCATTGACTGCCCTGCCGCATACACGTTCAGTTTCTGCTGTCTGCTGTCCAACTGATACGCCGATGCGCACGGCTGCGGCGCAAATCCTTCCTCGCCAAACGTCTCCACCACCGCCGGACCGGCATAGAGCGCCGCCGCTTCTTTCCGCTCCTCATAGGCAGTCCGCAGCGTCTCCAGCCGCCGCTCCACAAACGCCTTGTCAAAGTAAGCCGCCTTGTCTGCTTTATGGTCATAAACGTACTGACGGTTAGGTGACGTTGCGGTCACAGAAGGAGTGCCGTTCCCCCTGCCGGAAAAAGACGTCTCGCAGTTGCGGGAAACCACGGGCTGCAGCCCCATTTGCCGGAAATTCTTTACCGCCGCACGCATCATCCGCTCAAAGCCAATCGGATAGCGCAAATCCACAAATTTTTTCTTCGATAAATCTTTGCCGGTGACTGCAAAACCGATGCGGTAGCCCTCCGTGTAAGTGTCCGCCATCGCCTGTATCTCTTCCTCTGCCATGCCATTTAAAAATTCAGCAACCCCAATCTCGTTGGCGGAGATGTACGCGCCATAGCGGTACAGGTAACGCAAATCAGACAAATTGCCGTCCATGATAGTCTGCACATGGAAGTCCAGTTCCGGGTCAGTCTGGGACTGGATGCCGATTTCCATAAACACTTCACTGTAATCATGGTAGAACCAGTAAATCACCTGCTGGATTTCTTTCTCCTGAGGCTGCTCCTCCTGCTCAAAACAATTGTAGATTTCAATCAACATTTCCCCAAAGATTGTCAGCTCGTAGTTCCTGCCCTCAAACGCATAAGGAATCAGCGAACGTATATCTGCATAGAGCATACTGAGCAGCTTGCCATAACCTTCCCCCAGCTGCTGGGCGGCATATGCCGGATTGCCGTAACTGCGCGCATAATGTTCCGGCAATATGTCCTCATAGAGCGCGGCATTCAGCGACTGCAGCTCCTGTAGGCTTTTATTCATGAAAAATTCCGGCAATCCATCCTGCGAATCCCCACTTTGCAGAATACCTGCATAGATTTCCTCTTCCAGCAGGCAAAGCCTGCGCAAAAAAGCAGCGGTATGCCGAAAATACCCCCGCCAGCAAACCGCCACTGTCTCCTCTTCCTCCATCTGTTCCAAACGTTCCACGACCAGAGGAAAACGTTCCTCCACTTCCTCACGGTAAGAATGCCAAAATTCCTGATATCCCATACAATAACCTCATTTCTTCTTAAACTTACCCAGCTAAACAAAATCCCAATACATAAACTGTCGCCTGCGCGATTCAATAAAATCCCAGTACATAAACTGCCTCCTGTGCAATTCAATAAAATCCCAGCACAAAGACTGACTCCTGTATGAGTCAATAAAATCCCAGTACATAGATTGCCACCCAGCCTGCAAGCGCAAGCCCGGAGCAGACGCTTCCCAACACCGGAAACAGCTTATAGCTGTCCTCTCCCAGGCTGACGAATCCCATGAGCAAAGACGCAAACGATACCATCAGCGCAAACAAACCGGCGCTTCCGATATATGGATTGGCATTTCCTCCGTTCTGAATAGAAATCCCAATCATAACGATGCCTGCCAGCAGAGAAAGCGCTGCCAGCAGCAGCGATATTTTCCCCCGCTTAGAATGTTTCTTATCTCCAAATTTATATGCGTTCTTTCTCTTTCGTCTCATATGTTCTCCTTATCCGGTTCATCCACAGGAAAATCAGACACCCTAAAGCGCCTCCAATGGTGTTCAGCAGAAGGTCATCCACATCGAAACTCCCCACTTTGGACACCAGCTGAATGGTCTCTACCCCAAGGCTCAGCTCAAAGCTGAAAAATGTCGTGCGCAGCAAGGACCTGCATTTCATGTGCAAAATAGGCAAAAAAAAGCCAAAGGGAATGAATGCGACAACATTCCCCACCAGATTCAACAGCACTGCTTTCATTCCAAGCACATGGCGGTATTCTATAAAACGTCCGATTTCCTTAAACAATTCCAAGTTATAATGGTAGGACCTGCTCTCAAAAGTACGTCCCATGCTCTCTGCAAAAAACAAAAAATATGTTAAGAAAATAATATACACTCCGAACATGACTTTGCTGCATATCCGGAGCATCTTCCTGTAATCTCTCTTCAATTTTCCAACCTTTAAAATATGATATCTGACTTCCTTCTCAACATGGCAGCTCCGTTCACAATCGCAAGCACTCCGCAGACAACGCCGCACACCAGCACGACAACGCCAATGGCAATGTTCCCGGCTCCTGCAACAGTCATGGCCTTATACGTCTTTTCGTTCATAGTCCTCTCCTACCTCACCCCATACTGGGCGTAATAATTATCAATGGCTGCTTTTATTTCATCATTAATATATATATTTCCTTTATAAGGTTTATTATACAAATATTCTACCACATCTTCCATCGTCACAATCGCATTTGTCGCAAATCCATACAAATCCCTGATTTCTTCTAAGGCGCTCTTCTCCCCCTTGCCGCGCTCCATACGGTTCAATGACACGATAAGCCCTTCAATCTCAATCTCTGCCTGGGCACGGATGATAGGGACTGTCTCTTCCATCGATTTGCCGGAAGTGGTCACATCCTCGATAATCACCACCTTATCGCCGTCCTTCAGCTTGCTTCCCAGAAGGATGCCGGTATCGCCATGGTCTTTTACCTCCTTGCGGTTGGAGCAGTAACGGATCTCCTTGCCATAGAGCCTGCTGTAAGCCATCGTAGTGGCTACGCTCAAGGGAATTCCCTTATACGCAGGTCCGAACAGGACGTCAAACCCATCCCCATAGTGCGCATGGATTGCCCGCGCATAATACTCTCCCAGCTTGTTTAACTGCTCTCCCGTCACATATGCCCCCGCATTCATGAAGAAAGGGGATTTCCTTCCGCTCTTTAACACAAATTCGCCAAATTTCAATACCTGGCAGTCTACCATAAATTCAATAAATTCCTGTTTGTAGCTTTCCATAAATCGTGATTCTCCTTAGTTTGCTTGGTCTTTACCAGTGCAACAACTATTAAGTCCTTGACGTCCGTTGCACCTGCTTTCTATGTGCGTATCAATAGGGCTTACTGATAAACCTATTATACTGAAAAGCCTTTACGGTGTAAAGCCTTTCTTTTAGCTGAATTATCCAAAAAGGGGTGTCCCCAAAGCCATAGCGCTCCAGACGCCATATCGGAAAATGTTTGTTTTTGGAAGGGATTGTTGGTTTTCCGATAGGAGTTTGGGGAGCTACGACTTTGGGGACACCCCGGTTTAGCTACCTATTATTAAATTTTGAAGTCCTTTGTCTTGGCTTTCTTTAAAAGCTTCTTGTAGTATGCTTTCTTAGACTTCTTCACGGTGAACTTCGCATTTTTCTTAATGCCCTTAAAGGCATTCTTGCCGATGCTCT
The DNA here is from genome assembly GCA_910583835.1 of uncultured Lachnospiraceae bacterium. Lineage (GTDB taxonomy): Bacteria > Bacillota > Clostridia > Lachnospirales > Lachnospiraceae > Petralouisia. The sequence goes on along the minus strand of CAJTYM010000012.1, from coordinate 79,435 downwards.
TGAGCGCCGTGCCGCTGAATTTAATCTTTGCCAGTTTCTTGTCGCCTTCAAATGCACTTGCACCGATGCTCTTCACATTCTTGCCAATCGTCACGCTCTTAAGTTTTGCCTGTTTGCGGAACGCTTTCTTGCCGACTGACGTCACTTTGAAGGTCATTCCGTTATATTTTACCGTTGCCGGTACATTCAGGGAAGTAAGATTCTTCTTAGCTGCCCCGGTCAGAGCCACTTCTTTTGCAGAGGCGGTACACTTGGTAATCTTGTATTTCAGGTTCTTGCTTGTAAAGGTCTTCGGCATAGTAAATGTAGCTTTCTTATCAATATTCTTGAATGCATCTTTGCCGATTGTATTCACAGACGCTCCCTGGAACGTAATCTTCTTCAGTTTCTTGGCATTGAGGAATGCATTTGCGCCGATTGTGGTAACATTCTTGCCAATCGTAACGCTGGTGAGGCTCGCCTGGTTGGCAAATGCAGAATCGCCAATTGCGGTTACCTTAAATGTTTCTTTTCTGTATACCAGAGTATCCGGTATCACAATGCTTGTAAGCTGTTTATTTGCTCCAGTTACTGTAACGCTCTTATTATTTGCGCTGTAAGCAGTTACCTTATAGGTAAGGCCGCTGCTTTCTGTGAATGTCTGGTTCAAACCTGGTTTTTCTTCCGTTGGCTTGTTATCTGGTTTCTCTGCCTCAGCAATTGCTGCATTCAGTTTATCCAGCGCTGCCTTGATTTCGGTTTCACTTGCATCTGCCTTGTTCAGTACTGCCTCTACTTCATTGATAACTGCCTGCAAGGCTGTTTTCTTTGCCGCACTGAGGTTTGCCAGCATAGCCTTAGCCGCTGTAACCTTCTCGCTCAGCTGATCTTTCACTGGTTTTTCAACTGGCGGTTCATCTGGCTTTTCTGCCTCCTCAATTGCTGCGTTCAGCTTATCCAGCGCTGCCTGGATAGCCTCCTCACTTGAGTCTGCATTGTTCAATACGCCCTCTACTTCATCAATAACTGCCTGCAGAGCTGCTTTCTTCGTCTCACTGAGACTGTCAAGCATAGCCTTAGCCGCTGTAATCTTCTCGCTCAGCTGTTCTTTTACCGGGTCTTCAACCGGCGGCGTATCTGGCTTTTCTGCCTCTTCAATTGCCGCGTTCAGCTTATCCATTGCTGCCTGGATCTCAGTTTCACTTGCGTCCACATCGTTCAGTACATCTTCTACTTCTTCAATGACTGCCTGTAAAGCTTCTTTCTTTGCCTCACTGAGGTTTGCCAGCATGCCCTTGGCTATGGCAAGCCTTGCATTCAATTCATCTTGGGGAGTACTCTCTTCTGCATTCTTAAGGGCTGTATTCAGTTTCGTCAATGCTGCCTGAATTTCATCGTTGCTCGCATCCGCCTTGTTCAATACTTCTTCTACTTCATCAATAACCGTCTGCAGGGCTGCTTTCTTATCTGCACCCAAAGTCTCCAGTGCATCCTTGGCAGCAACAATTTTCTCCGCCAGCTGTTCTTTCACGGTCTTATCGCCTTCGCTGGGGGCATTGCCGCCTTCTTCTGTGAACTGGAAGTAGTCCACGTTCATGATACTGTCATCTTTCAGCAATTGCTTTGAAGAGTTAATGACTGCCTGTAACAATGGTTTCTGTGCAGCTGGTAAAGACGTAAGCTCCATCAGCTGCTCTGCATATTTAATCCTGTACTTTAATTTCTCTTTTAACAGCTTATCAGTTGCTTTATACTGGTCTGCTGTGTCAATCGCTGCATTCAAGGTTGCAATTGCTGCCGTAAGCTGTTCGTCTGTGGCGCTGCCATTATTTACAACCGCCTGTGCTTCGTTCACCTTGGCATCCAGGGCAGCTTTCTTGTCCCCTTCATTCCATGCAAAGCCGGAACTTACATTATGCCCCTTTGTAATCTGACGCTGCAGCTGCTCCTTTAACGGAAGGCTGGATTCTGCCGCCTTGACTGCTGTCCATAAATCTTTCAGCTGATTCTGGTAAATCTCTGTCGTCGCGCCCGTCTCGTTCTCATGGAACACGAGGAAAATATTCTGTGTGCCCGTAACCTTCTCGATATTGCCGGTTACCAGCTGATAGCTATGGTTGCTTCCAGTTGAGGGAATTTCGATTTCGCCAATCTTCTTTCCCTCCGGGTAGCCTACGCGTACTTCAATGGTTCCGCCGTCTTTCGACCCTGCCGCTACCGTAATCTTATCTGCTCCCTTGCTGCCAAAATCCAACTGGGAAACAGAAGTCCAATCGCCCTCCTGAAGGTCCGTCAATACCATGTTATAATCTTCAAATAAGTTACCCGGACGGCCAGTGTCTGCTGCTTTCACGCCCGCATTCCAGGCAATCGTCTCCGCTTCAATCCGCTGATACGGATCCATAGTCATAAGCTGCGGGATACCTTCGTAAGTACCCTTAATTTCCTTGATCTTACCTTCTTCATCCAATGCAATCTCATCAATATGGGTGGAACGGTATCCGCGCTCCACGCCCAAAGCTTTCGATACTGTCTGCGCATGGTAAATGAAATAACTCTTGTCATTGAATACAAACGTCGCATGGTGGTTGTTTCCGCCTACGCCAAACCACGTCTGCGGGTTGGAGAAAATCTCCCCCTGATAAGTAAACGGTCCCATCGGATTCTTAGACGTCATATAACAGATCGTTCCCGTCTTCGGATATCCCGCTACCGTTGTATTTGTAAAGTTAGAGCAATAAGAGTAATAATAGGTATCGCCAAATTTAAAGATACCGCTGTCCTCAAACATACACGGGGCGTCAATCTCCACTGCCTCTCCATCAATGCTTATCATATCAGCGCCCAATTTGGCAACCCTTGCCGTCTTGGGGTTATCGTGCTGATCGCCAGGAATACCGCCGCCGAAGTAGATATATGCTTCGCCATCATCGTCCACTAACACTGCCGGGTCAAAGCACCATTCCACACCCGCGCATCCCGGAGTCTGTTTTGTTATTAAAGCCGCCTCTATGGGGTCTGTCCATGGTCCTAACGGAGTATCCGCCGTCAGGACGCCGATGCCGGAGGCATCATTTGCAAAATAGAGGAAGAATTTATCTTTTCCATCTATTTCCTTATGTGCGATTGCCGGTGCCCAGGAATGGCTTGCCCACATCGCCGGACCTTTGCCTCCGTTACGACCTGCCACTTCAATCTCGCCGTGGTCTGTCCAGTTCATCAAATCTGCGGAAGATACCACCCTCAGGCTGGTAATGTAACCAAAATTGTTAGAAAATGGGTTATCCTTATCGGAGAACTCATAATCGTCCGCCGTCATGTACACATATACCCTGCCATCGTATTCAATCGCATAGGGGTCTGCCCCAAATTCATTGGTAGTAATCGGGTTTCCATAACCGAACTTCTTTGCCAACGCCTGTGTATTATCTTTATATTTTAAGATCGTCACATCGTCCACATAGAAATCCATCAAATCATTGGCTGCATCAGGAGTTGCTGCTGCAGGCGTCTCCACAACCAGGATGTTGGAAGCGGTATCCATATCATACGGCATACCCCAATCTCCCTCAATCTTGGTCCATTCGCCCTTTTTCACGGACCCTGTTGCCAGCACGGTACTTTCCGCCCCAGTATGCAGCGTTAAGTTAAATTCCTTAGTTTCTGGTCCTTCTGCATATTTTACCCATGCAGAAGCTGTGTAATAGCTGCCCGGCGCCAGTTTCTTGCTCATATCCTGTGCCGGTCCGTTCGTACATTTCGTACGGTTTGATACTTTCACACTCTTGCTTCCAGAATGATATTCATCGGTTGCCACCGCAAGGATATCTGTCTCTCCCTGCTCATATCCGCTCCATTTCTCCAAATCCCTCTCAAAAGAACCGTTCCTGACGATATTCTCGGAAGGCATTGTCAGGGTCACGTCATCAAGGTAGAATACTGTCGGAGCTCCCGCTTCCACCGTCTTGCCCCAACTCCAATACACTTCCATCACATCGGTATTGGGGTCATAATCTGCCAGCGTAATCTCGCCGGTAATTTTCGACCATCCATCGCTGTTTACTTCTACCGGCCCGCCAAAACCAATGTAGGAATCTTGGGTCTCGCCTTTTTTCTTACCTTTGATGGTTGCTGACAGGCTGCCGCTGCCGCTTTCCGTCTTCGCCCAGGCTGTTAAGGTATACTTCTTGTCCGCTACCAGTTTTCCTTCTGCCAACAGGTCGAACAGTTCATATTTTGCTCCTTCCCAACCCTCTGTATAATCTGACACTTTGAGGCAGGCATTCCCATCATGGGCTATATTTTCCACACGTGCAACCTTGGTCTTGCCCATTCCCTTCCAGTTCTCATCAATCGGAGTATTCTCAAAAGAACCATTGGAGAGCAGGCTCTCTGCTTCCGGTTCTTCCGGCTTCTCCGGTTCCTGTCCTGGGATTCCCATGTAGGTGATGGAAATGTCGTCTATGTAGAAGTCCTCTACATTATTCTCCGTTGTCTCAATAAAGAAGAAGTTCTCTGTCGTACTGAATGGGTATACGTTATCCCCATCCTTTTTATCATCTGCCAGATAGTCGGGAATCTCAAAAGTCCTCCATTCTCCGCTTGGCACATCAACCGTATTGCCCCAAAATGCAGTCCGATAAAGATAGTTAGGACCATTCTGGATACACATCCTATATGTCTGGGAAGCCTTTGTCCCAGTATACTTAATCCTACCTGTAATCTTATAATGCGTGCCTTTCACCAGCTTGCCGTTAAGAATACATTTGGCTGAATTCTCCGTCGTGCTTCTTCCCGACACTTTTAAGACAGATCCATCGTCCATACTTACTACTTCAATTTGGGCTCCAAATCCTTCCCATCCTGTAGTCCCATTACTGAAGTCTCCATTCTCCACAATCTCTATCGGCACTTCCTGCTGGTCATCCGCCGCTTTAGCGGCTGCCTGTGTGTCGACCGGAAGCATGGTCAGTGACATTGCCGCCGCTAAGACCACGGCGCATACCCGCTTCCACTTGTTTCTCACTGCTTTCCTCACATTTTTCTCCTTTCTCTTGGGAGAAGGATTGTAGCAATTCCACAATGGAACCACTTCAATCCTTCCTTCTTTTTATAGATATGGTACAACTTTATCATTAATATATTATTTTTTCATCCCCACAAACTATAGAAATTGCACAAGAATATGGCTAATATATTTAGTTTTCTACATTTTTTACAATCAGCCGATGTCAGGTATGGTACAAAATATTATAAGCACCGGGATTTTCCCGATGCTTACTAAAAATATAACCTATGAAAATATCAGTTATTTAGTATTCGTTGTACTAGTTCTATATTTCAAATTTTTCTATCCTGCATTGATGCCTTTTGTTTTTCTTTTCATAGTTGATCCCAACTAGCAAAATATATCCTTTATAATCTTCAAGCGCAGACACATATTTCTTATTCTTAATCTGGCTTATCGCTCCTTCAGCCGTTCTATTCCATTTTAACTCCAAAACTAAAGCAGGTTTTGCAGAAGCACGTTTGGGCAGAAACACCATATCCGAAAAACCATTTCCCGTCGGCATTTCTCTTATAATGATATAATCTTTGCAAGCGCTATAATATGCCAAAGCAATTACACTGCTCAGCGAAATTTCATTGTTATAAACTAGGCTGGAAGAATTCTGCATATGAACTTCCTGTATCATCTGCGCCACAGTTTTTTCGTCCATAGCCAGAGTCGCCTTAAGCAACGCCTCTGATGCGTTAATTGCTTTCATAACTTCATCCCAGCCATTATTTTTAATTGCCCGAAGAAAAACGCTTCTCACTTCTTCATTGGGAATGAACACTTCTTTTGTTTTATTATCATAAGCTAAATATCCCATATGAATCAGCAACGTAACTACATCGTCAGCGGAATTAAATGAAGTTATGTCATTTTGAAAAGATTCAACATCAATAATACATCTCTGGCCACCCAGCATATCCACAATCAACTGCCTTAACCCATCAAAATCCATTGCAATATACATCATCAAGGATTCATAAGTTTCTGTATGAGACCAGTAATTTGCAAATTCTCTGCTATCTACTGCCTCAATTACGGAATTAGGGCTATAAACATGTCCTATTGCTTCAAAATAATACCCATCATACCATCGCTGCATATCTTCAAATGGCATACCTTGTTCTTCACATAAATTCTTTACTTCTGTTTCCGTAAAACCAACATACTCCGCCATATGTCTGGGGCTTACCATCGTATATTCCCTAAAGTTATTTAATGCTGACTGTGTGCCATATTTCTTGATTGGTAAAATGCCCGTGATGTACGCTAATTTTAAAAATGCCCCCGCTGGCGTTCCCTTGAACAGTCCTCTAAGCAAATTAATATATTCCTTATGGAGCTTTTCATTATTTTTATCCTCCCGAAACAGGCAATCCCACTCATCAATGATAATCATAAACTGCTCATTGGTTGCTACATTAATATTTGCCAATACAGATGGCAATGAGATATCCGTATCCCGAACACAATCAGGATATTCCTTTTTTAACTCAGCAATCACTTGCTCTTGAATATAACTCACCACTTCAACGGAAGGATTTCTCTTAATTTCCCCAAGCGCGTTTCCGTACATCCATTGAATATCCATAAAGATAAGATTCTGATTATTTAAATACTTCCTGAAAAACTTATCTCGGCTTATCTTAAGTCCTGCAAATAATCTTTCCGAACTGCAGCCTTTGCTGTAATATGCTGCAAGCATTGTTACAGCCATTGTTTTTCCAAATCTTCTAGGTCTGCTGGAACATATCAACGGTCTGTCTTTCCCGATACGGCTATTCGTATATCTAATAAGTTCCGTCTTATCCACATACAATTCAGAATTGACAGAAACCGTAAACTGTTCATTCCCTGGATTTAAGTAGATTCCCATACCTGCTGCTCCTTATTATTTAAAACTGTCCGTATGCTGTTTCTATTACAAAAGACGTATATCGCTCACTTTTAACTCTATAAACACAGGCTTAACCATATTATCCTTTATTTCTTTTTATTATAATATTCTTTGCTATTTAAAGTCAATGCTTTGACAAATCCCGCAATCTCTTTTCTGCACAGCCTGAAATGGGAGTTCACATATTATTATATCCAAAACCAGCGCAAGGCAAGCAGGGATATCCTGATTGCCATTGCGCTGGAAATGCAATGCAGCCTGGACGACTGAAACGTCCGTGGACTCTAATTATTTCGTAATCTTCACGCTCTTCTTCTGCCCTTTATTCTTCAGCAGCTTCTTGTATGCTTTCAGCTTCTTAGCGGGCACTTTGATTTTTGCCTTTTTGTTGATTCCTGAGAACGCCTTGGCTCCTACCTTTTTCAGCTTGGTACTCTTGATAGTAATCGTTTTCAGGCTTCCATCGCCGTAGAATGCCTTTTTGCCGATGCTGGTAAGATTCTTGCTGCTGATTTTCACGCTCTTTAATTTCTTACATCCTGAAAATGCATTTGCACCAATCGTTTTCACGTTCGTTCCCACAGTGGCGGAAGTCGCTTTTTTACAGTTCTTGAATGCCGAGGTGCCGATGGCGGTTATCTTAAAGACAGTGTTCTGAATCTTGACGGTATTTCCTACTTTAATCTTCTTGCTGTTCTTATTGGCGATGCCAACGACTGTAACGGTCTTTTTGTTTACGTCTGTCACTTTGTAGGAATACCCTGATACCTCATATACCTTGCCCTTTACAACTGCATTGTCCGCCTGGGCTTTCAGCTGCTGGTAGCTGGATTCCGCTGCCGTCAGCACACTGTAATTGCTTACCAATGCTTTCTGGGCATTGGTCAACGCATTGTATGCAGCCCTTGCCTGGTCAATCAAAGCCTTGCTCTGAGCGGTATATGCTACCTTGCCAATCGCCGCAATCTTGTCAATCACTGCCTTGGCAGCTTTCTTGTCTGCTTCCTGCTGGTTCTTATCATCTCCTGGCTGATTATCACCAGGATCGCCTCCGATGGTACCCCCGTTTTCCAATGTCTTATAGTCTGCTTCAGCTTTGGTAAGCAGATCCGCATTGGTAACCAGTTTCTTCTGGTCTTCGTTCAATAACTCATACATGGTCTGCGCCGCATTGATTTTGGCTTTGCACTCCGGCGTAAGCTCTACTTTGCCAATCGCCGCAATTTTATCTATCACCGCTTTTACAAGGTCTGCATCGCCCTCATCTGCCGACTGTACTTTTTTCATGGAGAAATCGTCAATGAAGAAAATTACCAGTTCGTCATTTGTGGGATTTTCCTTATATTCCGTCTCTACCAAAATGCGGGCTTTGGTTACATCCGCCCCTTTGGGAACCGTATAATCCCCACAGAGGTTGCCCCATTCATTGACTTTGACTTTCTTGGAGACCATGACCTCCTTCGTCTCATCTGTTCCATATAAGATGGAAACGTTAAATCCTACTTCCTGCGGAGGATTCGGGTTATGGTTTTCACCATTCTTAAATACAACCCAGCCGTCAACTGTGTAAGTGTCCCCGGCTTTGACCTTGCCGCTGATGTCCTGTACGGCTCCTGCGGAAGTGCTCTTGCGGTTCTCCACTTTCAGGGAGCGCGCCGCATCATGGAAGGTAGACCATCCTTCCCCTAAGGTTGCCTCACCGTAAGGGGCCCATTTATTTCCTGCATTTCCTTCATTGAAAGTTCCATTTTCAATAATCTCTTCCCCGGAACCCAATCCATCTGCACGGACCAGATTCAGCAGATATGTCTTAGATGTCGTGTGATCCTGTGCATATACTTTCATGGGCAGGATTGTCGTTCCTTCTGCAAGGTTGAATACCTGCGGCTTCGCCTCATTTACCAGTTTCCCATCAATGTACAGAAGCCCACTGCTGGTTGCCAGCTTAAAGTTCAGGGTTACGCGTTCTGTTGTCGATGGTACCTGGACGGTATATCCATTCGATGTAGTCTTGACCTTTCCTGCCGATGCTGTCAGCTCTTTGAGCTGCGCATCCGTATCGTATGCGCGCATCAGGTACAGGCCATTGACAATGCGGGCGCTGTCTTCGGTGGCGCTGCCGCTCTCGAATTTCACTTTGACAATATCAAACGTGTCATTGCCTACTACCAGAGATTCGGCAGCGGCAACCTCGCTTGCCGGAATTTCGAACGATTTCTTAAAGAATAAATCTGTTCCTTCATATTTCTCTACCGTGTAATTGACAACGGTGGAGCCAATCGTAATCTTGATGGTCTTTCCTTCATCCTCCTTGGCAAACTGGCATACCAGGGAGTTGGTTTTGTTTTTGTCTACCTTCATATTATACTGAAAATATCCGCCGGCCTGCGCCCTGCGCGTACTTCCCAGTCCGCTGACGCCAGTCTCAAATACTGTCTTATCTTCCCTCATCTGATGGGTGGCGTCATTCTCATACTGCTGGTAACCCGGCTGAACAGAATCAATAATGGATTCTGCAAACCTTCCCTCTTCTTTCTCCGCCAGAATCTTCTCCTCAGAAGCATCCTCTGCGCTTTCAAAATACCAGTAGATGCCATAACGTTCCTCATTCAGCGTGTTGAACGGCACAAATGTCAGCCCTTCCCCGCCAAATACAGATTCCGCATCCGTTCCGCGGATATGGAATTCCAGCTTCCCTTCGGTCTTTTCCAACTTAGAGTTAATATTATTCATGAATTCTTTGGTGCTGTCTTTGCCCTGAATGGCAATGGTCTCCGTGCCAAGAACCTGTTTGATGGTCTTGCCGTATGTCAGTTCCAGGCGCACTTTTTCTCCGCCTACTACCTTGTATGCCGGTGCGCTCAGGTTCGCTCCTGCCCACACGGTATCGTCCCACTCTTCCGTTCCCAGCTTGGCTGCCAGAACGGTCGGTCCATATTTAAATGCATACACCGAAGTATTATCCGGCAGGCCGAATGCCTTTACTTCCATGGGATACGTGATTTCCACCTTATCATTATTGTTCCATGTCCTGTCAATGACAAAATACTGTTCTTCCACGTTACTATCTGCTGCCTGCCCATTCACCTTAACCGTTACATCGCCGGCTGCCCAATCTGGAACGCGCAGTCTTAATTTTGCCTGTACCGGCTGCGCATCGTTTAACAGGTTTACCGTGAACTCTGCCTTGTCGCTCGCGGTCACATCACTGTTCTGCGTCAGCTTGATATTCTTCTCTTCCCATACGGCCTCGGAAGCCACATACTGGTTGACTGTCAGGGAATCCTCATCTTTGAAATAAATGCTGTCTCCCAGCTTTGTGTAGTTCTCCATGCCGGTTCCGGTGCAGCACCAGAACATATTGGTGGCAGGTTCAGAAGTTCCGAAGAACTTATAGTAACCGGTTGCCATTGGCGTAAAATAGGAAAATGCGCCCTGGGCATTGATTGCGCCCATAATGGCATTGCGCAAAGTATTCTCATAGTAATCTGCGTACTTCCTGTCGCCCGTAATCTTAAACAGCTCTTTGGAGAGCTTGAGCATATTGTGGGCACAGCAGCTCTCGCAGTTGCACTGTGTCCTGGTTGCGTCCAATTCATTGTCCCCGCGAAAATGCTCCATATCACTGGTTCCGCCTGTAATAAATGCATGTTTTTCTACCACCAGCGTCCAGAAATCTTCTGCATACTGGAGATATGCCGCTTCGTCTGCGTTCTCCACTTCCTTCAAAGCCACATAGCGGTTCAGCGCCCCTAAGAATTTAGGAATCGTTGTGTTGGCATGTCTGCCTTTTAAGGTATCGCCGGAACCGGACAGGATAATCCCATATAAATCCGGGTCGTCAAATTTATGTGCCGCTTCCTTATGTTCTGTCTTGTGGGTATATTTATACAAGTCATACATACAGTCGTTCATGCCACCGTACTCTGTGTAGGAGACAGTTTTCTGCTGCTGAACTGTCCACTTGCTCACACGGTTGTATACCCAGTCTCCCAGATTGGAAGCAACTTCCAATGCCTCTGTATTTCCCGTGTATTTGTAGGTGTCCACAAGCCCCTGGATGGTCTTATGCAAATTGTACCAGGGTACCCATGTTGCCCCCTGAGCATCCCCCTGTACGATATCAAACTGCAGTTCCACATTATTGGCGTCACTTACATTTGCACCAAACAGAAATCCTTCTTTGGAACCGCCGTAGCTTCCGGCTGCATCCTGGCATTCCTTTAACCCGGAAATAATCTCCCCCAGCTTTGCATCCAGTTCCGCATCCCCGGTCACCTTGATTGCCTGGGCTGCCGCCGTCAGGTAATGCCCGATACAGTGTCCTGCCAAAAGCCCATTCTCCCAGCCGTTATAGCGTGCAGCTCCCCTGGTGTCAATGCCCGCATTTTCGCGGAATCCGACCAGCACGCGGTCTACATCGAATTTCTTCAGAAATGCAACGTCCAAATCCTGCGCGCCTTTGTAGTAATCGTCTGTCACAGATACCTCATCCAATCCAAACTGCTGATTTTTGTAGGCTGTGTACTGATTTTCTTCCACGACAAAGGGCACGCCTTTCAGTACGGTAATCTCAAACTCCTTGGTGTCCGTTACCTCTCCATACTGTATCGTTGCTGTCAGGACTACCTTCTTATCCGCATCGGTGGGGCGGGTAACCTTGCCCGTAGCCTTCACCACATTCTCATCGGAACTGTGCCAGGTAATCGTGCTGCCTTTCTTCCCTTTTGTGGGCAAAGAAACGCTTCCGGTAATCTTATCCATATCTTTTCCGGCAAACGGATTCAGCGCGCCGCAGTCTGCGCTTACAATCTCCTCAGGGGTCAATACCTTCACATACGCGCTGTACAATGCCTTGACCTGCTCTGCTGTCGCTGCCGCGCTGTAAATTTCATACTGGTCGAGGTCCAGCGTGGCATAGCCACCGCCATACCCTGGTGAATTAAATCCCAGATACTTATGGTCTGTATTATTTGCCTTTATCCTTGCCTCACTGGTTGCCGGGGTAGAAGGCACTGCCTCACCATTCTTATAAAAGACAACCTTTCCATCTGTACTGCTGAAAGTCACGGCGATATGCACCCACTCATCCACCGGAAAAAACTCTGCACGGCTGGTATTGATGGCATATTCCGTCAATTTCTCCTGATCTGAACCTACGGATAGCTTTAATGGCTGCGTATCGCTCAGGCAGGAGAGATACCAGCCCTGCCCATTCCATAATTGGTTCGGCTTATTCCACATGATTATGTGCTCCCCGGAAAGGCTCTTGGGCGCTTTGAGCCAGAACGATACCGTCATGTTCTCCGGCTGCAGCTTCTCGCTCGTCCCCAAATCAAGGTAGGTGTTTCCGTCCAGGGAAAGCGCAGCATTGTCTACCCCTTCCGCAAACTTAGCCTCTTTCTGCTGTCCGTCCCTGCCATGGGAAGTTACCGGCAGCGCATTGTCCGAACTGTCCGTAAGGTTATTGTCAAACTTAAGTTCCAGAACCTTCGCCGCCGCCAGCGCACTCAAATCCGTCCCTGTGTCCCTGCCCGCCGCCTGGGCGCTCAGAGGCTCGATACATCCCAGCATCATGGCGCCTGCCAATAGCAGGCTGACTGTTTTTCTCCATAAAAATTTTCTCTTCATATTCACTCCTTCTCCTTTTTATAATATATAGAACTATTTTATTGTATATAATATTTAAATTCACCCCCACAAACTAAAGTTTTTTATTCATTTTTATCAAAGATTCTTTAGTTTTTAACATATTTAGTAAAAGTTTATGGTTGTTTTGGAAAAACAAAGTGGGCAAGCCCACAGGGGCTCCCCTACCCCTCAATCCCCTGGGGATTGCACACTTTGACGCGCCGAGCACAATTGCGAAGCAATATTTACCTCTTGTGCGAGTGCGCATCCTGCCCGGAGGGCTTTTATCTTATAGGAAAATTGGTACTTTCACACGTTAATACGACACTGTCTTTCCTATAAGATAAAAAAATAGTGTGAATTTCTCTTTATTTAGTAAAAAAAGATAATTCACACTATTATTATTATTTCCTTTGTCCGAAAATTACAACTTTCACTGAAGCCTGAAACTGGCCGGCCCATTTGTCAAAAATCGAAAGGGAACTCACTATAAATCCTTCTTTATGCATGGGGAATATTAGTATATTCCGAAATATCCCTGTTCAGCGTCACCAAATCATCCACGCTCAGGTCATGCACGCAGCTGTGGCCAGTAATCCGCGCAAAAGTTTTCAGCTCCTCGCACGTCACATTGAGGTAATTTGCCACCCGCTGCGATGCCTGCTCCACCTTCAGCCGCTCCCGCAATGATGGGTCCTGCGTGGCGATACCTACCGGGCAGTTTCCTGAACCGCAGATACGGTACTGCTGGCAGGCTGCCGCAATCAATGCTGCGCTTGCCACCGCCACGGCATCGGCGCCCATAGCCAGCGCTTTTGCCACATCCGCAGACACACGCAAGCCGCCGGTTATCACGAGCGAAATGTCAGAGCGCACCGCATCCAGATACTTCCGTGCACGGTACAACGCATAGACCGTGGGCACAGAAGTTGCCTCGCGCAGGAACAAGGGACTAGAGCCGGTTGCCCCGCCCCTGCCATCAATGGTGATGAAATCCGGCTCCGCATAGACACAGAATTCCAAATCCCGCTCAATGCGCCCGGCAGCAATCTTTATGCCTATCGGCCTGCCATCCGAACGGCTACGCAGCATGGTTACCATGTCCTTCAGATCTTCCCTGGAATTGAGTTCCGGGAATTTGCTGGGGCTTTGGACGTCCTCGCCCTGTTTCTTGCCCCGCAGTTCGGCAATCTCCGCCGTCACCTTCTCCCCAGGCAGATGACCGCCCATGCCAGGCTTCGTCCCCTGTCCTATTTTGATTTCAATGGCATCGGCGCTGCGCAGATTCTCATCTGTAACACTGTATTTATTGGGGATGTATTCAAATATGTATTTGTAGGAAGCTGCCCGCTCCTCCGGCAGGATACCGCCCTCGCCGCTGCACATCGCCGTCCTCGCCATCGCTGAGCCTTTCGCCAGGGCCACTTTGATTTCCTTGGACAATGCGCCGAACGACATATGGGAAACATAGACCGGGCTGTCGAGAATCATCGGTTTCTTGGCATGTTTGCCAATCACAGTCATCGTGCTTACCGGCTCGTCCTCATCGAGAGGCGGCGGATTCAGCTGCGCCCCCAGCAGCAGAATATCGTCCCAGGACGGCATTGCCATCTTCGTCCCCATAGCGCCGCTGATGGTCTTGCCGGTCACCGCCATCTGGTGGATCTCTTCCATGTAACGGCAGGAATCATCGTTGCGGTAAAACTTCTTGTCATAGCTCAATTCCATGGAGGAGACATCTTCCTGCTCCTCGGCCTTTCCGCTGACCAAATCCAGCGTACTCACGCTGTCCTCCATAGTTTCTTCCTTAAATTTCTCCTGCGGCTGATGACAGACAGGACACTCCTCAGGAGCGCTTTCCCCCTCATAGACATAACCGCAGACGCTGCAGACAAATCGCTTCATACACTTCTCCTTTCTATGCCATGGATTGCTGCGCAATGACATGGCCATCTATGCGCACTTCGGCGCGTATTATATCCGGCGATATTATACCATAATCACTTCGCAAAAGCTACCACAGTTTTCTAAGTTTCAATTGACAATGATTCTGTAGCTGTGCCCCGCATCGTGCTCCTCAATATAGGCCGCCTGTTCCTCATTGACCGAAACCTCCTGCAGGTTTTTACATCCTGCCAATGGCGTTAAATCCATAACCCCTGTTTCGTCAATACCGAGAAACCGTAAATCGGTCAATTTCCCAACCACGGAAATATCCTCAATTCCCACGCAGGAAAGCGACAGGCTCGACAGTTTTTCCAGCGATGACAGCGATGACAAATCGGGCACATACATGGAATGGATAACCAACGCTTCCAAATTTTTCAGGGGTTCCAGAAATTCCAGGCTTGTCTTATAGTAATTGAAAACCTCCAACGCCCTCAGGTCTGTAAGATGGGATATCTCCTCCTCCAGCTCTATATCTGGATCCCATACCAGAAGCTGCATAAGATTTGGCATTTCTCCCAAAAATGTATAATCTCCATTTACCACATTCAGCCTGCGGATTCCTATCTGTTCCACTGAAGAACCCCTGAGACAATCCAGATTTGCAACGGTATTCTCGTTCATAACCAAGGCTGTCAACCTGGAACATTGAGAAAAATCAGGCAGATACCGGATGGGATTGTTGGAGATGAAGAGTTCCTTTAGCTGCGGCAGCTTTTCCACCACCCGAAAATCTTCGATCTGATTGCCCGACAAATACAATTTGCGGATAGGAAGCCCTGCCAATACCTCAATATCCGTTATTTGCTGGTTATACAGATAGACCTCAGAAAGATTCGGCATATCTCCAAGCATGTTGATATCCGAAATTGTCCCGCTGCCACCATTGCCCAAAAAATATTCATCAGAATGGAACATATTTGCCAACTCAAAATTTTCCGTCATATCATATACCGTGGTTCCAATCACGGCAATACGCACGACATTCTGCAAATCTTCCTCACTCACAGTGTCTTTATTCAGGGAGGCTGCCGCTGCCTGATACAGCAAATCATCACCACCTTGCCGCGCCGCTGTCCTGGCTTCCTGCCGGTCTGGCTGCTGCACCTTAGCCCCCGCTTCCCGCTGCCCTGGCTGCTGCACCTTAGCCCCCGCTTCCTGCTGTCCCACCTGCTTCTGCACTTCCTTTTGTATAAGAGATTCTACAGACTGCTCCAGCCAAAGCTTCCCTATGAAAATACCTGCCAGAAATACAAGCAGAAAAGATGCTGCATTTGACAGAATACGCAGCAATTTTTTCCTTCTGTCCGGGTTCGCTTTTCTCTGTTCCGCTGCCAGCCGCCGTTTTACCTCCTGCATGGACTGATAGCGTTTTCCCGGGTCAAAAGCGCAGCATTTCCTCACAACGGCGCCAAGTCTGCCTTGCAGATATCCATTGCCTTCCACCTGATAGTCTCCTGTCAGAAGATAACAGAGCACTTTGCCAAATGCATAGATATCCGTCCTCGCATCGGTCTGCGCATATCCATACTGTTCCGGCGCCGCCGTTGCCTCCGTCCCATAAAATTTCGTATCCTTCTGTTTCTTTCCGTCAAAATTCCTGGAAGCCTCAAAATCTATCAGATGGACGGAGCCATACCTATCTAAAATCAGATTCTGCGGTTTGATGTCACGATGAATCATTGGCGGTTTGAGCTGATGAAGCTTTATCAGGACATCGCAAATCTGCATGGCAATATCCAATACTTCCTGTTTCCCTAAAACCGGATTGCGTTCCAGGTATTCCTCCAAATTCTGCCCTTCAATATACCTCCGCAGCAAATACTCCTTCCCACCCTCCGTCCAATACATTTCCTCGCCAAACTTCTGCCTTGCATTGGAAGGCTGTGCCTGTTGCATCTGCCCTGCCGCCCTGTATGCCCGCCCCCTGTACTCCTGTCCCCACTCCCTACGCAGACGCGTCTGCTGCCTCTGTTCTATGCTCAAGCTTCCTTTCTGCCCTAACGTCCCACGCTTGAGCAGATACCTTTCCCCGGTCTCTTTCTTGCACAAAAGAAAACTGGCATGCGTCTCTGAAACGTGTATACATGCCAAGAACTCAAAACGCCCCTGCAATCGCTCAGGCAGCGTTTCCCTATTCAATTGTTCTTCGTTATATTTGCGGGTAAATTCTTTCGTCCCATCCATCGCTTGTTCCCCACATCCTCTATATATTAAAACAAGGACTTCTCGCCTACTTCTGACAGCAAATCTTCCACTTCCTCAATGCTGTAATGGTGCTCAATGCCATATATGACAGCCGCATCGAAGCGAATCCTCGGATAAAGCTCCTGCTTCTGACCCATTTTCAGGAGCTGCTGTGTCTCCTCTAAGTTCAATTCAAATATAATTGCAAACCGCAGAAGGATAATTCTCGTGGGCTTCCGCCTTCCATTAAAAATCTGGTAGCCATAAGATGCTTCAAGCAAGAGCAAGTCGATGGCACGCTTTATCTCAACCTGCTTCTCTGCCAGAATATCTTTCATCATCCCACTGATATCCATATTTTCTTCTTTGAGGCTATCCACAAATTCTTCCCTTGGCGCTTTTTTTATCAGATTCATCAATTCATTTGTGCTCTTCATGTATTTGACTTTCCTCCTGATGATTTCTGATAAAATTCTATCATAAAATATATAAATACTTGTGTGCAATTTTGCACTTTTTCCTTTCAACTTGCAGCTATCAGCCAATCAGTACCTGCTTGCCTTCAAATGCAAAACCGTATTTCTTTATCCTCTCCGCTGCAAATCCTTTCTCTTCCAGCATGGACGCATATTTCTTATCATCTATCTGCTGCAGCGCAGCCGCAACCGCCGCTTCCAAATCCTTGTCCTTTCTAGGATTATACACCTTAAATTCAAGAATATACGCCTTATCCTCCTTATTGCGGGGCTCCAGCATCACGTCATACCTGCCAAAGCCGCTCTCCCGGTTGGAGGTCAGCGTATAGCGGCCTGCAAGCTCCACCATCAGCCCCAGCACAAAGCCATGGTAGAAGCGTTCCGGCTCCGCGCCGCCCCCAGTATCAAAATAGCTGAACATTTTCATCGCCACCCGGTTCATATAGACATTCATTGCATCCACATCTTCCTGCAGTAACGCCTGGATGAAATCATTATAGTTGGACTCTTCTCCAAACCGCTGTCTCATTGTTATCCAGCTGGCTAAAGACAATCTGCTCATCAATCGGGCATTTCAGATGTTCCCCTTTCAGCAGCTTCTCAAAAGACAGTTTAATCCTCCTGCTCCCTTCCCGGATTACTTTCCCTACCAGGCTGTTCGCACTTGTATTCGCCCAATATGCGCCGTATTTTCTCTTGCCAAGAAAATTTAAAATAGACCACGGATTATAAATATCCCGAACACTCCCAAATATAAATCCATCATACCAAAACTTTACCTGCTCCTTTTCCAAACTGCACTCTTCCAATGCTGCAAAAACCTCCTGTTCCGTAAATCCAAAAGAGGTGGCATATTCATTTGACGTAGCTGTAACTACTTTCAGATTGTTTAAATCCGAAAATATGGATTCCTTACTTACACAAGCGGAAACGGCACGCCCGCTATGCGGACCTGCCAAATCGCATTCGCAATCAAAAACAGCTTCGCTGTTGGCGAATGCTGTTATGCCCGTCATAACAGCACGTCCCAGCCAGGGATTCGTCTTAAATGTGGAATTAAACAAACTCCTGATAAATAATACCATCTGTTCCCAATATCCGCCCACATAGGCTTCCTGCATCGGCGTATCATATTCATCCAGCAGGATAATTACTTTCTCCCCATAATAAAGATGCAAATATTTGGACAGGTAATGCAATGACAAAGTTGCGCTCACATCATCCATATCCATAGACACCCTCCTGAAAAAATCCTTATCCTTCTCTTCCAGGACATCACTTTCCAACAGAAAAGAATTGTCTACAAACGCTTGTGCAAGTATGCTGCAGATTTTTTTCCTGGCATCCGCATAATTCATCTCTTTTACATTGGCAAAAGAAAGGCTGATGACAGGATATGTCCCCTGAATCTTCCGATATGCTTCATTTTCCCAGACAGACAAACCTTCAAATAATGAACCGCGCCCAGCATATTTGTTGGAAAAAAACTGCTCCAGCATACTCATGTTCAAGGTCTTGCCAAAACGCCGCGGGCGGGTAATCAGGGTGACGCTGTCTCCGCTCTCCCACCATTCTCTGATAAATTCCGTCTTATCAATATAAAAATAATCATTTTCAATAATTTCATCAAAATTTTGGATACCGATTGCAACTGTCCGTGCCATACAAAACTCCTAAATACATTTCTATTAATGAATCCGCTATACTTTTCCTTCGTATAGCGGATTCCTCTTTACATTATAATTTCCGGTTTTTAAAATCCTGTTTACCCCACAGCCCCAATCAGTTCATTGATATCTTCCACGCTGTATTCTTCCATATATTCGCAAATACCCTGCACAATCTCCATCGTCACCTGCGGATTGCGGAAATTCGCTGTTCCCACGGCTACCGCGCTGGCTCCTGCCATCATCATCTCAATGGCATCTTCAGCCGTCAGGATACCGCCCATGCCGATGATGGGGATATGCACTGCCTGCGCTGCCTGATAGACCATGCGTACCGCAACTGGATGGATGGCAGGACCCGACAGCCCGCCAGTCTTATTGGCAAGGGCAAACTTACGGCTATGGATATCTATCTTCATGCCAGTAATCGTATTGATTAAAGACAGGACGTCCGCGCCGCCTGCCTCAGCAGCCTTTGCCATCTCGGCGATGTCTGTCACATTGGGGCTCAGTTTCATGATAATCGGCTGTTTGGCATGTCTCTTTACTTCCTTCGTAATTTCCTCTATCGATTTCGCATTCTGCCCAAAGGCAATGCCGCCCTCCTCCACGTTCGGGCAGGAGATATTGATTTCCAGCATATCTACCGGCTGCGAAGCAAGCCGCTCCACTACCTCACAGTAATCCTGCACAGTCCTGCCGCAGACATTTACAATAATCCTGGTATCAAATTTCGCCAGATAAGGAATGTCGCGTTCCACAAACATGTCAATGCCAGGATTCTGCAGCCCCACAGCGTTGAGCATTCCCCCATAGGTCTCTGCAATTCTCGGCGTAGGGTTTCCTGTCCAGGGAGCGTTGGCAACACCCTTGGTGACCACGGCGCCCAACTTATTCAAGTCCACAAACTCCGCAAATTCCTTGCCGGAACCAAAAGTTCCTGACGCTGTCATAACCGGGTTTTTGAACGTCACGCCTGCCAAATTTACCTTTGTATTCATCAGAACTCCACCTCCTCTGCACGAAATACCGGACCTTCCTTACAGATTCGCTTGCTGTTCACATTCGTATGGCCATCCCGCTCTTTGGACTTGCAGACACATCCCAGACAGGCGCCAATCCCACATGCCATCCTCTCTTCCAGAGAAACCCAACATTCTATATTTCTCTCTCTGGCATAGGCTTTCACTGCCCGCAGCATAGGCATGGGCCCACAGGCATAGATTATCTCCGCATCCAGCCCATTCTCACGGATTGCATCCATGACATTCCCTTCTGTACCGTAACTGCCGTCCTCAGTCGCCACATAGGGATTGCCCAGCCGCTTAAATTCCTCCTGCAGGAACAGGGAATCCTGATAACCTAATATCATCTGTTTCTCACACTTGAGTTCCTTGGCAAGCTGCAGCATCGGCGGTACGCCGATTCCTCCTCCGATGAGAAATGCTTTTTTTTCTTTGAGGGGAAAACCATTCCCCAAAGGACCCACAATATCAACGCTGCCTCCAGTGCGCATCTTGGAAAATTCCTCCGTCCCCTTGCCTTGCACACGGTATACAATGCGCAGCGCCTGGTCTGCCCGGTCAATTTCACAAATGCTGATAGGCCTGGGCAGCAGCCGGCTTCCCTCATGGCAATAGATGGAAATAAACTGCCCTGGCTTTGCATTTCCGGCAATCTTATCTGTCTTCAGCCACATGCTGTAAATCCCATAGGAAATTTCTTCCTGCCGGATGATTACAGCCTGTTCCTTAAATTTATCTGCCATACTCTTCTCCTAATTCTTTTCTCCTTATATTCCCGCTGTCTGCGGCGAAGTTACTCTCTCACCTTAAGCGCGCTGTCGATATCTTCCGCCATAGCCTTCACAGCCGCCCTGGAAGCTTCCGCAAAATGCTCTTCCCCAAACTGAGCATACTCCTCCTGCTTATAAGCTGCAATGATACCCCTGGAAGAATTGACAATAGCGCCCAATCCATCCTCATTGAAGAAATGCACCAAATCCGAACCTTTGCCGCCTTGGGCACCGTAACCAGGCACCAGGATAAAACTCTTAGGCATAATCTTACGCAGAATCCTGCCCATCTCCGGGTAGGTCGCTCCTACCACAGCCCCGATATAGCTGTAGCTTTCACCCATACAGTCCTTGCCCCACTCTGCCACTTTCTCTCCGACCAGTTCATAGAGCGGCCTGCCGTCAATCAGCCTGTCCTGAAATTCACCGCTGGAAGGATTGGAGGTCTTGACCAAAATAAACAGGCCTTTTTTCTGTTCCTTACACACATCTATAAATGGTCTCACGCCGTCTGTACCCAGATAGGGATTGACTGTCACAAAATCTTCCCCAAAAGGCACATACTCTTTGCTGCCAACTTTCACAGTTCCGATGTGGCCCGCCGCATAGGCCGCAGAGGTAGAGCCAATATCCCCACGCTTAATATCGCCGATTACGACCAGGTCTTTCTGGTGGCAGTAATCGACCGTTTTCTGAAATGCCTTAAGCCCGGGAATACCAAACTGCTCATACATGGCAATCTGTGGTTTCACTGCCGGAATCAAATCATAGGTGCAGTCCACAATCTCCTTGTTGAACTGCCAGATTGCCTCCGCAGCCCCCTCCAAGGTCTCGCCAAATTCCGCAAAAGCTTTCTTCTGGATATGCTCTGGGATATAGTTCATCATAGGGTCCAAACCCACGACAATCGGTGCATGGGTCTTTTTAATCATCTCAACCAGTTTATCAATCATCTCTATGTCCTCTCATACAACACTCTGCCATTGGCGATAGTCGCCATGACCATCCCTTTTACTTTCTTTCCTGCAAAAGGTGTATTGCGCCCTTTCGATTTGAATTCAGCCGGGTCAATCACATACTGTTTCTTGGGGTGGAACACCACTAGGTCTGCCGCTTTCCCTTCTTCCACAATGCCTTTGTCCAGCCCTAAAATTTTCGCCGGATTATAACTCATCTTCTCTGCCATCTGCATAATCGTCAGATATCCTTTATCCACCAATTCCGTCATCGTGACAGCTGCCGCCGTCTCCAATCCCACAATGCCAAAAGGCGCTTTCTTAATGCCCAATCCTTTCTCTATGGGTGTGTGGGGTGCATGGTCTGTGGCAATCACATCTATGATGCCATCCTTCAGTCCCTTGCGCAGCGCTTCCACGTCCGCCTTGGTCCTCAGCGGCGGATTCATCTTGTAGTTAGCATCATCTGCCGGAATATCCGCGCTGGTAAGGGAGAAATGATGCGGACATACTTCCGCCGTCACACGGATGCCCTCATTCTTCGCCAGCTCTATCATCCGTACACTGTCCCTGGTAGAGCAATGGCAAAGATGCAAAGCTGCTCCGGTATCCTTGGCAAGCATAATGTCACGCGCCACAATCACGTCCTCCACGGCATTGGAAATCCCCGCAAAGCCCATCTTCTTCATGGTCTTGTCCGCATTTACCACGCCATTTTTCACCATATTGGCATCTTCACAGTGCGCTAGCACTGGAATGTCATACTTGACGGCAAGCGTCATTGCCTCCCGGTAAAGCTGGGAGTTCATCACAGTCTTGCCGTCTTCACTGAGCGCAGGAATCCCTGCCTCAACCATCGCCTCGATGTCAGACAGTTCTTCTCCTCGCTGCCCCTTGGTAACTGCCCCTGTCTGCAGGATATTAATCAGGCGCACATCGCTCGCTTTGTTATGGACATAATGCACCACATCCGCATTATCCACGACCGGTTTCGTATTCGGCATGGCTACAATGGTGGTAAAACCGCCGCGCGCTGCCGCCTTAGCGCCGGTCTCCACGGTCTCCTTATGCTCCTGCCCTGGGTCACGCAGATGTACATGCATGTCAATAAATCCCGGCATGACATAACAGCCTGTCGCATCCACAACGCGGTCCGCTTTCACTTTCTGCTTGGGAGCGATCTTCTTAATGATTCCGTCCTCCACAAGTACGTCTGCCGCTGTCTCTGTCTGATCTGCCGGATTGATTACCGTCCCATTCTGAATAAGTAGTAACATAGCAAAATCCTTTCTGAATCGTTAGAATATTCCTTGCTGATTTGCCCCGATTCCACGGCAAAAACAGATCCTTCTTTCTATAAATCTATTCTATCACAGAAAAAAAGGAGGGGCAACCTCCTTTGCCAATAATAATAAAATGCTTGAAAAAAAGGTTACATATGATAAAATTTAACCAGAAAACAACCAGAAAGGAATGAAATGTATCATGAACACGAATTTAGATTTCAGCAGATTCAAAGACATGATGAAATGGAAGCGTGCTGCCGCTTTCTTTTTGTCAATGGCATTGCTGCTTACCGGCATTGCGATACCGGATTTTCCGCTCTATGGCTCTATGACGGCCCATGCCAGCGCCAGCGGGGATGCGAGAGGCGAATATTACAAACAGCCCTCCTTTCCCATAAGCTATCTGGAACAGGAAGACATACATACGATTACAGCTGAGGGGAAGCTGGGTTCCATCAGTTTAATCACCTGGTATCAGTTCACCCCCACAGAAACGGGAGATTATGCTTTCTGGGGCAGCCGCCAAGATAATGCTGACTTAGATACTTTTGGCTCTGTCTACACGAAAAATACCGAGCTTGGATATTACGAACAGCTTGATTTCGATGATGACTCTGGCAGCAATGGACAATTCAAAATCAGGACAACCCTGTCTGCCGGCACGACATACTACCTGTGCGCAGGATATGATGACAGCGCTACGACCGAAGAATATGAGCCTGTTTTCTGCCGTTCTTATATCACAGACATAAACTCTAAAATCAATGGTGTTTGGACCGATTACGTGTCAACTAAGGCTGGCAGTTCTTATAGGCTGGAGGCAATTGCCCACTGCCAAGGAGACGTAGTTCCAACATATGAATGGTACACTTTCGATAAAGACGGCAATAAAAATATTCTCCCTGCAATAGGCAATACCTATACTTATACGCAACCAGACACTGCAGTCGGAGAGACGCAAATCTGCTGTGCAGTCAGGACCGGCACGGAAACGGAAACCATCGTATTTTCTATGTTCTATACCCCGGTTAAAATCCAGTACATCTCCGTTAACGGAAAGCATCAAAGCTGGTGCTACTTCCAGATGAACCGCACCTACACGCTCCAGGCAGAAGCATTCTCTGCCACTGGCAATGCGCTTACCTATACATGGAAGATTGGCGATATGATACTGCAGACAGGAAAAGACAATGTCCTTTCCTTCACGCCAACCAAAGAGCTTTTGCAGTATGATATAGCATTTGAGCTTACCTGTGAAATCTCTGACACCAAAGGCTGCAAAGACTCCTCAAGCATAAGTTTTTCCCAGCGGCCGATAGATGCATCGTTGGAAGTAAATGGAAAACACACATACAACCATATAAACGTATTCAAAGGAATTTCTTACACCCTGAAAGCCAACGGCATTACGGAACCTGGAAAAACCCTGACCTACCAGTGGCAGAACGCGGATGGCTCTGTTATCGGCTCCGGGCAGACCTATCAATATACAATGGGCAATGATATAGATGAAGAAACTATCTACTGTGTCATCTCCAATGAATCCGAAACTTGTGCCTTCAATTTTAACTTATACCATAAACCTATTGCCAGCACAACCCTCACAGTAAATGGAACTGTCATGTCCGGAAATGCCATCCCGGTACACATAGGCGAATCTTACCATTTCAAAGTGTCCGCCGTATCAGAGCCTAGCGCAAAGTTATCTTATCAATGGGGAACCATGGAAAACGATAAGTTTTTCCCTATTGCCGACCAAACAGAAGATACCTTCAGCTGCAAGATAGTTACAGCGGCAGACATTATACCCGGATTGGTATGCCTTATCTCCGATGACAACGGAAATACGGTACAGCAGAATTCTTATATGAAACACACACCGATTTACGATATCAAATGCTCTATTAACGGTATACCTGGAACCAACATGACTACCAGAAACGGACAGAAATATAACCTGACAGTGAGCGCTTCGAGTGAATCCGGCAAACCATTAACCTATTCCTGGTATATTGGAGATAACAACGTATCAAATACAAACACCTACGCTTATACGGCAGCTGATAAAAATGAATCTATTATCTGTGTTATCTCCGATGGCACAGACAGCAGCGAAACCACTTTTTACATGCCATACTTAGATTTGTCCTCGTTTGACTTTACCATCAACGGCGTCCCCACTCATGTGGCATACGCCCATGAAGGAGAGAAAGTTACCCTGGAAATACTGGATAAAACTGGTACAGCCGGCGGTTTCTTTTGGTATTTAACTTCCGGCGATTATTTGGGAAATAAGAAATCCATTACCATTACCATGGGAAAAGAGGCAGTGGAAGGAAACTGTTCCTGGAACGGTGGGATGGAAGAATCGTATTTCATGCTGCTCCCAGTATCTGAGCAGCCGTCCCCGCCCTGCACAAGCCATACCTATGTCTCCAAACTGACGAAAGCGGCTACCGCCTCGGCGGACGGCACAATCACCAATACCTGCAGCAAATGCGGACACACCCAGACGTCCGCCATTCCCAAAATATCCGATATTAAGCTTGCCAAGACATCCCTGGATTACAATGGGAAGAAACAAAGCATAGCCTTAACCGTGCAGGACCGCACAGGCAAGCAGCTGCGGGCGGGCACTGATTACGATTTCACGTTAAACGGTAAGAAAGCCGAGACTGTCTCTGCCAAGGATGTCGGAAAATACACGGTGAAGGTTGCATTCAAGGGCAACTACAGCGGAAGCAAGGATTTATCCTTTACCATGCTGCCGAAAAAAACTTCGCTTTCCAAAGTATCTGCCACCAAAAAAGGATTTAAAGCCGCATGGAAGAAGCAGAAAGCACAGGTAACCGGATATGAACTTTGCTACTCTACAAATAAGAAATTTCAGAAAAAGGCAACAAAAATTGTCACTATTAAAAGCTATAAGACGACTTCCAAGACCATCAAAAAATTAAAATCAAAGACAAAATATTACGTGAAAATCCGCACATACAAGAATGTAAAAGTTGGCAGAAAAAACGTAAAACTCTACAGTAAATGGTCCGCGGTCAAGAACATAAAAACGAAATAAACCCCCAAAATCCCGGTGCATGGACTGTGCCGGGATTCTTTGGAAGCAAAAGGTTGGTTAGAATGAAAACAAAAATGAAACATACTGATGAGAGCTGGAACAGCCTTTTGAAAAGGTACAGCGCAAATATTATATTTTTTGGCATCACTATTTTCACTCCGCTGTTTATGGAAAACGGATACCTGAATCTGACACAGGCAAAAGCACATGCCTTGTATATGACAGCCTTACCGGCAGCGATAGCCTTTGCCATTTCTTTGCTGTGCGCAAAAAAAAGCAGACATGGCATAAGCAGCGCCGCAAAGGAGGATGCAGCAAACAAAGTTCCAAAACTCAACGGCTTGGACATCATATTGCTTGGTTTTGCACTGACCCTGTCTGTCTCTGCCCTGTTTTCCCGGCACATCGCCGAAGCTTTCTGGGGAAATGCCGGCTGGTATGCAGGAACTGCCGCCATGCTTACGCTGATACTGATTTACTTCATCGTGTCCAGATACTACAGGCTCCGGATAAACGCATGGCTGTTTGTTCTGACAGCAAATATCTTGATATTCCTGCTGACAGTTATACACTCCATGGGAATTGATGTATTAGGGCTCCATGATAATATTGACCCCAAACAATTTTATCTCTATGTCTCCACCGTGGGGAATGTCAACTGGCTGTCTGGCTACCTGTGTATGATCCTCCCAGTCTTTTTTGTATTCTTCATGCTGTCAACAGAGCGTAATTCCCTGATATTGTATGGCATTGCCTTAATTCTTGGCATTATCAATGTCCTGCTCTGTGCGAGTGAAAGCATCTTTGTCGGCATATGGGCCTGCACATTCTTCGCATTGCCTTTTGTCTGCAAAGAAAGCAGACGTATTCAGCGGCTGGGAGCATTGATTTTAGCCTGTGGCATATGTTCACTAGGGATTGGGCTGTTCCCATCATTTGCAGCAAAACGTGAAACCGTCAATGGGCTTTTTTCCGTTATCCTGGACTGGAGAACAGCGCTTATTATCTGCCTGCTTGGCTGCCTTTGCTGCTTTATCCTTCCCTCATTATGGAAAAAAATGCCGGAACGAATGTGCAAAAGAATTGTAATACTTTTAGAGACAGCAATGTTCCTATCCTTGCTGGCGCTGCTCTTTCACTTTTTTGGCTCTTATAATGAAAGCTGGGGAAATTACCGCGGAAAGATTTGGAATGCCTCTGTGGATCTATTTCAAAATTTAGGCTTCAAAGACAAGTTGATTGGCGTGGGACCTGAATTGCTGGGCTATTATTATGATGGGCTGACCTCCTATTCGCTGATTGTCCTCACCGCACATAATGAATTGCTGCAATGGCTGCTGACAGCAGGTATCCTGGGAGCGGCTCTGTGGTGTTCTGTTTTCCTATGGCTGATAATTTCTTATATCCGCTCCCGCTGCTGGGAACAGGGGGGGATAGCATTCTTCCTGCCGCTGACGGCATATCTGGGGCAAGCAATGGTAAACAGCCCCAATGCCATGAATATTGCCTTATTCTACCTATTCCTGGCCCTGTACCGCAACGCTGTCTGCAAGCAGCCGGAGGCTTAAGAAATTACCGCAGACGGCTGCACTCGTACCTCTGCATAGTGCGCAGACATGCTTTCAGTTCCTCGTAACGCAAATCGAGCGGTCCTTCCTCAATGACAACGTCCATGACCACCGCCATGCTGTTTATCATGCGGTCCGTCACCTCATCCCGCATATCGACAAGAATCGCATACTTCTCTTCCAGCGTGTCGGCATCAAAGAACGCCAGCAGCTTCTCCTCGGCAGTCAGCGGCGGATTCACCGGCTCTGGCGTGGCTGCCTCTTGCTCTGCCACACCCATTGTGGATACTTCTCCCTGCCCTGGCAGTTTTGGTCCGCTTGCTTCTTTCTTCCCTGGCAGTTCCGGTCTGCTTGCTTCTTTTTGCCCTGGCAGTTCCGGTCCGCTTGCTTCTTTCTTCCCTGACAGTTCCGGCCTGCTTGCTTCTTTTTGCTCTGCCTGCTTCGCAGTCTTTTTAAATTCCACCCACTGAAAACGGTATTTCTGTTTTGCCTGTGGATATTTCTCCTTATCCACAGGGCTGACAAACATGGAAAACGGCCTTGCATAAATCTCAAACGTCCCATACAAAGCCTGGTAAATCACCATCTTCTCTCCCGTCTCTGAATGCTGCGCAATCGTCAGAACCTGATACAGCTTATTCTTAAAATGTAAATATTTCTCTCCCGGTCTTGGGTCTCCCTGCGGCATATATTTTCCTCTTTTCTTAGAATATTTTTCTCACTGTTGCTTTACAGACGCCTGACAAGTTTGTCAATATCGACTTTCTCTCCAATTACCATCAGATGCTCATCGGCATTAAACACATAATCTGCACTTGGCAGCAACGTGCTCTTCCCCTCTCTCTTAATCCCCAGGATATTGGCATTATACCTTGCCCGGAAATTTGTCTCCTTAATGGACTTTCCTACCCATTCCTCCAACGGCTGTATCTCATAAACAGAGTAATCCCCAACCTCCATATAATCATACACGTGGTTGGCGCTGACTTTCATGGACATGCGTTTGGCAATGTCACGGTCCGGGTAGACCACTTCATCTGCACCGTTCCTGAGCAGGAATTTCGCCTGAATATCCCTGGTCGCCTTGCTGATGACATACGGCGCGCCCAGTTCTTTGAGCTGGCTGGTAATCTCCAGGCTGCTCTGGAAATTCGTGCCAATGCACACAAAGCAGATATCAAAATTCCTGACGCCGAAGCTGCGCAGCACTTCCTCCCGGGTACAGTCTGCAATTTTGGCGCTGGTGACCAGGGATAAGATATCTTCCAGATTCTCCTCCCTTTCATCCACTGCCATAACATCATTGCCATTTTTCACCAAATCCATGCATAGATGTTTGCCAAATCTTCCAATTCCAATAACTAATATTGATTTCATAATCTGTTCCTCCTAATGGTAACGGCACGAGCCCCTTCGCGCTTAATCAAGCGGTAGCGGCACGAGCCCCTTCGCGTCTCCTGCCAGTTCGTCGGAAGGCATTCCAAAAATGCTTCGCTTTTGCTTTGCGCTTAATCAAGCGGTAGCGGCACGAGACCCTTCGCGTCTCCTGCCAGTTCGGCGCAAAGCATTTAAAAAAAGCTTCGCTTTTGCTTTGCGCCTCTACCCAATCGTGATTCGTTCTATGGGCAGTTTCACTGTTGCATTATGTCTCTTCTCCGTAAATGACAGGGCAAAGGACATGCTGCCAATCCTTCCGCAGTACATGAGGAATATCAGCATATATTTTGAGAATACTGTAACGTCCCGCGTAATGCCAGTGGATATCCCCACGGTTCCGATGGCTGAAAATACCTCCATCAGGATGTCCGATAGCGGCAGGGATTTCTCCACACCGGCCATCATCAGGCTGCAGCCTGCTGCCAGCAAAAGGTTGATAAAGAATACCGTTGCCGCTTTCTTGATGCAGTCCTCATCCATCCTCCTGCCAAAGATATTGAGCCCGTTCTGGTTGCGCAGCGTAGACCATGCATATAAGAGAATTACCATCATGGTAGTCGTCTTAACCCCGCCAGCAGTGGAACCTGGGCTTCCGCCAATAAACATTAGCACCACGGTCAGCAGCCTGCCGCCCTCCGAGTACGCTCCGGTATCAATGGTGTTGAATCCTGCAGTCCTGGGCGTCACGGCGCCAAACACCGATGCCAGAATCTGCCCTTTTGCATCGTACGATGCCAGATTCTCACGCTCAAAGAAATAAAAGCAGACACTGCCAACCACAATCAGCGCCAATGTCATCACCAGCACAATTTTGGTATGCAGCATATATTTCTTAATATTCCATTTCTGTTTGGAAATATCATCCCATACAATAAACCCGATTCCGCCGATAATAATTAACGCCATTACCACCACATTTACCAGCACATCATCGTAATATAAAGTCAGGGAACTGTACGGCTCAAACTTTCCCATCAAGTCAAATCCGGCGTTACAGAATGCCGATATGGAATGGAAAATGCCATACCAGATTCCCTCCGCGATGCCAAACTGCGGGATAAAACGTATCATCAAAAGCACCGCCCCTACACCCTCAAAAATCAGCGCATAGCGCACAATCTTAAGTACCAGGCGCACCGTGCCGCCAATCTGCAGGGTATTCATGCTCTCCTGGATGAGGTTGCGCTCTTTCAGCCCGATGCGCCGCTTAAGGAAAATAGAAAAACAGACGCCGATGGTGATAAATCCCAGACCGCCAATCTGAATCAGCAGAAGGATGACTGCCTGTCCAAACAGGCTCCAGCCAGAATATGTGTCCACCACCACCAGCCCAGTCACGCAGGTACTGCTGGTCGCCGTAAAAAATGCATTGAGGAACCCGCTGCACTCCCCGCTTTTCGTTGCTATCGGAAGCATCAGAAGCACCGTGCCTACTGCTATAATCATTAAAAATCCCAGGGCAATGGTCTGTACCCTGCTCAGTCTCTGTATCATGATATCTCCTTTAAAAAAGGAGCATTCCGTGGCCCGCATGGCCACAAAACACTCCTTCGTGCTTAATGCTTAGTATTTTCCGAATTCACCATCCAGGGAAATAATACGCTCATTTTCCTCTGCCTTATCTGCCGATGCGCTTTGGACTGGAGCTACACTGGAGCTGCTGCCGCCTTTCAGTTTGTACTGTCCAATCATCGTACGCAGCGACATTGCCTGGTTGGATAACTGTTCGCTGGCTGCTGCACACTCTTCACTGGTTGCAGAGTTCGTCTGTACAACCTGGGAAACCTGGCTGATTGCCTGGTCAATCTGGCTGACCGCCGTTGCCTGGTCGTTCGATGCCACCGCAATGCTGTTAATCAGGGAAACGATATTGTCTACCTCTCCGAGAATCTCTGTCAGGGATGCTGCCGTTCCCTCTGCCAGTTTGGAACCATGCTCTACTTTCTTGATGGAGTCTTCAATCATCTCCGCTGTCTCACTGGCTGCAGAGGCGCTCTTGCCGGCAAGGTTCCTTACCTCTTCTGCCACAACTGCAAATCCCTTGCCGTGTACGCCCGCCCTTGCTGCCTCTACTGCGGCATTCAAAGCAAGGATATTGGTCTGGAATGCGATATCATCAATTACTTTGATAATCTTGGAAATATTCTCGGAAGACTCGTTAATCTCTGTCATCGCGCCAATCATGTCTTTCATATGGCCATCGCTCTGCATAGCCTCATTCTTCATAGTATGTACAGAATCATTGGCCTGGTTTGCTTCTTCCGCATTGCGTTTGGTGCGCTCTGCAATCTCTGTGATGGAAGCCGTAACCTCCTCAATTGCGCTGGCCTGCTCTGTGGAGCCCTGTGCCAACGCCTGGCTGGCATCGGATACCTGCTCTGCACCCATGGAAAGCTGAATAGAAGAATCACGGATTCCGGAAAGCATCTGGTTATTCTCCTTGAAAATGCTGTCAAATGCATTGCCCAGGACATCCTGCGTTCCCTTAACTTTTACATCTACATCAAGATTACCTTGTGAGAGATGGTTGGCAATCTCCGCCTGGTACTTAATAGTATCTACAATTTTCTTAAAATCATCTACCAATTCACCAAATTCATCTTCACGGTATTTTTCTAATTGAACGTCTACCCTGCCGTCCGCAATCTCCATGGCTGCAGTGCTCAGCATCCTCATGTTCCTCTGTATATCTTTCAGGAGCGAAGCCGCCATAATCAGCGTAATGATAATGGCAACGGCTACCAGGCCGCACATAAACAGTTCTGCATTCCGCACATAAGTCTCGGAAACATTCTTCGTCCTGACTGTCGTTAATGTACTAATCCCGATAAATGCAACCAGCCCCGTCAAAAAGATTACAATTGCAAAACAGCCAATCAATCGTGTCTTCAACTTCATATTTTTCATTTTCTCTCTTCTCCTTTACCTTTATGCCTCTGCGATTTCGCCTGCGGGGGCAGCATCTTCAAACGTCTCCACATCCTCGTCCCGAATTAACTTCTCCGGATTCAGCAGCAGCTTCACTTCATTGTCCACTCTTGCAAGCCCAAATACATACTTGCTGTTTGCGGCAGTGGACTGTGACAGGGATGGCGGAAGAATGATTTCTTTCTCATCAACGGTAATAACTCCCGCAATCTCATCTACAATCAGCCCTACAACTGTCGACTTCACGCCAGTTACTATAATGCAGGTTCGGTCTGTATACTCACGAGGCGGCTGTTTCAGCCTTACCCTGACATCAATGACCGGAATAATCTTTCCTCGGATATTAATCAGTCCCCGGATATAATCTTCTGTCTCCGGAACTGCCGTTATGGATTGAATTCCCACAATTTCCTGCACGTATGTAATGGCGATACCGTAACATTCATCTGCAATCTGGAATGTCATGAACATGCCTCTCTGGGTATCTTCCCTGCCGTCCAAATCATCCATCAAATCCAATTCTTCTGACATATCCTACTTTTTCTCCTCTCCGGCAATCAAGCCTGCAATATCAAGAATCAATGCAATGCTTCCATCCCCAAGCTGCGTACAGCCGGATAATCCCTGTACCTTCTTGATGTAAGAAGGAATTGGTTTTACCACGATTTCCTGTTCCGCAATCAGCTGGTCGATGAATACGCAGACATTCTTGTTCTCATGCTCTAATACCACTACGATACCATCTTCAATTTCCACTTTGGAATCTTCCAGATGATACCGGCGGTTCAGGCGAATAAAGGGGTAACATTCTTCGCGGAGCATAATGTACTCTTCTCCGTCCGGCTCCTTCACCAGCATATCCTTGGTGACCCTGACGAATTCCTTGATGTCATTCGTCTCCACGACAAACGTAGAGTTGCCAACCTGCATGACAATGCCATTGATGATTGCCAATGTCAGCGGAATCTTCATCGTCATCTCGCTTCCGCCGCCCTCAACGCTGTCAATCTCCAGATTACCGCCCACGGCCTGGATATTCTTAACCACGACATCCATACCTACGCCGCGGCCTGAATATTCTGTAACCTGTTCTTTCGTGGAAAATCCGGCAAATGTAATAAACTGGAAAATTTCTTTCTCAGTAAACTCTGACATGGCACGGTTGCCAATCAGACCATTATTTCTCGCTTTCTCGTATAATTTCTGCTTGTTCAGGCCCTTACCATCGTCCCGGACAATAATATATACTTTTCCGCCCTCGTTTTTCGCCTCCAGGGTAATCTTGCCCCGGGGATTCTTGCCTGCCGCAAGACGCTCTTCCTTAGACTCTATTCCATGGTCCACGGAATTACGCACCAAATGCATCAGGGGGTCGGAAATATGCTCAATAATGTTCTTATCCACTTCCGTGTTCTCTCCGATGACCTCTAGCTCAATGTCCTTGCCCAGCTTCCTGGAGACATCAAAAACGATACGGTTCATCTTCTGGAAAGTGTTCGTCAGCGGCATCATACGCATGGACATGATAACGTCCTGCAGTTCTGTGGTAATCTTTGACAACTGGCTGGCTGACTTCTGGAAATTGGAAAGTTCCAGCCCCGGCACTTTCAAGTCCGGGTTCTGAAGCACCGTTGCCTCAGAGATAACAAGTTCGCCAATCATATCCATCAGAGAGTCAAGCTTATCTACATTCACGCTGATATATGTCTGCTTGGGCTGCTGCTTGGGCTGGTTCTTCGCCAGCTTCTTGCTCTTGCCGGCCTCCTTGCCCTTGATGACATAATCGCCAGGCGTCGGCTCTTTCTTCTCCGGCTTCTTCTCCGGCTCTTTCTCCTTGTCATCCAGTTCGATGACAATCGGATGCTCCTCCGGCTCATGGAAGCCCATCTCAAACTCCTGCTTCGTGCAGTCGTTGATTTCCACACGCTCCATACCGGATGTCTCGCCAATCGCTGCTTTTACTTCATCCTTAGAACACTGGCACTGCAGAAGCATGTGGAACCCATCTTCCAGAATCACATCGCCGCTGGCTTCATTCGTAATAATATCATCAGGTATATATTGTAAATCCTCTGCTATCTCTTTCAAGGCGTACACAGCCGTATAGGCGCGTATATTGCACATCTGGGTATCATCGCGCCAATAAATGGATACCTTATAATATTTGCTGCTCTCACTTCCTGTGGGCGCTATATAGAACTGGTTGGGCTCCACGTAAGTATTTTCCGGGGGCAGTTCCTCACCCTTTTGGGAAATTCCGGTTTTCACTTTTGTCAGAAATTTATCAATCTCTTCCACAAGCTTGCTCTCATCGCCATCCGGTGTTTCGCCGTTCTTGATTTTTTCCAGCTCCCCGGTGATAAAGTCAGATACCTCCAGCACATGGTCTACCAGCTCGAGATGCGGAACGTTCTCTGGATGAGATTCTCTCAGATAATAAAATACATCTTCCAGTTTATGGGACACTTTCGTGATATTTTCATACATCATGATACCGGAAGAACCTTTGATTGTGTGCATGACACGGAATATCTCATTGATGGATTCCTCATCAAAA
The DNA here is from genome assembly GCA_910583835.1 of uncultured Lachnospiraceae bacterium. GTDB lineage: Bacteria > Bacillota > Clostridia > Lachnospirales > Lachnospiraceae > Petralouisia. The sequence continues at coordinate 44,995 of CAJTYM010000012.1, read as the reverse complement.
CATTCCTCATCCTTCTTTTCCAGCACTGTGTTGTCAAGATTCTCCAAAAGCTGCTCACTCTCATACAGGAACATATCCAGCATACTGTCTGTATTGAAATCTTCTCCCATTTTCCCGCCTCCTTTCTTCTACAATGTAATCTTTGCTTATTTTATCAGTTCCAATTTCTTTAAGATTTTCTCAAATTTGTCTAAATCAATGGGTTTACCGGAATAAACCGTACACCCCATCTCAAAAGCCTTGTTCACATTGCGCTGCTCATTCAGTGCAGTCGTCATGATAATCTTGGCGCCGTCATTCCCCTGAATCCCGCGCTCTTTCTCAATATCGCGGATTGCCTTCAATGCCTGATAGCCGTCTAAGACGGGCATCATCACGTCAAGACAAATCAAGTCATACGGTTCCCCATCCTCCAACGCCATGAGAAATGCGTCCACTGCCTCTTCGCCATCAACGGTAATATCGCAGTCTCCATACTTTCCCAGATAGTTTGACATGAATTTGCGGCTCGCAAAATCATCCTCTGCCAATAAAATCTTCATGATTTCTCTCCTTTCCTCTCCTTCTAAGGTATCGGCACGCGCCGCTTCGCGTCACCTGCCAGTTCGTCGGAAGGCATTCCAGAAATGCTGCGCATTTGCCTTCCTCCTCTAATTGGTCTTAAGTAAACCGTATATTTTATTCGTTATACTCGAAAGTTCCATCTGATACTGGACCGCTCCTATATCGTATGCAACCTTGGGCATTCCATATACCACGCAGGTAGCCTCGTTCTGTCCGATTGTCTTGGCTCCTGCCTTGCGCATTTCCAAAAGGCCGTTCGCCCCATCGCCTCCCATACCGGTGAGGATTACGCCCAGCGCATCCTTGCCTGCCGCCTTAGCCACGGAGGAAAACAGCACATCTACGGAGGGGCAATGGCCGCTGACCTTTTCCCCGGCCTTACATTCCACCTGGTAAACACCGTTTACCTTCACCAGACGCATATGCTTATCCCCCGGCGCAATAAGCACGCGCCCCGGCAGGACCTTATCGCCCGTAACCGCCTCTTTCACTGCTACCTGGCACTGGTTGTTCAGGCGGTTGGCATACATTTCCGTAAATCCCGGCGGCATATGCTGCACAATCACCACGCCTGGGATATCTGTGCGGAACTGCTTCACCACTTCAAATATCGCTTCTGTCCCTCCGGTAGAAGCCCCGATGGCAATCACCGTATCTTTCTTGACTGCGGAGACGCCATTGACCGGGTAAGACTCCACGCGCTTCAGATTCCCCACCTTGACGGTGGAAGCAATCTTGATTTTCGTGCCCAGTTCTTTACGGATAAATTCGCTGACCTTTGAGCGGTCAACCGCACTGGGCTTACACACAAAATCCACTGCCCCCGCCTCCATGGCGTCGAATACCCTGGCATCCAAGGCGCTGATTACCACTACTGGCAAAGGGTACTGCGGCATCAGCTTCCTCAGGAACTGGATGCCGTCCATGCGGGGCATCTCCACGTCCAAAGTCATCACATCCGGGCGGTATTCTATGATAGCATCCCTTGCCGCATAAGCATCTCCTGCCTGTGCCACAACCTCTAAGTATGGATCCTCACTCAAGCTCTGTACCAGCAAATTGCGAAATAGTACAGAATCATCCACTACTAACACTCTAATCTTCTTCATCTGATTCTCCTACTCTCTATTTCTGATAGATTGACGGCTCGACATACTTGAAAGCTGTCCCTTTTCTGTTAAGCGCCTCAGTCGTTCCTATAAATAAGTAGCCTCCCGGCTCCAAATAATCATAAATCTTACGAAGCAGCTGCAGCTTCGTATCCTCATCAAAATATATCATCACATTCCGCAGAAAAACCACATGGAACGGCCTTTTGAACGGAAATGCATTCATCAAATTAAACTGCCGGAAAATCACTTCATTCCGCAACTCCTGCTTGACCTGGTACTCCTCTTCATTTAACTTCGTAAAAAACTTCCTGCGCCATTTTTCCGGCAATGGCTCTATATGCTCCGCAAGGTACTTCCCCTGCTGCGCACGCTGCAGGACCTTGGTGGAAATATCCGTTGCCAAAACCTTGGTGTCCCACCCATGCTCAAGTGCAAAAAAATCCTGCAGCACCATGGCAATCGTATAAGGTTCCTCCCCGGTAGAAGATGCGGCAGACCAGATGCGCAAATCCTTCCTTGCCGCTTCTTTCACTTTCAGCTGGGGCAGGATTCTCTGCCGCAGGAACTCCATATGCTCAAATTCCCGCATAAAATATGTATGGTTGGTGGTCAGGGCATTGATTAAATTCTTCGCCTCCTTACCTGCGGGGTCATGCTCGACCTTTGCCATATATTCATCAAAATTGTGATAACCGTTCCTTAAAATGTAATTCTCAAGTCTGCCATTGATTAATACTCTCTTCTCACTAAGATCGATTCCGGCTGTCTGTTTAACGTACCCGACAACCCGGTGAAATTCACTATCTGTAATCATCTTGACTTACTCCTATCATAATTAAAATTTCTACCGATCAATTTAGTACCTATTCTGTTCACGAGTTCCATCTATCAGCTCGATTTACCATTCGTTTTATGATACTATATTTCTATTTACTTGTCAATTCATGTCAAATTTTGGCAAGTGCCGATTGATCGCGATGTCTGGCCATGATAACCCGAGATAATCCCCGGTCAGCTGTGCCGTAACTGGTTCTTAATTTTCAAAAAAACACTCACGATATCAGGATCAAAATATGCGCCGCTGCCCTCTTTGATGATACGGAGGCTTTCTTGCGGGCTATAAGCCCCCTCCTGCCCTTCTTCCCCTGTCAGTGTATCGTAATTGTCCGCGACAATGGCAATCCTGGCGGAGAGCGGAATGTCTTTCCCTGAAATCCCGCCCGGATAGCCGCTTCCATCCCAACAGGCATGATGGTAACGGGCAATCTCAATCGCCATCGGCAGAAAGCTGTTCCCCGGTGTGTTCTGGTACACCCTTTCTAAAATTTCCGCTCCCTGCTCTGCATGGTGCCTTACCTGTTTCCCCTCCTGATTCTCTGCACTCACCTCCTCGATTTCATCATCAGTGGGAACACGCAGCTTCCCGATATCATGAAGCCTGGATGCAACCTCGATGGTATCAATAAAGCTTTCTGATATTTCTTCGGTAAATTCCGGGCTAAACTGTAGGCTCTGCGCCAACATCCGGCAATTATACGCCACATTTTCCATATGGTCCGCTGTGTCAGAATCGCGCTGTTCTGTGAGCGCTGCCAGGGCATAGAGAATATTCTTCTGTTCATCTTCTATCCTTCTTGCCTGGCTGCTGATAACGCTGTGAAGCCTGCGGTTGCTCATTTCCAGCTCCTGCTGCATTTCATGCAGCTTCAAATGGTTATTCACCCGCATGGTGACCTCTGTGAGTTCAAACGGTTTCGCTATATAGTCTACCGCCCCCAGTTTAAATCCTTTGACTTTGTCCTCGCTGGAATCCGCCGCCGAGATAAAAATAACCGGAATATCCCGGGTGACGGGATTGCTTTTCAGCCGTTCACAGAATTCATATCCATCCATTTCCGGCATGAACACATCCAGAAGAACCAGCTGGGGCAGGCTCTCCGAAATCAAGGCCGCCGCCTTGGCGGCGTTCGCTGCACATTTGGGAATATATCCCATTCCTTCTATCATATTTTCCAGGATAAGTAAATTGGTCTCCACATCGTCTACAATCAAAATCTGCGGTGTCTTTCCAGATTTGCTCGCATTTTCCATCCTACATCCCTCCAATAGTTTCCTCAAGCAGCGCCTTCAAGCTGTTATACTGCTCCACGCTTTTGTCGTAATCTCCTTTTCTCACATTCATCTCCAGACGGAATGCAGACCTCTTGAGGTCCTTCGACGCCTGTTCCACCAATTCCTTAATGTTATGTGCGAAATTTTCTGCCTTATCCCAGGCTTCTACCTCCATGCACAGAATCAGCTTCTCCATCTTGCTCTTTATCTCCTGCACATTCTCCGGCGTCCCAAATTGGAAAAATTTCTCTGCGCTGTCAAATCCAGGCAGTTCCTGATTCTGATTGATAAATTCAAAATGCTCGCTGCTCCCCTGCTCCTCTTTGGCTTTTTTTGCCACATGCAGGCGTACTGAAAAGGAGAAGCTGCTTCCTTTCCCTTTCTCACTGTCAAGATGGACGTTGCCATGCATAAGTTCAATCAATTGTTTGGTAATGGCCAGCCCCAACCCTGTACCGCCATATTTCCGGGTAATGGAAGCATCCACCTGGGAAAAACTCTTGAACAGTTTATCCTTTTCCTCCGGTGAAATTCCAATACCGGTATCCGATACCACAAAAAACAGTTCAATCTCATCATCAAACTGCAAGGTCTTGGTTACTTCTATATTAATGTATCCCACGCTGGTAAATTTTACCGCATTAGACAGGAAATTATTCAAAATCTGCGTCAGGCGCAGTTCATCGCCAATCAGGTATTCGGGAATCGTCTTTTCGATGTTGACCATGATGCGCAGCCCCTTGGCATTGATTGCCGGAATATTCGTCTCCACCGTATGGTTGACCATCTTATAAAAGTTAAATTCCTTCTGTTCTATGACAAACTTCCCCGCCTCCAGTTTGGAGAAATCAAGGATATTGTTGATGATAGCTGACATATTGTCACAACAGCGGATAATGATGTCCAGGGTACTTTTCACTTCCCCCGACACCCCATTCTCCAGCAGGTTGGTGACATGCCCACGAATTCCATTGACGGGCGTCCGCAGCTCATGCGTGACATTCGCCACAAATTCATTGCGGACCTTGAGCGTCTCCTCCATCTCCTCTTTCATGCGGACAAGCTTGCGTTCCGTCTCCACCTGCCTGGCAACATTGACGGCAAACAGAAGGTTTATCCCATCCGCAGGCTTTACAGCCATCCGCACCGGAAAACAGGTTCCATTCTTACGGTACATCATGCCCTCAGCCATCTCTCTGACGGTATCTAATGGGAAACTGCCGTCTTTCCTATGTAGCTCTGCCGGAAACAATTTTTCCAGACTGACTCCGCCTAATTGCTCCCCATATCCTAATTCCTCTTTCGCCAGGGAATTCGCATACAGGATGTTGCCGTTGTCATCATATTTGAGAATAATTTCCAGAGAGGCATCCGCATAACTATGTACATCCTCTTCCCGCAGCATTTGTTCTCCCACTGCTTCCACCTCTTCCCATACAACATTTTCATGTGCATATTCGCGCATCGATACCACTATATCTAGTATACGATTTCAAAAATAAGGTGTCAAGGAGAAAAATCAAACAGGAGGGGAAATACCATTCCCCTCCCATTGAATTTCGGATCTTTATTTCACCTTTGCTTTGGCTGGAAGCCCTGCTTTCTTTAGCAGCTTCTTATAGCTTTTCGCTTTGTTCTTGGGTACGCTGACTTTCGCTTTCCCCGCAATGCCTTTGAAAGCCTGTTTTTTCACAGTCTTCAGTTTCTTGGACTTAATGCTGACCGTCTTCAGCTTGGAATCCTGATAGAATGCCTTGCTGTCTATCGCAGTAATCCCAGTGCCAAGCGTCACCGTTGTCAGCTTCTTATTGGAAGCAAATGCAGACGCCCCTATTTTGGCGACATTATTTCCTACCGTAACCTTTTTCAGCTTCGTGTTCTTATAGAATGCTTTCTTGCCGATTGCCGTGACTTTGAAGGTATATCCGTTGATATCCACGGTAGCCGGAATAGTGACGGAAGCATACGTCTTCTTTTCCGGTTTTGTCACGCTCACCGTACCGTTTACAGCTGCTGACTTCGTAACTTTATAATACAGCGTCCCCACCTTGTGGGTGGTATTTTTCCCAGGTACCGGCTTCTCTGCCGCCGTTGCTTTCACCACTGTCACAGTTGCCAAATCATATTTGGTCTTGTCAAACGCAGATTCCACCTTTACGGTCAGCTTGGCTGCTGTCTCGTCTGCCGCTACTGCCAACAATCCTGCGCTGTTGATCTTTGTCTGGCTGCTGGCATTTCCGCTGACGCTCCAATTTACCGTACCGGGCGCACCGCCCTGGGCTGCAGCCTGAGCCTGGAACTGCTGCGTCTCCCCAGCCTTTACATTTGCAGATTTGGGAGTGACGCTTACGGAAGTGACCATGGGCGTTTCCACTGCTGTCCCTACCGTCACAACCGCTTTCGCGGACTTCGCATTATCAAACGTAGATGTTGCTCTGACTGTTATTTGGCTTGCCGTCTCATCCGCAGCTATTTTTAACAGCCCATTCCTGCTGATAGATGTACTGTAACTGATGTTTCCGTCTATCGTCCAGTCCACCGTCTCCGGCGCGCCATTTACTGCTGCCACAGCTGCCGCAAACTGCTGGCTCTCCCCCGCATCCATTGCCTTGTCCTGGGGCGTTACGCTGACGGAGGCAACGGCCGGGATTCCCTCAGAAGCATAAGCATTGTCCACCTTCCACTGCTGAAGCATGGAATCGCTGGCTGCCGTCTGTATCGCCTTGCCGTCTGCGGAAAATGCCAGGTACAGGCCGCTGGTTACATTTTTAAACTTCACGTTCTCTCCGCTTTCCTCCATCACCCAGTTCTGGTTATCTTCCCCAGTATCCTGCCAGATAATCAATTCCGCTCCGTCATTGGAAGAGCCGCCGTCCACCGCTGCCAGATGGAAACTCTTAACGTTCATCAGTTTCACTGTCTCCTGTGTCCCCACCTTGCCCGGCTGAAGGTACCACTGCTGGTTCGCCTGACCGCTGTAGTCCCAGGCAAATACTTTGTTTAGCGTTGCCGCGCCGCCGCCGTTGATGCAGAGCGCTTTGTCCGTCTCGGCATTCTTGATGGAAACAATCTTATCCTGAGAGAGAATCTGCCTCATATCCTTCTCATTGCCGGTCAGGGGCGTTCCCTGAGCGGTAAAGGTATGGATGGAATGCGCAGGGAGTTCCGCTGTCACCTTACGTCCGTTAAAATTGATATCTACCGTCTTCGCACTGTTGCTTCCATTCTTGACCAGCAGGGAAATCGTTCCGTCTGCATTGCGGAATGCAATTTCACGCTGCTCGGCGGAATAAACAGAGTCTTGTTCCTTATCAGCATTCGTGTTCGGAATATATTCCTGATTATAGGTACCGCTGCTCTCAATCCTGCGTGCATTTGCCCTTACAGCATCGGTATAATGCTTAATATTATAATACTGGGGATTGATGGTATATTTCTTGGTCGTTTCGTTCACCGTTATCGGCGCATTCTGCGGCCATGGCGGCGTCGCCGTATTATACCCTCCAGGATTCTCGCCGTCCCATTCCAATACGAGATTCCACATATTATAAGCCGAAATGCCATAAGAAAAATACATATACATGACATCAAACTGATACTCTGCATACTGCCAGTCATTGTTGCCGTTGCCGCACATGGTCTCCGACTGCATCATGCCCTGGTTGAATCCTGTATGGAACAGCGAACGTGCCTTATTGTAAGACCACCACTGAAAATTAATGCCGGAAATATATTTCCTTGCCTCCATATCATTCAGCGTGGGGTCCATCAAGCTGTCATCCGAGTTCGTAAACGTTCCCAGATAAATCTGCACACCCATCTCTTCCATCTGCGGTCCGAGGTATTTGAGGAAATCGCGGAGGCATTCACCCGTCCAGCGGCAGGAAGAATAGAGCGTCCACATGGTCGGCTCATTCTGGGGGGACACCATGTAGATTTCGATGCCTTCCTTGTCATACGCCTCAATGAATTTGCGGAAATACAAAGCATATGCCCTATAATTCTCCTCCGTGCCATGGAACCAGCCGCCTATCAGATTCTTATGGGGCGCAGTATTATTTTCACCCTCCTGTTTCATCCAGGACGGCGGCGACCAGGGAGAAGCCCAGATTTTCAGGTTCGGCTGACGCTTCAAAGCTTCCCTGATATAAGGGATAAGCATCTCCTTATCGCGCTCTATAGAAAAATTCACCATATCATAATCATTCTCCGTCTCATTGAGCGAATACAAATCCATCGCGAAATCGCTGGAACCTATGGGCATCCTGCCCATCGTCAGATGCAGTCCTTCCGGCTCATTGGGGTCAAACAGCAAGTCCAGGATATGGTTCCGTTCTTCCTCTGTCAGCATCTGCAGCTTGTGCCATCCACGCTCATTAAAGCAGCCGCCCCAGATATTCTGCGCCATCTCCTGATATGTAATGTTCTCATCCACATCGATATACAAATCATTGTGGTTACTGTCATCCCATGCAGTCGTTTTCAATGTCCCCTTGTCCTGCATGTATTTCCCTTCCTGAGACATCACCCATTTCACTTCCCCGGCTGTATCCGCAGCCTGGCTGACTGACGACGCTGCCAGCCCGATACCTCCCACAGCCATACTGGCAGAAAGCAAAACGGTCAAAAAAACATTTTTAACTCTTGTCAATTTCTTACAATGTTTTTTCATTATTTCGTTCCCTCCTCCATATTTTTTATATATAATACTATATTATATAATTTTATGTCGGCAGTTTGTATGCATTTCCGATGAAAAATTACGCATTTTTGAGCATTTTGCCTTTCTGTCCCTCAACGCTCGAATAAAACAAGGTGGGCAAGCCCACTTCAACCCCCAACCCCCATTCTTGGGGGCGCTGGACATCTGGCAGATGTCCATTTAGCGCGGACCGCAGTGAAACGGAGACGGTTTGCACACTTTGACGCGCCGAGTGCGGATTTGTCCTAAGGGGTACCAGACTTGTCTGGGGGATTCCTTAGGACGGCACGTAGTGACATCTTCCATTCGCACGAGTGCGCATATTATTTTTGTCTTATAAAAGCCACTTTCACGCTTTAGCGTGACAAGGTCTTTCCTAATAAGACAAAAAACTGCCTCTTCGTTCAGAAAAGGCAGTCATCAAAATTCATAATGAAGTTGAATGGATGGAGAAGGATTCGAACCGTTTTGGTTTTTCCCCACTGGTCTTTTTTCTCTAATGGATGGAGAAGGATTCGAACCGCTTTGGTTTTTCCCCACTGTTTATTTATCTATTCAATGGATGGAGAAGGATTCGAACCTTCGAAGGCGTTGCCAACAGATTTACAGTCTGCCCCCTTTGGCCACTCGGGAATCCATCCATATGCAAGGGCAATTAACTTTTCGCTTTTGCCCTTGACCGTATTAGATTATAGCACATGTTCCTGGTTCTTGCAAGGATTTTTTTGATTTTCCTAGCGAATTGAATATTGCCATTGATAACGGTGACACAGGCAAATCACAATTTACATCGCCTGTTTCCAGCCTTGAAACAGTAAAAATCTCCTGCACCATCGTTTCAAGGGTATTAGCAACCTCCAAAGACCTTGATTTTTCCACTAGCCTTTGCGTTATTTCTTCACTTTTCTTAATCAATTCTGCTTGTTTCATTCCCCATTCAGCGGCAGCTTTGTTATCTTCTAATTTCTCGCTTAAAATAGCTTTTTCAGTCATATCAATCCCTCCTAACGATCTTCATATACAATATTTGCCTCATGGCAAATAGAAAGAAAATGTGATACAGCTTTTTGGTAATCACGTATATTACTTCCCTTATTATGCATACTAACCGCATTATTAAATATTTCTATCGCTTTTTTGCGGTTGTAGTTTTCCTTTTTTACAAGATATGAAATATTTCCTAAATTTGTAATTACCACCATCATCTTAACTGTACCATTACTAAGAAAAAACTTTACATCTTCCAATGAAAATTTTGATAATGATGGATGGTTATGCAGTACAATAACAACACATTGAATAGATGTGGTTATCAAATGATATGCCACTGTATTCATACATGGATCGACAGAATGTTCATCTCCCAAAGCAACTCCCATAAACTCTTTTCCTTCAGCGAGCAAATTCCTATAATCCAGACTATAAGTAAGCGCTACTTCATTAGAATCATTATCATTTTTAGAAATCATCAATACTTCCCGGGCTAATTCCTGTAACAGCAAGTATTCGCTTTCAGGAATCTCCTTGTATCTAATCAACTAACATTTAGGCTGTTTTTTTACCTGAGTTTCTTTTCCACGGGCATATATTTTTTTAGGCAGTTTTCCACAATCCCAAAGCAGAAGGAAGCGCCTTTTTATCTTTTGTGGAAAATTAAATTTTTTTCTTGCCATAGACCACTTCCTTCTATTATAATACTTTCGTCAGGCGGCTTTTACATATACATAAGCCGACATAAAAGATATATCTTCCCCTGTGAGCGGTTGTCCAAAACTTTTCAGCAGGCCCGAAGATATATTTTTTATTGTGTTCTTTGCTTTCCTTATCCCCGGCCTCCCCTTTTCATACAGCTGCAGCAGGATATCCGAAATCTGTGTCAGCAGGTAGTGGCATTTCATCGCATTATAGTCCAGGCTGTCCACATGCTGGATGCCATAGCGGATGTTTTTCTGTATATTGAACCCCTGGTTCTCAATGCACCAGCGGTTCCTGCCGGCATTTGCAAACTCGGCTGAACTGGATGCCTTCACTGTAAGATCCGTCAGCCACTGGAACGTCAGCGTCCTTGTTTTCCCTGTCTTTTCCTCCGCCTCCTTTATCTCCAGCGCCAGCAGCGTCAGGCTGTACCCCCTGTAATCAATTTCCGGCACCCATTCCATGTGCTGTTTTCTGTTCACCCTCCCTTTGCGCGGGTATGTCTCTGCGATTGTCCCGTCCAGGCTTTCCGAACCGCCAAAACCGCATATGCTGCGGTATTCCTCCGCAAATGACGGGATGCTCCCATCCTTGTAGCGTACTGGGAAATGCCATCCGTTGTCTTTTACGCATTTTTCAAATACCAGCTCCGATGCATACAGGCTGTCTGCCAGGACGCATATGTTAAGGCGCGGGTAGTCCTTTTTCAGGTTCTCCGCCAGCCGTTTGAATGCTTTTGTTTCACAGTCATTTTTGGATACGTCTTCGTTTTCATTTTCAATAAATTCCGTGCCGATGCTGACAGCAAAACCATCCCCGAGGACAAGCTTTGCCTTCAGGACATGGTGGTAATAAACGGCCCGTTCATTTTCCGCACCTTTATTCAGGACTTTTTTCAGACAGTGCCTTTCCCTAAAATGGAACAGCCCTGTGGCGTCAAAGATAACCATCCAGTATTTCCCAAGCAGCCTCGCATCTTCAAACTTCCTCTTGCGCAGGAGCGCATGGACCATCTGTCTGCGGAGTTTCTCCAGTTCTTCCGTATCCATTCTCGAAAGGAATTCATTGATGGTCACATAATGCGGGAGGAATTCGTGTTCCGGCACGCCGAGCGCTGTACAGAGGTTTTTCACGCATTCATCTTTTATGAATTCAATGGTGTGAAAAAGCAGTTGCACAGTGCGAGAAAATTTTACCTTTCAGAGCTGTTGCTTTTCTGGATAAAAACCATCTCCTGACAGTGAAATATAATCTCTCATATATATCCGGTACGCCTCTTCTGGCATCAGCTGTCGGACTACCTCCCAGTTCCCCTCCCTGGTCAGCTTTCTCACCATAGAGGCACTGATATATTTTCCCTGTTGCTTTACCCTGGGGATTTCCGTTAACTTCATCCCATAATAGGGCAGTATGCGTTTCATCTCCTCATTGTACTGCCGCGTGATCTTGTCCGTGGGCTCTTCCCCCACAAACCGTTCCCTGATGCCAAGGCGCGGCGCAATATATTGGCAGAATATCTGCAAATCTTCCGTGGCGTCCAATGCCGCTTCCTGCTTCTCTGCTTTTTCAAAATACAGCGGCAGTGTCTCATAAGATAATATGAATTTTCCAGACGGCACTACGTGCACATCCGCCATCTCCTTGGCTTGGGCCCATACCATAGCATAGCGGACTGCAAAGGGAATATCCGACTTATCTTCCTCCACCACAAACACATACAGATAATCTACAAATTTTCTAGCGGTTTCCAGCAAATGCAGATGTCCCTTCGTCATGGGATTGCAGTTCATGACAATCGCACCACCCCGCTCCGTCTCCTTACGCTGCCCATCGAACTGTATCTGACGGATATACCTCTCCACTGAATCGCATTCTGCCAGGCTGAGTAGTTTTCTGCCAATCCGTATACCCCCCCCCCTGTATTTTCCCTGCTTCTTTGGCATAGTCCAGCACTTCTTTTGCTACTCTTTCTGCTATCGCCTGATTTCCTGCATAATTTGTGTGTATTGGCATATCATAAAACCAATATTCTCCCCTGGAATCATACGTCTCTGTTAAATCCAGCTTTCTTCCTTCTGCATAAGTATAATCCCCCCCATTTTCCCATATGCAGATTACCATATCGTTTTCCCATATCGTCAGGCTGTCCAAAATATCCCTGTATAATTTCATCTGAAATGACTGTGCTGCCACAAGCCCCACCACACTATATTCCATGCCTCTCTTATGCAGTTCATGATACAGGCAGTACAGAAATGTTTCTGTATCATTGCAAACCGTATTTCCCACCACAATACACGGACCAACTACATACAATTTGGGGCTTTTCTCCTCTCCAAACCCCAGCATACGCACCGCATTTCCTGCAATGTTTTTTGACTCCAATTTTTTATTCTTGCACAGCCTGTCCCATTCTTCCTTTGCAATGTTCCTTCCATACACTTTCTGGCAGTATGCTATATCTTCCGGCGTTCCAACTTCAAAAGCATCCCCTATGCTCCTTGAACAGCTCTCTTCCCCCGGAAACTTGCATCTCATCTGCCCTTTCTTAGGTACGGTCACTTTCAATAAACGCAGACCTTCACAATTACAGATAAATTCTTTCTCTGTCCAATTATAAAAATCAGCGCTCAAAGCATATAATGTCCTGACCCAATACAGGGCCAAGGCTTCTGCCGTCGTCCTCCTTACAGAAGGGTTCTGGCCCCAGCCAGATTTAGTTCCTTCTGCATATATATCCATAAAAGACTCTTTTGGTATCCCCCCTGTTTTTTTAACCTTTTTTACGCCAATTTGAGGATAAAAGTTCTCCCATTTCTCGCCTTGCGTTTCCACATAATACCCAGCTTTCAGCATAATTTTAAATAAGCGGTATCCCCATTCATTCAAATCATGTATCCGCACCCTTCTCACCTGCGGATAGGCTTCCGCAAAGAACCTGCACAATATGCCATCTTCCATGCTTTCCAGATCCTCCAGTATACATTCTGCCTTCTCATGGACGGGAACCTGGTCGTCATAGGCAAAGTACAAAATCTCATCCCGGGCATTAAAGACCGGGATGACTGCATTGCGAATTCCAGACGTTCTGATCATATTTTTTAATTCCGACCACATGTTATCATCATCAGACGCCAGAACCCATTTCTTACTGAATATATATCCTTCCGTATCCTCAGGCTCAACGGCCTGCCGAAAGCTGTCAAATGTGATAACTCCATGATAGCTTCCATCCTCATTATAAACTACAAAAATATTATCAATATACTCTTTCTGCAAATAAGCATATTTTACCAATTCATAAACAGCCTCACTTCTCTGCACCACAAATACTTCCGCATCCAAAAAACGAATCATAACACATGCTCCTCTAAAACTCCAACCGTTCCTCATTGCCGATGTTCTTGAGAATCACCGCACAATTGGGCGGAAGGGTAATATTCAGGCGCCCATTCGTCACCCGGTAAATCTCTGACTCCAGCGAATAAGAATCAGGCGTCGTCATTATCATACGCTCCAGCCTGGTCTCACGCTCCATGCCGGCAGGCCATACCCGCCACTCCATGCAACGCTCCACGTAATCGTTATTGATGACAACCACAAACTGCTGCTCACGCGTGAAACGTCCGTAGCACATCACCTGGTAATCCCCGCCCAGAAATTTCAGGGAACCGGTGCGGAATGCCTGATTTTGTTTATGGATGCGGATGATGTCACGGTGGAAAGCCAAGAGTTCCTGGTCCTCATTCCCCCATGGATAAGTCCTACGGTTATCCGGGTCGGTAAAGCCCACAGCGCCAGCCTCATCTCCATAATAGATGGTAGGCGCCCCCGGCCAGGTCATCTGCATCACCACAGCCTCTTTCATCACGCCCTTGTTAAGGTCCTCACCTGCCGCAGCGCTCCCCAGACGGTCAACCCTGCCCACTTTATGGTTCGTACGGGTGAGAAAGCGGGAATGGTCGTGGTTGGACAGTTCATTCATGGCACACTGCAGGGACGGCGTCAGAAACCGCGTCATATAATAGTTCATCGCGCCCTCAAAATTCTGGTAATTGCCCAGCATATCCTGACGGTAGCCATCACTGTGTTTCTCCATACCCGTGAGGAACCAAGTCAAAGGCTCCATAAACGCGTCATAATTCATGACCGTATCCCACTGGTCGCCACGCAGCCACTCCACCGGGTCGCCATAGTGCTCCGCAAGTATGATTGCCTCTGGATTCGCCTGTTTGACCGCCTTGCGGAAATCCTGCCAGAAATTATGGTTAAACTCCACGGAATGCCCTAAATCTGCCGCCACATCCAAACGCCAGCCATCCGCATTGTACGGCGGAGATACCCATTTCCTGCCAATGTCCAATATATAATCATATAGCTCCCGCGAATTCTCATAATTCAGCTTTGGCAGCGTATCATGCCCCCACCAGCCGTCATAACTGCCATTATAAGGCCAGCGGTTTTCATCATAGAATTGGAAGAAATTATGGTAAGGGCTGTCCGCCGACACATAAGCCCCTGTGGCATAGCCAATCTCCCGCTCATAAATCAGCTCCTTGTCAAGCCATTTATTAAAAGAACCGCAATGGTTAAACACGCCATCGAGAATCACTTTCATGCCGCGCTTATGCGCTTCCTCCACAAGCTTTGCAAACAAAGCGTTGCTGGCTTCCAGATTCCTGTGGTCAGACACACGCTTGATATACCTGGTCGCCTGGGTATTGTCCGTCTCTCCCGAGGAAAGCAGCGCCCCGCCATCCTCCACAATCACCCCATAATGCGGGTCAATATAATCGTAATCCTGAATATCGTATTTATGGTTAGAGGGCGAGACGAAAAGCGGATTGAAATACAAAACTTCTATTCCCAAATCCTGCAGATAATCCAGCTTCTGGATAACGCCTGCCAAATCCCCGCCATAAAATTCGCCTACGCCGAAATTCGCCGGACATTTGTTCCAATCATCCACCTTCTGGCTATATACCTGAATATAGTAATATTCATTGGTCAGCACGTCATTCGATGGATCCCCATTATAGAAACGGTCCACCAAAATCTGGTACATCACGGCTCCTTTCGCCCAGTTGGGCGTAGAAAAACCTGGCACGATTACAAAATCATATTCGTGGCGTACCTCCGGCGTCACGCCCATCCTGTCATAAAAGCAGTGCAGCATACCGGTGACAGCTTCAAAATAATAGTGATATGGCTCCTCCCCCAACTGCACCTGGATCTGGTAATAATCAAAAGGCCCCTCTGTCTCCACTTTCTTCATAGCAATTTTCTTATCGCCGCTGCACAGCCACACAACATCCACGTTATTCTTTGCCGTACGGAAACGGATGGTGACCATCTCATTCACATCTGGCTCCGGCGGATTCCGGTAGTCTCTGGTTCCGTCAGAAAACATTGCATGTTTGCGCAACAGGGGACGCATCTGCATCATGTACTGTTGTCTCTGGCTCAGTTCATAAATAGAATATTCTTTCATAAATGATACCTCTTCTTTCTTATGGTACAAGGCATATGGTTCCTTATATCTTAAATGTAAAAAAGGCAGCTTTGAAAGCTGCCTTTTTAGGAGAAGGTATTTTTACTATGGGGTGTAGCAAAAATTATATAATGTATTGGGGGGTTTTTACAGTAATTATAGTACCATAAAGTCCTCAATAAGTGTGCACAAACATCACAAAAAATGCAAATTGTTTTTGTCTGTTTTGTACAGGCACTTTTTCTGTCCCCGACCAATTCCCATAGCAATATTCACAAATCATCCTTCAAACAGCGCTTCAAACTCATCTCTGCTGATTTTCTCTTTCTCTAACAGGAGGTCTGCACATTTATGGAGAATCGTCTCATGCTCCGACAAAATCTTTCTTGATTTCTGATAACACTCATCGATGATGCGCTTAATCTCCTGGTCAATGATGCCCGCCACATTCTCGCCATAAGCCCTCGCATGTGCTAAATCCCTGCCGATAAACACCTCGTCATCATCATTATCGTAATTAATCAGCCCTACATTTTCAGACATTCCATATTTCGTCACCATTGCTTTTGCCACTCCGGTCGCCTGCTTGATATCCTGAGACGCACCAGTGGTGATATCATCAAAAATCATTTCCTCTGCCACCCTTCCGCCAAGGTCCACAATAATCTCCTGCAGCATCCTGCCCTTGGTATTGAACATCTCATCACGCTCCGGCAGCGGCATGGTGTATCCTGCTGCTCCCACTCCGGTGGGGATAATCGACACGGAGTACACGGGTCCTACATCCGGCAGCACATGGAAAAGGATTGCATGGCCTGCCTCATGGTAGGCAGTAATCCGCTTTTCTTTCTCCGTAATAATCCGGCTCTTCTTCTCTGAGCCGATTCCCACCTTTACGAAAGATTTGCGGATATCGCTCTGGATAATATAAGCGCGGTCTTCCTTGGCCGCAACAATTGCCGCCTCGTTGAGCAGGTTTTCCAAATCAGCGCCGGTAAATCCTGCCGTAGTCTGGGCTATCTGCTTCAGATCCACATCGTCTCCCAGCGGCTTATTCTTGGCATGGACATTGAGAATTTCTTCCCTGCCGCCGATATCCGGCCGTCCCACATGCACCTTGCGGTCAAAACGTCCTGGACGCATGATTGCGGGGTCTAAAATATCCACACGGTTGGTGGCAGCCATCACAATAATGCCCTCGTTGACGCCAAAACCGTCCATCTCCACCAACAGCTGGTTCAAGGTCTGCTCCCGCTCGTCATGCCCGCCGCCCATTCCGGTTCCGCGCCGCCTTGCCACCGCATCAATCTCATCAATGAATACAATGCACGGAGCATTCTTCTTCGCCTCCTCAAAGAGGTCACGCACACGGGAAGCTCCCACGCCGACAAACATCTCCACAAAATCCGAACCGGAAATACTGAAAAACGGAACGCCCGCTTCCCCGGCAACCGCCTTGGCAAGCAGCGTCTTACCAGTTCCCGGAGGGCCTACCAGCAGGACGCCCTTGGGGATTCTCGCCCCCAGCTTGGTATATTTCCTGGGCGCCCGCAGGAAGTCCACCAGTTCCTCCAATTCCTCCTTCTCTTCCTTGAGCCCCGCAACGTTGCCGAAATTAATCTTCTTATTCTCATCCGTTGTCATCTTGGCACGGCTCTTGCCAAAATTCATCATCTTGCCGCCCCCGCCAGAGGAAGCCGCCGCATGATTCGTCATCATAATATAGAAAACAAAGAGCACGCCAAACAATATCAGCGTGGGGAGTATGGATATCAGCCAGTTCTCCTCCGGCATATCCTGCACGGTAAAATTCTTAAAATCATATGACTTCAACGTCTCCTGCAGCGCATTGACATCCGACACATACAAAGTGCGGGTAGTCTTCTTCTTTTCTGACTCCAGGGTCACAGCCGCCTCGCCGCTCGGCACTTCCCGGTTCTGGGAAATGAGAACGGATACTACATGCCCATATTCCAAATCCAGTTCAAACTGTGCATAGCTATAAACGGCATTCTGTCCAAAACCAGACGAACTATCGCGCATAATCCACAGCAGCGCCAGAATGACAATCACTGCAATATACACGCCAAATGCCCGGTAACGTTTCTGATTATTCATCGCCTTTTCCTAATCTCCTTTCTATCTCTAAGCATTCAGTTCCACAACCCCTATGTAAGGAAGGTTGCGGTAATGCTGCATATAATCAAGCCCATAGCCTACGACAAACTCATCTGGAATTTCAAATCCAGTATAATCCACCTGCACGTCCGTCACCCGGCGTTCCGGCTTATCCAACAGCGTGCACAGACGCAGGCTTCGCGGTTTCCTGCTTTTCAGGTTATCCAGCAGGTAACTGAGCGTCCTGCCGGAATCCACAATATCTTCCACCACCAGCACATGCTTGCCCTCGATGGCTTCATCCAAATCTTTGACTACTTTCACCACTCCACTGGATTTCGTGCCGTCCCCATAACTGGATACAGACATAAAGTCAATGGATACCGGTATGCTCAGGCGCTTTGCCAGCTCGCAGGTAAAAAATACGCCGCCCTTAAGAACACTCACTAAGTGTACCGGCTCCCCCTGATAAAATTCACTGATTTCTTTTCCCATCTCACAAATTCTCTTCTCTATTTCCTCTTCTGAAATTAAGACGCGAACTTTCTCACTCACACTCTCTTCCTCCATTTACACGTATCTCTAAGATTCTTTTGGTATGTTCTGTCACTTTCACATCTTCGCTGATGCGGTAGCCGATAACCCAGAGGACGTGGGTATCATCTGCCAAAAGCAGAATATCATCCCTTCGATGTGCCGGTATCTTCTCATCAATAAAGTATTTCTTTATTTTTTTCCGGCTTCCTTCTGCGTTGATTATCAGATAATCCTGTTCCTGCCGTGTTTTTAATCGCGTAGTACCTTTTATTTTATCATAATCAAACCATTTCGTATATATTTTTTTGGGAATTTCTTCATTTTGAGGTATTTTTTCCAATAACCGCGTGGAAATCTCATAGCCGCAGGAAGGAATCACAAGGCTTCCTTCTATGGGAAGCGTCAGATTTACCGGCTGTGCAGCATCCGAAGCAGCTTCCGTATCCGCCTTGCCTTCAGCGTCTGCTGTTGCTGCATTTCTCAGTTCCTGCGCATTGCCTTTCCTCAGCAGGATGCCCCCATAGGTCCGCTGCGCCCGCATTCCATATGGCAGTTCTGCTGCTTTTCCGTTCTGCCGCGCAAACAGATCCTTAAGCTGCTGTACATGTACCCTTGAGATATCTTTGCTGCTCCCCGCCGTCTCTGCCAGCACATGGCGCAGCGCTTCCCTGACAATCAAGGGCGGTTCCTCCAGCAGTTCCTGCGAAATGCAGACCCCTTCCCCAGATACGCAGACATATTTCCCCATTGCCGAATTCCGCAATCCCTCAATAAGTTCCGCCGCTTCCGCCACAACGTTTGCCGCCTGATTCATATGGGATACGGCATTGCCATTCACCTGCGCAAGCAGCGGCAATACCTGATGGCGGATTTTATTTCTGGTATACATAAGCTGCCCATTCGTCTCATCGGTACAGAACTGCTGTCCTGACTGTTTCAGATAGGCTTCAATTTCCCCGCGTTCCAGGCATAAAAGCGGCCGGATAATCTGCCCGCGTACAGGCAAAATGCCGCAAAGGCCTTTCAGCCCGCTCCCTCTTGCCAGATGGAACAGCATGGTCTCCGCACAGTCATTCTGGTTATGCGCCACGGCAATTTTCTGGGCGCCGAACTCATCTGCCGCCTTCTGAAAAAATTGATAGCGGAGTTTCCGCGCCGCCTCTTCCACGCTCAGTTTCTTTTCCCTGGCATATTCCAATGCCCGGCAATGGTAAATCCGGCAGGGAATCTGGTACTTTGCACATATTTCTTCCACAAACCTGGCATCGCGCAGGCTTGCTTCTCCACGAATTCCATGCTCCACATGGACCGCACGGAGCGTAAACCCCATTCCTTCGCAGAGTGCATGTAAAAGCATCAACAGGCAAAGGGAATCTGCTCCACCCGACACAGCCGCCAGAATCGTGTCTTCCCTTTCTACCATATGATACTCTTCCATAAAATTTCTTACTTTCTTTTGCATCTTTATCTCCTGTAGCTTCCTTACTTCTTCCAGATTCCAGCCACCAGGACGGTCATGTCATCCGGCACCTTGCCGGCAGTGAACAGTAGAATCCGCTCCAATATCTGTTTCGCCATCTGTCCGGGGTTGTTCGTCTCAATAGTATCTAAGATTTCCCGCATGGTATCCTCCGGCATCGGCACTTTGAGGTAATCCAACACGCCGTCCGTCAGGAGCACGACAAAATCCCCATCCTGCAGCTCCCTGCTGGTCTTTTCAATCTCAATCTGGTGAAAAATGCCTGCCGGGAGGTTTGCTGAGGAAATGCATTCTATCTCCTCTCCATGTTTGATGAAGGTTGCCGCCGCGCCAATCTTATAAAACTCGCACATGCCGGTATATAAATCTATGGACGCCATATCCACGGTAGAAAAAATCCCATCCTCGCCCTGGATGACCATCGCTGAGTTCATCATGCGGATTGCCGTCTCCTTCTGGAAACCGGATTCCAAAAACTTCTCTATTAACTCTATCACCATTTCACTTTCCTTACAAGCGTTGATTCCCGAACCCATGCCGTCAGATAGCGCCATCACGCACTCGCCGCCTTCCAGGTTGAGGAACGAAAAGCTGTCTCCCGAGACCTGGGCGTGGTCTTTGGTCAGCCTGGCAACGCCTTGCAGCGTGTGGAATAAGGTATCTTCCTCAAACGTAAGAAACGATTCCTCCTTGCCAATCAGCGTGCGCGTATATTTTCCCGGGACCATGTCCCGTCTCAGCCCCTGCCCCACTGCTTTCGCCAGTTCTTTCAGCGGCACGCAGTTTCCCCACTTGGAGGCAGCCCTGACCTGCAAAGACATCCTCCCATTCTGCCTCTGGTAGAGATGGGCTTCCCGCGCCTGTATCCCCCGCTCTTTGAGGCGGTATTTGACCGCTGCCAGAAGCCTGGCTTCCTGCTGGCTGATATCCCGGTATTCCCTGGCGCAGTCCTCCATGATATATGCCATGGCATCCAGCTGTTCCGCAATAATCCCGCGGTTTTCCAACAGGCGATTGTACCAGGCAAGGTTGAGCTTCGCCTTTTCAAACACGCCGACTGCCTCCTCCACAATGCTGTCGGAATACGGACAATAGCCCGCCAATTCCTGGTGCACCTCTTCCTCTGCCGTCCCCCGCTTTTCAATAGAATGGAACAGCCGGTAAAAAATCTCGTACATGGGGCTTGATTCCTCCTGCCAGCAGATGGCGCACTGCTCACAGTCCATGCAGATTTTTCCGGTCAGCTCCTCCTGCATTTTGCCCATCTCTTCCGGCTCAAAATTGCCTTTAAACCGCTCCATGTGGGAAAAAATCTGGGAAAGCCCGCTGAAAGACTTGGCGTAGGTCTGCAGCTTCTCCCCATGCTCCGGCGTCCTCGGCTCCACATCATTTTTCCAGCGCAGCGGCATCAGGCTTTCCTCCAGCATCCGGTGGAGCAGCGGGGAGAGGAGCACCACCATGGCAGATACCAGCACTGCTTCCAGAACTCCCATCCAGACCGCGCTGCGCCGGCTGACCTGCAGCACTTCCCCTGCTGCCGTGAGCAGGAGGACGCTTATGCCGGCAGCGGCTGCCCCTACATAAGTACGGCAGCTCTTGTACGCCCACTCTACCATCTTAACCACTACCCCGGTTACTAACATCACCATCGTATATTTTGCCATCGCCTGCACCGGCACAAACAGCGCCATGCCAAAAATGCTGAACACCAAAAGCAGCGTCCTGTTTACCTCCTCCATAAAAGCCGCCGCAAAGAAACCGGGAATCAGTGGGTAACACCCTACAAATTCTGCCTTTGCCACAACGATTGCCAAAACATACAACACGATTTCTTTCCATTTTGATTTATTCATCATTTCATCCTCCTTTTCCTGCCGCTTTGTACGTGCAGGAGTTATTATAAGAAGAGGAATCTGAAATGTTTGTCAAATCGGGGACAGGTTCTCAAAAACTTTTAGACAAAAAACCCCTTAAAATCGCTGCTTATGGCGATTCTAAGAGGTTTAAGCATTTGAAGAAATTCATGTGTACTGCTTAATCTTCTTTCTCTTTCTCCTTAAATATGATTTCATTCGGATAGGCTAATCCCAGCTTGGTCTTCGCCGTCTGTTCTATGTATTCCTTCGTCTTCACGTACTCTTCATACTCTTTGAGTTCCAGCTGCCGCTGCTGTTGCGATTCCAGCTGTGTCTGCAGTTCCCGTTCCTTCTCCTGATAAGACTGGTTTCTGCCGTACAGGGAAAGAATCTGTACAGACATCACGCCCAACAGCATAAGCGTAATTAAGGATACGCACAACACTGCAGACTTATTCTGTTTTCTCTTGCGTCTCATGCGGGTTCTCTGTGCACCTGCTCTCCTTGCCTCGTTACGCTTTTCCATCAAAATCCCTTTCCATCTTAAAATCTCTGTTTCCTGTCCTGCAAATCAAAGTTTGCATATCCCCATTTTAACTGTTTTCCATATCTTTTTCAATTCTTTTTTTAGAAACCTCAAAAGTTTTTTCATTTTCCTGCCCACAAACCCCAGTGGCTTTTTGAGGAGACGGGCTGTCCATACCAGGGGCCTTCCAAGGACAAACAGAATTTTTTCCAACAGAAATACACTTCCCGCCACAACCCAGGAGCTGAGCAATAAATTGTAAATCAGCATTCCTACCAGGACTCCGCCAATCACAAACCCACGTATGTAACCGCTGTTTTCACGGTAGAGCATGGCAAACAGCGCCACCGCGCTGCAAAGCCAAAACACCAGGTCCTGCGCACCCACCAGCCACATTTTATGGGGCACAATCCTGCGGACAATCCGCAGCACATCATAGACAAACAGCAGCAGCACGCCCATTGCAAATGATGCCAGCAGCACATCCGCTTCTTTTAAAATTCCTGCGCTTACTTCCATTATTTAAACAATCTTCCCAGCAAAGATTCATTTTTTTTCGAGGCTGCTTTTACGTCCGAGTAGGTAAAGCTGTCAATCTTTCCCTCTATATCTATCTCTCCCTTTTCCAGCGTCAGGCGGTTCACATGAAGGTCATTTCCCTTTATCATCAACATGCCCAGCTCTGTCTCCAGCAGGATTTCACCCACGTCAAAGGAAAGTACATCTATGACACCGCTTAGAACGCCGCTCTTTCGGTTGGAAATCACGACTTTATGGGCGCTCTTGGCATTGCCTGCCCCCGCTCTCTCTTCCATCCAAAAACCTCCTTCCATCTTCCCGGATTAAGTATGTCCTTTTTAAATATATGAAGGAGGCAAGATTTTATTCCTATTTCGTTTACAGATAGCGGAAGAGTTCTTTCGCCTCCTCCTTTTTGCTGGTGTCCTGTACCGCCAGGACTTCAACCTTAACATTTTTGGTGCCAAACCCAATCTCAATGATATCTCCGGGTTTGACATCCTGGGATGCTTTTACCACTTTGCCGTTGACCTGCACCCTCCCCGCATCGCAGGCCTCATTGGCCACGGTCCTGCGCTTTATCAGCCGGGATACTTTCAAAAACTTGTCTACTCTCATAACTGTTCCTTTCTTATTTGATATAACGCATGGGGAGCCCGCGCACGGAAATCAATTTTCAAAATATCTTTATGACTAGTTAGAATATCCATAGTTAGTTTGCCAAAGCGTTGTCCCGTTTGTGTGGGTATATGCAACCCACAGCAATATAGAAAAATAAATAGATGTAAGGATATTCTGAAAATTGATTTCCGTGAAGCCCGCACTGCCCCCACTGACAGAAAAGAGGACTTCCATTCTGAAAGTCCTCTCTAATCTCTCACCTGAAACTGCGAATTAGTTAATCATATCCTTCAAAGCCTTGCCCGCTTTAAACTTGGGAGCTTTGGATGCCGGGATATTCATCTCTTTGCCTGTCTGGGGATTCCTTCCTGTCCTGGCAGCTCTCTCAGAAACTTCAAAAGTACCAAATCCGACTAACTGGATTTTCTCTCCTTTTTTCAATTCCTCAGCTACAACATCTGTAAATGCCTTCAAGGCTTTCTCTGCGTCTTTCTTGGAAATTTCGGCTTTGTCAGCCATTGCTGCAACAAGTTCTGCTTTGTTCATGACAAAATTCCTCCTCTGGATTCTTTTCTTTTAAAATAATGTTGCGGTTCAATTTCTATTAAGTAACCGTTCCCAATTTTCGTTATAATTACTCCTCAAAATTGCCTACAAACATATTTATACTTGTTTTTATACTGTTTGTCAAGAATAATTACAGATTTATCCTGTTTTTCTACAGACAATTCAACACCTGTCATCAATGAAGGTACCTACAGCATTTTATCAATCATATCCAGTACTTCCTTGCCAAGCTTCTCAGACTTTTCATCCGCATCCGCAAGGGAATTGCCCTTGACGCCGTAATAGAATTTAACCTTAGGCTCTGTCCCAGAAGGCCTTACGCATACCCAGGCAGCATCCGTGAGGTCATAGTATAGCACGTTGGAACTCGGAAGCCCTGTAGGCTTCACAGAACCTGTCGCCATATCCTTGATGGAGTCTTCTTTGTAGTCTCTTGCAGAAACTACCTGATAGCCGCCAATTTCCTTCGGTGTATTTTCCCTTAAGGTGTTCATGATTTCCTGAATCTTCTCTAGTCCCTCGATTCCCTTTAAGGTAATCGCTTTCACATCATCTTTATAGTAGCCGTAACGCTCATACATGGCAATCATGGCATCCCATAAGGTCATGTCCTTTGTCTTATAATAAGCGGCTGCTTCGCACAATGCCATGGAAGCCACCACTGCATCTTTATCCCTCGCATAAGTCCCAGTCAGGCAGCCATAGCTTTCTTCCATGCCAAAAAGGTAGGTCCCCTTGCCGCTGTTTTCAAATTCAAGGATTTTCTGTCCGATAAACTTAAATCCTGTCAGAACTTCTACCAGTGCAATCCCATAATAGTCCGCAATTGCATCCGCCATGTTGGTGGAGACGATGGACTTGATGAATGCCCCATCCTCAGGAAGCCCTTTCTGCTCTTTCCTCTGGCTGATGACATAATCGCCAATCAGGCAGCCGGACATGTTTCCGGTCAGGCTATGGTACTCCCCGGTCTTCGCATCTTTCACATAAACGCCAAGACGGTCTGCATCCGGGTCTGTGGCAAGAATCAAGTCTGCATCTACTTCCTTGCCGAGCTTTAAGCCAAGCTGGAACGCTTCCTCCGCCTCAGGGTTCGGATAGCTGACTGTGGGGAATTCGCCATCCGGCAATTCCTGTTCCGGCACGACATAGACATTTTCAAATCCCAGCTCTCTGAGCACACGGCGTACCGGGATATTTCCGGTCCCATGCAGTGGGGAATATACAATCTTCAAATCCTTTGCCACTGCGTCAATGCAGTCTTTGCGGAGCACCAGGCTCTTAAGTTCTTCAATATATGGATCGTCGATATCTTTGCCAATCGTCACATACAGGCCATCTGCAACAGCTTTCTCCTTGTCCATGGTCTTAACCGTGGCATAGTCTGTTACTTTCTTCACCTCATCCATGATGCCTTTGTCATGGGGCGGGGTAATCTGGGCGCCGTCCTCCCAGTACACCTTGTAACCATTGTATTCTGGCGGGTTATGGCTCGCGGTTATGTTAATGCCCGCGATACAGCCTAACTTCCTCACTGCATAGGAAAGTTCCGGCGTTGGGCGCAGGGATTCAAACACATAAGCCTTAATGCCGTTTGCCGCAAGGCACAGCGCTGCCTCATCAGCAAATTCGGGAGACATCCTCCGGGAGTCAAAAGCGATTGACACGCCCTTTGCCTGTCCGTTCACGGAGGCAATGTAATTTGCCAATCCCTGGGTTGCCTTGCGTACCGTATAGATGTTCATACGGTTTGTGCCCGCACCAATCACGCCGCGAAGCCCAGCCGTGCCAAACTCCAAATCCATGTAAAAACGTTCCTCAATCTCTTTCTCATCGTCCGCAATGCCCCTGAGTTCCGCCTTGGTATCCTCATCAAAATAGGGGTTGTCCAGCCACTGGTTATAAAGTTCCTTGTAATCCATGTTCTTCCTCCTTACCTTTTAATTATCATGCACATTATACATCTATCATACTTCATGGGATGATTTTTCTCAACTGTTTTTTATCCAACCCAGCAAATTCCCTATAAGAATTAGGGTGTTAAAAGGCAGTTTTTTAAATATCTACTGGCAATTTGCACAAATAGCCAATACCATATTTATTTCCAACCTTTTAACACCCTAATCCTATAAGGGATGTACCTGGGTATGGTCGTCCTCATGGTCGCTTTGATGGCTGTCATTGCTGCTGTCGTTATCGTGGTTATTATTGCTATTATTATTATTATTATTGTTGTTGTTGCTGGTATTATTATTATTGTTATTATTGTTGTTGCTATTATTGTTGTTATTATTCGTATTGTTGTTACTGCTGTTATTATTATTGTTGGTGGTATTATTGTTCCTGTTGCTATTGTTATTGTTATTATTGTTATTGCCGGTATTATTGTTCCTGTTATTATTATTGTTACTGTTATTATTGCCGTTCGTATTATTATTGTTATTGTTGTTACTGTTATTATTGCTATTATTGTTATTATTGCCGTTCGTATTATTATTATTGCTATTATTGTTATTATTGCCGTTCGTATTATTATTATTATTGCTATTATTGTTACTGCTGTTATTATTATTGTTGTTGTTGTTGTTTCCAGATGGGTTCACCGTAGAGATAGTCTCTTCCTCCTCGGCTTCTTCCACTGTGGTAAGTTCAATCGTAATCTTCGCCGCTGCAGAATTGACAATCAGGTTCCGTGCCCAATCCACATAGCCTTCCGCTTTGGCAGTCAGGCGATGTGTACCATAACGCACCTGAATGGGCTGGCTGACATCGACCTGTTCTCCATCGAGATATACCTCGGCATTCTCGGTCTTCAGTTCAAATTCTATCTGGCAGAGTTTTGGTCCATCGCCTTTGAGCTCGTCCAGACTTACCTTCGTCTCCTGGTTCGCCTCCACCGTTATCTCCCGGCTGCCGCCGTAACCGTTATTCGCCACCGACAAGAGGTACGTTCCCTCTGGCAGCTCAATACGCATCTGCGGCGTGATTTTCTGGGAAAAAACATTGCCAATCGTGATATAGCCGCCCAGGAAAAGTTCAACATCTTCCAATACCACGGTGCCATGCCCGGTCGTCACCTGCAGCGTATAAATCTGCTGCCCCACGCCTTTGATACATACCGTGTCATGTTCGCTCAGTTCAGACAGCGGAACCTGGCTGTCACCGCGATACGCCACAAGGCTTTTATCAAAATAATAAATACTGTCCCCCACGGTCAGTGACTGCATATCCTTATCCAACACAAAATTATGCAAATCATCATAGGAAAATGCTTCCTTGGAAAGCTGGACAAGACTAAGCTTCTCTCCCCGAACATCAATCGTAACCAGCTCCCCCAGGGAAAGCTGGCTGACTGTCATATCTTTGCCGTATTTGTCTTTGATATAAGTACCTCCGGTATACGCATAGGGGACTTCCACGGAGTTTTCACAGTTACGCAGTGTCAGAATCTTACGTTCTTCATCAATCGCAGTGACCGCAAAAAGCTTTTCCTCGCCCTGGATTTCCAGCGTTTCTTCCGTCTCGGGTTCTTCCTGGGTATCGGCAGCATCTTTCTTTACATATACATCTCTTCCGTCCGTAAACCGGCTTTTTCTCTCCCCACAGCCTGCCGCAAGAGTCATAAGCAGCAGGAGCAGCAACAAAAATGATAGATTCCTCTTTTGCAAATGAATTCCTCCTAATTCTGATACCGAAAAACCTTTCTTATCCCACAGAAAATTCAATGGAATCTCCTATCAGATGCAGAAAACTTTCCCTGTCTTCATTCTGTAAAATAAATTTCTCCAGTTTCTCCAAATTCCTTCCGCAAACCCACGCCTTGCTGGTGTTAAAATAATGGTTGGCAATCTTCCAGAATTTCTCTGGATAGGCAAGGCGGATGTAAAGCTGCGCCATCTCCTGATGGCTCAATTTCCTTACATTATTATAAGCCTTTAACATATCCATGCCAAGCCCCATATTCCAATTATGCTTTTCTAAAATTTTCCGCATAAAATTACCCAAGTCCGCCGTCTGCACGTCATAGGATGCCTTTTCAAAATTGAGGACGGCAATCCCCTGGCGCAGGAAAAGCACATTGTGCTGGTTGTAATCGCCATGGCAGATTCCATAAATGCCCCCATCTTCCTGCTGGTCCTGCTCCATCAGCCGCTTCTGCAGCTCCACTACGTTGGCGGCTTCCTCATAGAACAAATCAAAGCTGCGCAAAAATTCCATTTCAAAATCATTTTTCTTCTTCCGTGCCAGAATATAGTTGCGGACCTTTTTCAGTTCTTTGGCATGTCTTTCATTTTCCAGAAGCAGGCTGTCGCCCTGAATCTGCAGGTAATCTGGAATCTCGTCCGGAAATGTCCTTAAAATGCTATGTATCTCCGCAAGATGGCGGATTGCACGCAAAATATCTTCACGGCTCTTCGTGTCACATTCCCTGCCGTCATACCAATCCCGCACCATGTAAGCGGTCCCATCTATGTCTCGGGCAAGTGTTTTCTCCTCCTTCGTGCGCACGATACTGTCCACATGCCCCTGTCCATGCGTTTCCAAAAACTGCAACAGCCGGTAAAGAAAATCTGCCCTGCCCTCCGAACCTCTGTATTCTTTTAAAATTTTCAATCCCTCACTGGTATCGCAAAGTAACGCTCCCCTGCCTTTGGAAGTCTGCTTTACTTCAAACGGATACTGCTCCAGAATCAGATTTTCTCGATTATACACATAAACCCCTCCACCATGATATTCACAAATCCATTTTTTGTGTCTTTCTATCATATGTGAAGAGGTCGCAATCTATTCAGACTTTTGTTCTGTTTTAATTAGATTCTGCAAAATTTCCGGCGTGTTGTCCTCCGGGCATTCCAGGACATGCATCAGCAAATGCTGCAGCATCTCACCTATCTCCTTGCCTGGCTTCATGCCGAGGGCAATCAAATCCCTGCCCGAGACAGCAAGGTCCGCGATTGACAGGCATTGCCGTTTCGCCATAATTCCTTCATACAGCTGCTCATAGACGCTAATTTTACTGAGCTTTTCCTCCCGTCTGTAATCGCTCTTTGCCAGCGTATCTGCCCGCATCACCTCAAACAGGCGCGGATACTGCGCAGGCCCCACACGGTGGATTGCCCGGCGGACCGCCCTCTCCTGTAATTCCGGCAAATCATCGTGCCAGACGATGAGCGCAGTCACCCTGGCAATCGTTTCGTTATCAAATTTGAGGCGACGCAGGATATCCTCCGCCACCTCTGCACCCACTCTGGCATGTCCGTGAAAATGGAAAATCCCCTTCTCATCAACCCTTTTGCAGCGCGGTTTTGCCACGTCATGCAGAAGCACCGTCAGGCGCAGTATTTTATCACTACGGCAGTTCATTAAAGCAGCAATCGTATGCTCCCCCACATTATAACAGTGGAAAGGATTATTCTGCGGCGTCTCCATCATCCGATCAAACTCCGGCAGGAATACCCGGCTCATCCCGGTCTCATAGACTGCGCGCATCTCCTCCGGGTGACTGGAAAGCAAAAGCTTAACCAGCTCCATCTGAATGCGCTCTGCGCTGATTCCTGCCAGGTTAGCGGAAAGTTCTGTAATCGCCGCCCTTGTGTCTTCCTCAATCGTAAACCCCAGCTGCGCGGCAAACCGTACGGCACGCATCATGCGCAGCGCATCTTCGGTAAATCGGTGAATGGGGCTGCCCACACAACGAATGACCTTACCTTCAATGTCACGGATTCCACCAAAGATATCTATAAGACCCTGTTCTTCATTGTAAGCCATAGCATTAATGGTAAAGTCGCGGCGCTTTAAATCCTCCTCCAAACTGGAAGTAAACGTAACTTCTTTGGGATGCCTGCTGTCCTCATATTCGCCGTCAATACGGTATGTTGTGACTTCAAATCCTTCTTTTCCCTCCATGACAGTAACCGTTCCATGCTTGATTCCGGTATCGACTGTCCTGGGAAAAAGTTCTTTGACCTGATAAGGGGAGGCTGATGTGGTGATATCCCAATCTCCCGGAATCCGTCCTAACAGGGAATCCCGCACACAGCCGCCGACCGCGTACGCTTCAAATCCCGCCCCCGCCAAGGTATCCAGGATGAACTTAACCTTATCCGGCAGATTGATTGTCACTGGCACAGTCCTGCAACCACCTGATTGATGACTTTGCCGTCCGCTTTGCCTTTCAATTCCGCCATCACCGCCTTCATAATCTGCCCTTTATTCTTAGTCGCAACAACCTCTGCAAATTTATCTTTAATATAAGCTTCCACTTCCTCCGCAGACATCATTGCCGGCGCATATTCCTGAATCACATCATGGCGCAGCTGATACTCCTGCAGCAAATCCGTGCGCTCCTTAGGACAGGTATCAAGCTGTTCCTTGGCAGTCTTTAACTCCTTCAAAATCACACGGTCCACCAGGGATTCCGGAATATCCTCCCGGCAGCCCTCATCAATGGCTGCTTTCTTCACCGCGGACACCAACGCAGAAATAGCGTCCTTCCTCCCTTTATCCTTTGCTTTCATAGCTGCAACCATATCCTGCTGCAAAGTTTTAATGTCCATCTTCCATTCCTCCTGACATTGTTCTGATTCTATATCAGAAATCTGCTTGATATTTTTCTTTGATATTAAACCTGTTTCTCAACAAAAATAATCCTCTATGATTCGATTTACAGCACACGCCGCACTGTGACAATGTCACGGTAGGTAGCGCTGTCATAAGCCACAATTCCATATGCCGTGCCCTTGGCATGGACAATCTGCCCATTTCCCATATAGATAGCCACATGACCCGAATAGCAAATCAAATCCCCTGCCCTGGCATTGGCATAGCTGACTTCCTGTCCCACTGAACGCTGGGAATACGAATAACTGGGGATACTGATTCCAAAATGCGCATACACATAGCTGGTAAACCCGCTGCAGTCAGCGCCGGTATTGGGGTCTTTCCCACCCCATACATAGGGATTTCCTACAAAGCCCAACGCATACTGCACAACCGCACTGCCGCTGACTCCGGTAGAATACCCCGGGTTCTTATTGCCGCCGCCCCCGGTACTTCCGCCGCCGGAATTGCCACCATCCGAACTTCCGCCGGTACTTCCGCCAGTGCTTCCGCCGGAATTGCCACCGGTGCTTCCGCCGCCGGAATTTGCGTTATTCTGGCGTTCCCTTGCCTGACGCTCCTGCTCTGCACGCGCAAGACGTTCCTGCTCCGCACGTGCCTGGCGTTCCCGCTCAATCCGCGCATTCTCCTCAGCGATAATCTGGTTCTGGGCATTGATAGTATCCTGGTACTGTGCTGCCAATGCCTGCGCCGATGCCAGCATCTCGCCAAAATTAGCTACCTCGCCTTGCTTCCTGTCAATCGTGGCACGGTAGTTTGCTTCCGCTGTCTGGAACTCTGCCTGTTTCTGCTCCAAGGCTGCAATTTCCTGCTTCTGCTGCTCTGTCAGGGCCGCTACCTGCTCCTTGGTATCCTGATATTTTGTCAGAAGATTCCTGTCATAATCATATACCTCATTGACATACTCTACGCGATTCAGCATCTCAGCAATGCTCTTTGATTCCAGAATACTGGTGAGCATGGCGCTGTCGCCCTTCTCATACATGAAACGGATGCGCAGTTTCATCGCTTCATACTGATTCTTCTCATCCTTCTTCGCCTGTTCCAGACGCTCCTCAGTCTCTGCCAGCTCGTCCTGCTTAACGGCAAGCTCCTCCTCTAACGTAGAGAGTTCCAAAATTACATTCACAAGCTCTGCATCCAATGCATCAATCTCCGACTGCAGCTGTGCCTGTTCCCGCTCTATGCTGTCAATCTCATTCTGTTTCGACCTGAGGTTATCCTCTGCTTCCTGTTTTTTATTTTCCGCATCGGACTTCTTGTCCGCCAAAGCAACTGTAAACTGTGAAATTCCCATGGTTAGCACCAATAATACGGCAATCAGTCTCTTTGATTTCATACCTGTCTCCTTTCCAATGCGTTCTTGTATATAACGTGATTAAGGAAACGCTGATTAAATCAGTGTTTCCTTAAGATTATAACACCATCTGTTGGCGATAGCAACCATGGAATCTTGGAAAAAACAGCTTTCCGGTATGTATCGACATACCAGAAAGCTGTTCTGTTCTTTTATATTATAGGAAACACATTCATTTCATGCGTTTGCTATATCTATTTTTTGACGGTTACCGCCAGTTTTGCGCTCTTCTTACCACACTTGACCGTAATGGTGGCTTTGCCCTGCTTCTTAGCCTTGACTACGCCAAACTTGTCAACTGCCGCCACGCTGCTCTTGGAACTCTTGTATGTTACCGCATCCGTGGTCTTCTTTGTCATGGACTTGATTGCCACGGTATATGTCTTGCCCACTTTCAGTGTTTTCTTCTTCACTTTCAGCGTCAGTTTCTTATTTTTCACGGCTTTCTTAGAAACTTTGACGGTAATCGTTGCTTTCTTGCTCTTGTCAGCTTGGGATGTAGCCGTAATCTTTGCCGTGCCCACGCCTTTCGCCTTGACTACGCCTTTGTTTACCGTAGCCACGCTCTTCTTAGAGGTAGCCCACTCTACAGCCTTACCGAAGTCGCCCGTTCCTTCCACAGCAGCCTCCAGCGTAACCTTGCTGCCCTTTTTCAGGTAAACGGTCTTCGTACCGGCTTTCTGGTTTGCCGCCTTAACTGTTACTTTGCTTACTTTCCCCTGAGGAGCTGGAGCCGGCTTATCCGGTGCTGGCTTGTTACCTCCTTGGTCTGGCGGCGTAACAGGTGTTGATGGACCTGGATTCGGTTTCTCAATATCGCCGTCCGAGAACACCCCTGAACTTACAGGCGCATTGGGGTCTGGCTGCGGCAATTCTGCCGGTTTCTCAACAGCGGCAGCAGCTATCGCCATCACTTCTGTCTCCGAAAGCGTATTGTTATAAATCTTTACCTCATCTAAGGAGCCTTTAAAGTAAGCATCCCAGGCATTGACGCCAAAATAAATTGCCGCATTGGCCTGTCCCATAATATCAGAAGCAACTGCGCCGTCCGCTACCAGTTCACCGTTCACATAAAGTTTTGCCTTATTGTCATTGACCGTCAGCGTGACAAGCTGCCATTTATCTTTCTCATAGGTAACCGTACCTGCTTCTATAAAATTATTATTGGCTCTCGACCAGATAGCTCTGCCAAATGTCAGGTTCAGCCAATATTCCGGGCTGAATGTGCCGGCCGCAAGGGTCGGGTCCACATTACTGCCGAGCGCTT
Source organism: uncultured Lachnospiraceae bacterium (assembly GCA_910583835.1). Lineage (GTDB taxonomy): Bacteria > Bacillota > Clostridia > Lachnospirales > Lachnospiraceae > Petralouisia. Next base: position 11,850 of record CAJTYM010000012.1, on the reverse strand, counting down.
CCGGCTTCATCCAATAAGAAACGGAATAATTCTTACCAAGCCCGGCAGCATCGCAGAGCTTCAGGCCATATGTGCCAGGAAGACGGATTGCCTTCCCTTCCTTAGCTCCATCTACATATTCATATTGAGCATTCGCAACGGCCGTAGGAGTAGATGCCTTCTCCACAGCAACCGCACCATCCGTTGCCTCCTCAAAGCCAAAGGATTTAAACACCTGAGATGTGATATCCGACTCGCTGTAGTTCTTCTTGATAATTACCGTGTAAGTCACCCGCGGTTTGCGGTCTGCGGAATAAACGCAGAGGGAAACCTTGGTATAAATACCGCTCAATGGGATGGTTATCTTGCGTGAAGTGTCTGCCACTTTCCCATCCACGGTAACAAAGCCGTTTGTATCCTGAACTGCAATTGCCAAATCAACGCTCTGGGTCTCGGGTGAAACCTCACAGTCAAACGTATGCCCTGTCTTTGTTACTTCCTTATCATCTATCTTCAAAGAAGAGATATCATTTGCCGTACCCGGATTACCTGGCGTCTGGCTGCCGGATGAAGGCGGGGTATTCAGGTAGAAATCTGCATTCGCTTCACAGTCCGCCAACGCTTTCACCACAAGATTGCCGTTATCCATGCACAGATAATAGCCCGGTTTGGCAACGCTCTCAAACGAAACTGCTTTCGCGGAATCCTTTAGCCCCTTGACGGTGCGGAAAGTCTGCGCTTTGCCCATCGCCTCATCAAAGGTCGTTATTTCACTCGGCTCACCCTCCGGCTTCGTAAATCCATTCTTAATAAAACCGTCGCTGTAATTCCAGTCATGTGCCAGAGTGACATTGTTATCATCGTTCACCGTCAGGTACAGACCCGGCTTGTTCTCCGACTGGATGGATACATAAGATTGCCTGGATGGGTCTGCTTTGCCGTCCACAATCGCCCAGCTTGCATCGAGTTTCTCCGGCTGGTAGTAAGCGCCAACCTTCACATCCATATAGGGATATGCGCTGTCTGCGCCTGAATTCACATAATTCTCATGGGAAACGACTGCTCCCGTATTGCTGAACAGATAATACGGCTTGTCCCCGGTAATGCCAATCGCGGTTTCTGGAATGGGCTGGATGCTTCCGTCTTCATTAAAATGCAGTTCCGTAATACATGCCGTACGTCGGAATCCGCTTCCCCCGCGTACCGAACCGTTATGATAGACAAAATACGTCTTGCCTTTAAAATCAAACACCGCCATATGGTTGGTATTGGAAGTAGCCGTCGGCGGCATCAAAATCTTATGCTCCTCAAACGTCCCATCCATCAAATCATCAATCGTGGCATATGCCATCTGTTCCCGCCAGTCATATGCATAGAAGAAATAATATGGGCCAGTCGGGTTGCCGTCCGCATCTTTACGCCGGTAAATCCAGGGCGCTTCCGTAAATATCCCCAGATTCGTGGTATCTTTCTCCAGGACGTCCGCCGTAGTCGAATCCGCACCCTTTTTCTGGATGCCAAAGGTAATTTTAGTATCTTCATTCACATCTTTAATGGAAATCATATCATCGTTCAGTTCGCAGACGAACGCCTTGCCATTTCCCCATGAGAGATAACGGTGTTCCACGCCCCCTACCGTTTCCACCCAAACCGTGGGGTCAATATCATTCCAGCCGCTGCTCTCCTCTGTGGTAAATGTTCCCTTCACCAGGGGCTGTCCAATATCTACAAAATGCAGTAACTCCGGCTGGTTGTTGGGGATATCCTTCGCCTCGCAGTATGCTGCTTTCGCTTCCGCGCTTGACCAGCCAAACGGCGTATCGGCGACTGCCGCTCCGATGGACTGTTTACCGCCGGAAGTGGCGTCCCAGGTACAGTTGTAAAAATAATAGAACTTCTTCCCAATCTCAGAATCATAGTGATATGTAATCTGCCCTGCCCAGGCATCCGTACCGGAACTGGTCCAGGTGATGGACTTCTTGTCAGCGCTCATAATCACGCCCTTATACTCCCAGTTCAGCAGGTCTTTCGAGGTGTAGCACTGCCACTCAAACATGTAATATCCATCTGCAACTACATTCCCATTCTTGTCCACCTGTGTGAGGTCAATGGGAATATCGCGCCCGGTGTAGAGGTACACGGTATCGCCCTCCACCATCACGGAGGGGTCTCCGCCATAGAGGACTGTGCCGCCAAGGTCCGTGCCGTTAGTGTCCGTGACACCCTCTGGATAACTTGAGAGAATCGGATTCGACACCTTCGTCCTCTCAAGAACCGTCTCCACCGGCTCTGCCGGTTCCGCTGCCTGGGCAGTACTTGCCGGGGCCATCGTGTCCGTTACGGTTGTCACCATGACAACGGCAGCAAGTATTGCCGCCAAAAGTTTTTTCTTTACCATATTGTCTCCTTCCCTTCCATAAAAAATAGAATACGTTGCCTAATAGTAATATTTTATATTATAATGACGGAAAGTGCAACTGACAAATGGCTTTTATTGTGCATTTTTTACCTTCTGACGTTAGACCTGCCCCTCTTCATAAACCAGCCATTGACAGCCGTCTCCATCACAGATTCGGTTATCAATGGCCGTTTTATTTGCTGTTTATAAATAGCGCCGGATATCAATGGCTGGTTTTTCTTCAAGATTAATCCGGCGTTTCACCTCCCTGACTAACCTACCCGACAGTTTTAATAATCAGAATCTTATCTCCGGCTTTAATCTGCTCTGAGGAGAGCTGGTTGGTCTTTACAATCTCAGCAATTGTCGTGAAATTCTCCTTGGCGATATCCCACAGCTGATCCCCTTCCTTGGCAATATAGCCAATAATGCCAGGGCTTTCCTGCAGTTCTTCCATATTCAGCGGCTCCTGTTCCACCTCGGTAATCTTATTGATTTTCTGCTGTTCAAAGACAATGCAGTTTAAATTCAGCACTGCCTTGACCTCCACCTGGCTGCTGTCTGTCATGACGGTGGTCAGCTGGTCAATCCCTGTCTGCAGACGGTAACGGCAGCCCGCATGGATGCCCGGCGCTTCAATCAGGTAGTGGAATGGCAAGATATCTTTGACGGAAGCGACCGGCATACGGTCATCCGCCGTCACATAGAGGATGGTCACCTGCAGCGTGCCCTCCACCTGGATACCATCTTCCACAATCTCCGCCTGCTCCGCCACGGCATAGCCCTCGCTGGCACAAATCTGCAATATCGGCTCCTGATTGCCATCAATGCCTATCTTGTCGGAAACTTTGCATTTGGAAGCATTGTGAATCAGCAATTTTTCAAAAACTGCCTCCTGATAGAGGGGCGTCCATTTCTCATTGACCACATAGAGGTCAGATACGACCTGCGTCTCCTCCTCCTTGAAAATCTGGATTTCCAGATCGAGCACCAACTCCAGGTGCAGCATCCGTTCTTCGCCATCATAATCCGGCTTCACTTCCAGCTCAATCGCTGCCACATCGTAGGACACATCCGCAATCATATCCTCACTGCAGCCGCTGCAGTCAATGACGCCGGCAAAGGGCAGCGCCGTCTCCATCCACTGTAAATGCTCCTCCTCGTCCTCCCCTTCGTAGAGCACAAATACCAGGGCTTCGCCTTTGATGTTCAGCTGCTGCTCCACCAGGCGCATCTCCACACCGCGCAGCTGCACGCTTTTCCACAACATCTGGCGGATATTCGGCTTATTGGAGGGCAGTAAAATTTCCTCTTTAAAGCGAAACGTATCTTTTTTCGCCAGAAACAGTTCCATAGCGGACAGGTTCTGCTCTAAGAGCTGCACGCCCTCATCTTCCCCCACGCCCGTTATCAGTTCTTCATCGTAAATCTCATCAATCACCGCATGTAACGTGACCAATGCCTTGACGCTCAGTTTTCTGGAATTGATGATGCCGATGGAGAGGTCTTCCATCTCCCATTTTAATTTCGCGGTATCATATTCGTTGGCCCCGTCAATAGCAAGGCTCTCCTGAAAGGGAATCTCGCCGCTCATCGTGTTAATTTTCCCATCTTCCTGGTCGCTGCGGTACAGCAAAGAAAATTTGAGCACGCCTTTGAGCCAGACATGGTCCTGGGTAATCGTTGTCTCGTCTAATTTCAGTTCCCCTTTATCCTGTATAATCCGTATTAAATCCGGCTTCATGTCCGGCACATTGAAATCGTCATCCAGCGTGACCTGTGTCACAGCTTTTCCTTTTTCCCGATTCATATGTATATATTTCTTCGATAAATCCAAAACAAAAACACTCCTATCTGAATATTGGTACATTCTATTCAGCATCGGAGTGTTTTATTCCGTTTGGCTTAACACAATTTCATTCTTACGTCCCTCGTGAGGACATCTGCATAACTGAACGAGAGAAGCTGCGATGGCTTTTTCTCATTCCCATCATCAATCAAAATAGTAAAAACGGAAGGATATGCCCCCTGGATGACTCCCTCCTGGATATCAACCCTGTTACGCCCTCTATCTAACTGTATCATAACTCTATTCCCTAACTGACCGGACACAGATGCCCGGACTTTATCGATATCTGCTTGTTGTACTGTCAATCATTCCACCTCATTTCACTAACCGGGAAAGGCTTTGCAAATTTCCCATACAATCTCGCACCGTTATTCAGTATATCACTGCGCTAAAGTTTTGTCAAAAAGAAATCTTTACGCCCTTCCCTTGCCCTTTGGATCTGAGCAGCTTCTGATATGCCTTGAATTTGCGCTTCGGACACTTGATGACCGCTTTTTTATGGATAGATTTGAGTGCATTCTTGCCTACAGAGCTTAACTTCGTGCTCTTTATCGTTATCTTTTTCAGTTTCTTACAGTTATAAAAAGCTTTCGCGCCAATCTTAGTGACATTGCTGCCGATTGTCACGTTTGCTGCTTTCGTACAGCCTGAGAATGATGAACTTCCGATTGTCTTTACGTTCTTTCCTATTATAATGCCAGTAACTTTCGTGCAGCCCGAAAATGCCGCATTGCCCACCGATGTCACCTTGAAATCCTTGCCGTTAATTTTCACGGTAGCGGACACATTGATTTTCCTAAGCCGCTTTTGGGCAGCTTTGCTCTTTACTCCCATAAGCGTAACGGCTCCCTTGCCGTCCGTCCTAGCATCGGTAACTTTATACTTAAAATCCCCCACCGTATAGACCTTATTTTTCTCTATCTGCGGGGTATTGGGAATCTCCGGCTTTTTATCCTCTTCCTGTTTTTTATCGTCTTCCTGCTTCTTATCGTCTTCCTGCTTTTTGAGTTCCTCCTGCCGCTTATACTCTGTTTCCGCCTCACTGAGAATCCCTAAAATGTCTGCCGGCACCAGTGCTTTCTGCTCGTCCGTCAGCGTATTGTATATATTTTTGGCTTCTTCAATTTTCCCCCGGCAGGATTCTGTCAGTTCTACCTTGCCGATATTTTTTATTTTATCAATGGCTGCGCCGGTATTGCCAATTGCCTTGACAACCCCATCAAAGGCGGGCTTCCTGCTCAAATCATCGCGAAACAGCAGGCACTGCTCCCCGGGACGCCAGGACAGTCCGTCCGTAAGCCCCCAGAATGTTACGCTGGTGATATTCGCCCCCGCAATTTTCTCCTTTAGCAGGGCTTCCATAAATCTCTGGTAATAGATTCCCTGGGACTCTTCCGTATCGCCCTCGGCAATGCCGATATCGAGTTCCGTCACATGAATCTGCAGCCCCAGCTCATCCCGGAACTTGCGCACTGTTGTCATATAGCCGGAATCGCCTTCCAATGGCCGTGTGGTGTCAAAATGGCTCTGCATGCCCACGCCGTCAATATTCCCGGTTTCTTTGACGGGCTTTAACAACTTTACAATCCCCTCCCGCTTAGCAGGAAAATATTCATTGTAATCATTATAAAACAGCTTTATATGCTCTGCGCCATACTCTTTGGTATATTTCCTGGCAAAGGCAAACGCTTTCTGCACAAAATCTTCCCCGATAATTTGATACCACAGGCTGTCCTCCTGCCGCATGGGCGCCGGACCCTCGCCAAAATAATCTGCCACGGCTTCGTTTACCACGTCCCAGGCATAGATGACGCCGGGATAATTGGTCTCTGTCCAGGCAATGACCTCTTTGATATAATTTTCCATACGTTTCAGCATCAATTCCCTGTCTGCCCGCTTGCCTGAAACGTCATAATCCTCATAGAAAAACCAATCCGGCGTCTGGGAATGCCAGACCAATGTGTGCCCGCGCATTGCAATTCCATTTTGCTTGGCGTATTCCATGCCGTTCCTGTAAGAATTAAAATTAAGCGCCACATGCTCCCTATACTCACTCAGATTATTCCTGCTTGCTTCCTGGTCCATGATATAGGCAGGCTTCATCTCATTTTCCATAGTCATGCTGCTGCTCTGCTGCTGAAACAGCCGGCAGTACTCTGGCGTATTCAATACCGTATCCGGCACGGCAAGACCGATGAGGAACTGGTCTTTGTATAATTCTTTCAACGAAGGATAACTGCTGGTATCGCAAAACGGAATCATGGCTGCCTTGACATCGTCCACATAGATGTCCATCAGGTCTTCCTGCTCCGCCGGGTTCTGCACCCAGGGCGTCTCAAAATACAACGTAGCCGCTGACAGATCAACGCCGTTAGGGACAGCCATGCTGCCCGCAAGTTCCCCCCATTCCCCGCGCGCAAGCTCCTTGCTCGCCAGGGTATAATATTTGCCGCCGCAGGACAGGGTAATCTGTATTTTCTTTTTCTCCGGTCCTGACGCATATCTCGCATATGCTGAAACATCCAGATAATAACCGTTTTCCAGCAAATTTCCTATTTCCAGCTTAGCCCCGGAGGAGGTACTCTTCCTGCCGGAAATCCTCATACAGTAGCTGCCGCTTTGGGGATTGTCCGTCTCCACGGAAACGGTCGCACCTTCCTTGGACAACCATCCGCCAACTGACCCCGCCTCAAAGCTTTCCTCACACAGCACCTTCTTCGCAGCAGCTGCCTCCATAGAAGCTGCCTCTTCTGCAATGCCAACCGGAAAAGCTGCCTCTGCCACACTCTCTCCAATTCCCTGGAAGAACAAGCAGCCAACCAAAATCAATGCTGCGGTTCCCTGAAACAACCTATTCTTTTTTCTTCTCATACCTTATCCTTTCCCAAACCGCTTTCTGCGCTTTGCCCTTCCATTCTTATATCATAACAAATATCAATTGAAAATGCACGTTTTTTTTGCATATTTCCTAAATCCCATGGGAATATTCCTTGCTGTTATTAGGAATATGTGCTAAACTGGTGATACAGTTTATAAATGAATGGAAAGGAGCAATATTATGAGAAAAGCAATTACAGGCGCATTGGCAGCGGTCCTGTCATTGTCGCTTCTGACAACCAGCGTACCAGTTGCCGATGCGGCCGGTACAGACAGCGCCAAAGCGGCAGCAGGGGAGGAAATCACGCTCCCCAAAAGCAAAGGGAATCCGATAAGCGGATTCGATGAAAACGGTAACATCATCTATGCCGGAGACCCCGGCGTCTTAGTGGACGGCGACACAGTCTACCTCTATCTGGGACATGACAATACTATCGGCGGAGGAACTTACAGCATGCCGGACTGGTTCTGTTATTCCACGAAAGATATGGAGAACTGGACATATCACGGCATCGTTGCCTCCGCAGATGCTAAAAATACCCCAGCAGACAATAGATATATCCCATGGGCCGGCGGCGATGAGGCCTGGGCCGGTCAGGTCATGAAACACCGCGACCCTAAAATGGACAAAGATTATTATTATTTCTACTACTGCTCGAACGGCGTGAAGCATATCGGCGTTGCCGTTGCCGACACCCCTCTGGGATGGTCTGACACAGCTGCTAAGGCTGCTTACTGCCAAGCAAAGGGCATTAAAGATAATAATCCCGAATCAACATACTTTGTAGACATCGGCGTACCGCTTGTGCAGAACAATGTTACCTGGCCGTTCGGACATAACCATGACGACATCGACCCCACCGCCTGGGTGGAAACAGATGAAGCTGGCGTAGAGCACCGCTATCTCGCCTGGGGCAATACTTTCTGCTTTATCGCAGAACTGAACGAGGACATGATCAGCATTACGGATAAGGATGACAACGGCCTGATTACGATGAAGACCACGCGCAGCCTCTTAGCCCGAAACGGTTCGGTTGCTACAAGCTATGCGAAAGGTTCCGTTACCAGCCAGGTGATAGACCAAGATTATGGCTATCCGGAAACTGTGACTTACAAGGATATCCAGGGCACGTCGCATACGATTGAAAAAGACGCTGAATTCCCGGAGGGAGACATCATCTGCTCCAAGTTCCGTACATACAATGAGTACGATTATGAGGGCGACACGCCTTATACGGAGTCCGGTAACATTGCCACTGACAATGACGGCGGAAGCATGCAGGGACTGTTAGAATGCGATGAAGATTATATGCTGAATGGGCTGTACACCTGGATGGAGAAAGATGACGAGATGGTTCCCAACTACCATTTCTTTACCGAAGCCCCATTCCTTTACCGCCGCCAGGATGCAAACGGCAAGCCTTACGGCAAATATTATCTCTTCTTTGCCGTAGACTGGAGGGAGCAGCTTGCTTACGCAACCTGCGATGATTTAAATGAAGCAGACTGGCAATTCCAGGATGTGCTGCTGGACTGGAACCCCACCGGCGACACACGCCATCCTTCGGTATTTGACTTCAACGGCAAAACATACTTAATCGACCACAACGGCAGCCTTCCCTGGGGATTCGGCAAGCGCCGCGTGGCTTATATTGAGGAAATCAATTTCGATGAGAATGGGCTTGTCCTGCCAATCCAGGATACCGCGACCGGGCTGACCGGCACGACAAGCTGGATTACAGATACTGCCGGTAAGAACATTACCCATGAGGACTTCCTAACAACAAGATATGATAATGATTATCCTTTCACCCCTGGCAAAAAGACCGCCAAGAGTGTGAGCATGACTGCAACTGACAATGATGGCGATTCCAGATGGGAGATTGTTGCCGGTAAGGCAGACCCGGACAATGCGTCTTATGTGTCCATTGAATCGTGGAACCGTCCGGGACTCTACCTGCAAGTTTCCGGCACCGATGTGGTGCTTGCACAGCACGCTACCGATAACAATTCCTTATCCACCGATACCAACGTGGGTATCGCAATGACTTTCAAGACTGTGGCTGGGCTGAACGGCACCAAGGACACGGTATCGTTTGAGAGCGTGGCAACGCCCGGCATGTACCTGACAAGCAAGGATAATGATTTGTCCCTTACCGATGGCACAGATACGGCTGCCTGTACATTCACTGTCACTAGCAGGAACGCTTTGAAATCGATTTCTGCTGCCAAGGCGAAAACTATGTACAAGAAAGGCGAAGCGCTGGATACCTCCGACATTACAGTAACCGCAACCCGCCAGGGAGGCGTTACGGAACCGGTAACAGACTTTACCGTTGACACTGAGGGCATTGACATGGGCACGGCAGGTACAAAGACCATTACCGTTACCTACCGGGAAGATAATTTTATCCGCCAGGCAGCCGTGGATGTCTTTGTACCCGAAATTTCCTTGCCTGCCACCCTCTCATTGAAAGCCGGCGGCAGCCAGGTATTGAAAGCAACTGTCAATCCTGCCAATTTAACGCCAGAGTGGTCTACCAGCAATGCGAACATTGCCAAGGTTGAGCAGAACGGAAAGGTTACCGGCGTAGGCAACGGCACGGCAACCATCACCGCTAAGGTCGGTGAGGCTTCCGCAAGCTGCACCGTCACGGTTACAACTGATGTTTCTTCCATAAGCCTCAGCCCAACGAAACTGAGCATGAAGCCTGGCGAGAAGAAGAAACTGACCGCTACCGTTCTACCTGCTTCTGCCCCCAACAAGACTGTTTCCTGGAGCACAAGCAATAAAAAGGTTGCTGCCGTCAAGAACGGCACCGTGACAGCCAACAAACCGGGAACTGCCAAGATTACGGCACAGATAGGCAACGTAAAAGCGACCTGTACGGTAACTGTCAAAAAGGTCAAGGCAAAGAGCGTGAAACTGAACAAGAAGAAAGTAACCATAAAACGCGGCAAATCCGTCAAGCTCAAAGCAACGATGAAGCCGAAGAACGCTACTGACAGCCTTTCCTGGAAGACTTCCAACAAGAAGGTTGCCACGGTGAAGAAAGGCAAAGTAACCGGCAAGTCTGCCGGCAAAGCGAAAATCACCGTCAAGACATCCGGCGGCAAAAAGGCAGTCTGCAATGTAACGGTAAAATAACCGAAGATTATCTAAGGGAACGCTGATTCATTCAGCGTTTCCCCTATATAAATACCGAAAATCATGTTTTTTGCTTTTCGGTATTTTTTTGTCTTTACAAACGAACAAATGTTTGTTATACTGTCCCCAGAGGTGATGCATATGTCAGAACGGTTAATCTTCCATATAGATGTCAATTCTGCCTACCTGTCGTGGTCGGCAGCAGAGAAATTAAAACAGGGAGACAGGCGCGACCTAAGGACTGTCCCTTCCATCATCGGCGGCGATATGGCAAGCCGCCATGGCGTTGTGCTTGCAAAATCAATTCCGGCAAAAGCGTACGGCATCGTTACCGGGGAGCCGGTGGCACATGCACTGCAAAAATGCCCTCATCTCGTTTTGGAACCGCCCAACCACAAGCTGTACCGTCAGTACAGCCAACGCCTGATGGAACTGCTGATGAAGTTCTGCCCCCTGATTGAACAGGTGAGCATAGATGAATGTTATATGGATTTTACAGAATACGGACGCCGCTGCGAGAGCCCCGCTGCCGCAGCGGCCCAAATCAAAGATACGGTCAAGAACACACTGGGATTTACAGTAAATATCGGCATCTCCTCCAACAAACTGCTGGCAAAGATGGCATCCGACTTCCAGAAGCCGGACAGGATACACACCTTGTTCCCGGAGGAGATTGCCGCCAAAATGTGGCATCTGCCGGTGCGGGAACTGTTCATGGTGGGCAAGTCTTCCGCCGCCACGCTGGAGAAGCTGGAGATACTCACCATCGGCGATTTAGCCCATACCAATCCCCAGATTCTGGAAAGCCATATGAAAAAGCACGGACGTTTAATCTGGGAATTTGCCAATGGCATCGATGATTCCCCGGTCCAGACCGAAGACAGCGAGCTCAAAGGAGTCGGCAACCGCACAACATTGACGCGGGACGCCGAGACCGCCGAGGAGGCCAAGCACACACTGCGCTCCCTGTGCCGCCAGGTTGCTGCCCGCTTACAGAAATATGGACAGTATGCCGGCATGGTCAGCACAGAAATCCGCTATGCTTCCTTTACCGAAGTTTCCCATCAGCGCAAGCTTGCCACGGCTACCGCCAAGGCGGATACCCTCTACCGCCAGGCCTGCCTTCTCTTTGATGAACTCTGGGACGGTTCGCCCATCCGTCTGCTCGGCGTGCGCACCTCCAAACTCACGGACACGCCGGAACCGGTGCAGATGAATCTGTTTGACTATACGGATTAGGATGTCAAAAGGCAAGAAATAAATATGATATTGGCGATTTGCATAAATGGGGACAAAAAGCAGCGACTTGTTCAGGCAGTTAGTATTTCTTAGCATTCCATCTTAAACTAGCAATTTCCAAACACGATGTTTGGAAAAGGCTTATTTGAGCCATGGATGGCGAATATAAGCCGGTTGCGAACATATACATGTCTTTCCAGGGAATGCTTAGAAATTCTTCTGGCTGTAACACGTGGAGCAGCGTTTGTGCTTATTTGTGCAAATTGCCAGTCGATAGTTAAAGAATTACCTTTTGACACCCTAATCTTATGATGCCAGGGTCGAATAAAAAGTTTTTATTTAATCCTGCCCTTAGCACCT
>CAJTYM010000011.1 GCA_910583835.1 uncultured Lachnospiraceae bacterium | reverse complement strand
AGTCCTCTTTTGCAAATCCCTCCCCCTCGTCCCATATCCGTATCTGCACATAAAGAGGATTTTTTTCATAGGAACAATGGACAGCAGTTCCTGTCCCTGTTGCTTCCATACAGTTTTTCATCAAATTCATGACCGCTTCCATCGTCCAGTTTAAATCCACATTGATATTCATCTCGCCCATTTCTGGAACATCAATAAGAACGCCCTTCTGCATGAACAATTCATATAAATTGTCTGATGCCAGAGAAAGGATTGTAAAAACATCTGTCGGTTTCCTGTCAAATACAAGCGTTCCCGCATCAATGCGGGACAATAGCAATAACGCTTCTTCTAAGTGTATGAGCCTGTTTATCTGCCGTTCTATATCCTTGATATTGGCGTGCATTTTACACGCCATAGAGGAATTTCCTCTATTTGCCTGTTCTATGGCATAGAGGTATGCCCCTGCGGCATGCCCTTGTGGCGTTTCTGCGGCATGAGCGTCTCTCAAATGTTCTTTCGCCATCTGGACAGTTAAGGAAATAGACGTAATCGGCGTTTTAAGCTGATGGGCAATATTAGAAAGATTTTCTGCAAAATTGTTTCGTGCTGTTAGGGCTTCTTCCCTTGTCTGGTAAAGTTCCGTTACCGTCTTATATATTTCATCTTGCAGTTTTGAAAATTCATCATCTGAAGATTCCAAAACCAATCCTTGAACGCCTATATTTATTTTTTCCAAATATCCCGTCAAAGTTTGGATACGGGCATATGATTTCCTATGCCAATAACAGAAAGTGAAAAGGAATAATATGCCGCCCACAAAAAAAGCTAAAACGGCAATCCAAAGGGCTGTCGTGTCCGTAATCCCTAAATTCGATGAATAATAACCAAAGTTTGATATTACATGATTATCAAACTTGTTTGATAATATATTTTCGCCTGTCATATGGAAATCCTGTGTTTTCAATACTTCCAAAACAGCCTGTCTGGAATCTGGATTATTTTCAATCATACTTTCACAAAATCCTCCCAATATATGAAAACACACATGGCGATAGTAAAGGGTAAGAAGGTATGTAGTCATTGCCGCTACAATAAGACTGACCGACAACACAAACAGAACCGTTATTTTTATATTTGATTTTTTGCTCATATCTCATCCTCCATACGGTAGCCAAAGCTCCGTATTGTTTTTAAGCAGGACGGATGATGGAGCTTTTCTCTAAGCCGTTTCATTGTCACGGTCAACGTATTATCATTGACATAATTCCCATTATTATCCCAGATTTGAGTCAGCAGCCGTTCTCTTGTGACGGTTTTTCCCTTATTTTCCATCAAAAGCTGCAATAGTTGGTATTCTGCCTGGCTGACAGTAACTTCTTCTTCGCCACAAAATACTGCCGTTTTGTTTTTGTCAATTGAAATAGAACCGCAGGAAAGATACTGGTTCTGCACATTTCCTGACCTGCGCAGCAATGCGTAAATGCGGGAATACAGAACTTCTAATTCAAAAGGTTTTGTCACATAATCATCTGCCCCATATCTAAAACCAGAAATAATATCACAAGTGTCATCTCGGACAGTCAGAAAAATGACTGGCAGTTCTTTCCATCTTGAGCGTATCCATCTGCAAAAGCTGTTTCCCTCGCCGTCTGGCATATTCCAGTCAATCAGCGCAATGCTCGGAATATGGTGTTCCAATGCCTTCTTTCCGCTTTCCAATGTTCCAAATATAGAAACGGCATACCCTTTTTGGCTCAGATATGCTTTTACAGCCGTTGCAATATTTTCATCATCTTCAATATAATAGATTTCTATCATTTTCCCATCTATGTAATCGAACATAAGCCACCTCCCAATATCAAGCAAAAGTATTCTTTATTATAGTCGGTTAAGCGAACTAAAGCAAGCCTATAAAATATTTATATCCACATAAAAACGACAAGGTTTGCACCCTGCCATTTTCTATTTTATCTCCAATTTTAGGAACTGTATTGCCAGTTCTGCGTAATAAAAATGCCGGACACGGACAGTAAAGTTCGGCAGTAAACAGAGCAGTGGAAATTGCAGAATATGCATTAAATTTATCGGCAACACATATAGCATCGTCAGTTAAGATTTATAGTGAGGAAAAACCAAGAGATATTGCAGGAGAAAAAATTTCGTTAATTGAAAACAGGACAAAATTCAATTCTGTTCCAATTGTCAAATCATTTTGCAATACAAGAGAGCAATGTGAAGCGAAAGATGGAGTGGAGCCTTCTGTATATGCTGATATAATGATTCCAATGGAAGTGAAGAAAAGAGAAGGATGTTCAGTTTCAAATAAAAAATTCTAGTCAGCAGCAGTTTGTTGATGTGACATTAAAAAAGAGAATTTTTGATTATGCAATGAAGGATATTTCAAAAAGAGAGTCATGGAAAGATATTCGGGAAATCTGTTTTATAATCTTTGCTGATGATGGATATATTATGGGAGAAAATGGGTTTATTCAGATTAAAGGATTAAAATTGGAAAAATAATTTAAAAAACATAGATTTATAAAAATAGAACCTAAGGCTCTATTTTTATTGAATGCGACAGAAAACCCTCTGCTATGGGTGGCGTAACAATCTTCCTTGATTACGCATTTTTCTTCTCCTTGTATTGCTTATATCTATAAGCAATTATATCCCATAATCCTGTTAATATCAAGATATCAGCTTATATATATAAGCAAATATTATACGAGGAGGAAAGGGCATGAAATTACTGACTACGAAAACATTTGGCCAGAACCTACAACGCATTCGCACTTCCTGCGGGCTCAGCCAGGAGCAGACCATCGCCAGATTACAGGTGTTAGGCTCTCCTTTGAGCCGCAGCACCTATTCCCTGATAGAACTCGGTCGGGGAAATATATATGTGAGCGATTTGGTAGGGCTGAAGCAGATTTTCCAGGTTGACTATGCTGAATTTTTCAAAGACATTCCCGCTGAACGCTAAATAATTTGTTGCTCTTGTCATTGCTGTCTAAATAACCTGCCAACAACTTATCTATTTCAACGACCTCGCCTGTCTTGACAGACTGCTCCGCTGCGATTCCCACCACAACTGACCAGAATCCATCTTCTACCGTTGCCGCATCTGTTGTTTTTCCATCCAGATTGTCAATAAAAATCTTGTGCTCAAAGTAGGTTCCCCCCATATGCCCGCTCCGCTGAATCGTAACCGGATAACAGGGGGATGAGATGACGCTTGGACGGTGGTCCGCACAATGCATCTCAAAATGCGTATGCTCCCTCTCCTCCGGCAGAAAGTCCTCATTCTCATAGGCGCGGATACGTCCCTTATCGCCGCAGATTGTGATTTCCTCATAGAACATCGGCGAAAACATATTCAGATGAAAACAGCACTTAATGCCATTTTCATATACCACGGTCACATAAGCGTTATCCAGAATGTCTGATTTCTGCCCATCCCGCTCAAACTGCGTAAAGTTCACATCCTGTCCGCCGACAGCGTACACCGTTTTCGGTTTGGACTGTGCAAATAAATTGAACAAATCAAAATAATGGCAGCATTTTTCCACCAAAGTTCCGCCGGAATATTGTGAAAATTTATTCCATTGGTCAACTTTATCCAGAAACGGCAGCCGGTTTTCCACGATAGAAATATTCCTGACCTGGCCAAGCGACCGCTGCTCTAAAACTTCCCTCCTGGCTTGGGTATAAATTGCCTTATAACGATATTGGAGCCCTACCTGGAACACCGCCGGATAATCCTCTGCCAATTGCCGCAGTTCAACCGCATCCTCCAGCTTCGTAACCATCGGCTTCTCCAGGAATATCGGCTTGCCGGACTTGACAGCCTCCCGCACCACTTCCATGTGGGAAAAATTGGGGGTGCAGATAAACAGTGCATCCGCTTGCGGATCGTTACAGGCTTCGGCGAGATTTCCATACACCTTTAACGGCTGTTCTGGACATAGCGAATGAAACAGCTTTTGGGCGCATTGCAGGCTATGCCGGCACTGGTCATAAATCCCATGCACAATGCCGTGACCCTCAAGCATCGTTACCCGCATGTGCTCCTGCCCAATCACTCCCATGCCAATGATATTAAATTTGTATTTGGGAATCGGATTCTCATAAAGATACAGATCTTCTTCCCTGAGATACTCCGTATTCATAAACGGTTTAAAAATCACATGGTTTACTTCTTTTCTTCCTGATTCCATAATTATATCATCCTTTTTTATTTTAAAATTTACAGACTTCCATCTGCAGCATGCCGCCCAGCATCTCCAACGCCTGCGCACAATCACCGTATATCACGCAAAAGTGCGGCTCAAACCCCGCCTGCACGCTGTCATTGACCACCTGCATGGCCTCTGATTTCACTTTCACAACTACCGATGTGCCGTAAAACTGCTGCGGCTTGTCCAAAGCCTCCCCTTCTAAAATGAAAAAGCGAAATGTGCCGTCCGGTTTTCGCCCAATGCGGAATACGGTTACATGCTCACACGCACGGCAGCCAAATTCCAGCGTGGGACCGATTTTCCTGTTGCAGTGGACGCCCGCCATAGCCTTTGTGTCCTCCCTTGCCAGAGAACATGCCGCCGTTCCGCAATGCCAGTAGGTGATGGTATTTTCTTGCTGGTTAACGGACACCGGATCTCCAAAAAAGACCGGTTGCCCGGAGAGCTGCTGACCGATATACATAGACAGCGCGCCATACGTGTCCGCCTCACAGGCTGCTGCCACCCCCAAATCATTTAACATGCCAAGCGCTGCACAGACCGGCGTGCCATAAGACACAAAGAAATCCGGCCAGCAACGGCTGGAAAGCGCTGCAATTTTGTGTTCCTGCACAAATTCCAGGTAAGCCCCATACAGACGTGCAAAATCCAGCCTGTTGTTCTCTGGAATTTTATCAAGGCCACAGATTTTCTGTTCCGCCATTTTCAAATATTCTTCTGCATCACGAGCGGAAAACTCCCGGGCTTTCCCCTCCAGTTCGCGCACCTCCACGGTCTGCAGCACGACATGGAAATTCCTCAGCAGTTCCGTGTCCAGCGCCCTGCCAAAGCCAAATCCATCCGGCGTATGGCCCACGGTTGCAAGCTTAATTCCGCGCATCTGCCAAAGGACCTTAGCCGCGCCCACTGCCGAAGCGAGCGTACTCTGTACCTGTTCCTCCCCCGGCGAGCCAAAGATATAGGTAAAATATTGGACGCCCATGTGCCGAAACATATTTGCTGCGGAGTATGCGCCCGTTAAAGAATTCAGCCGCAGCCTGGCGCCATCGATGACCGGCTCCGGCAGCGTCCACAAGGCAATCGGACAGGAAAACCGTTTCGCAACTTCACCGGCATACGCCGCATTGGCAAACGTCACATTCTGCAATATGATAAAGTCCGGGCTTATCTCATCCAGAAATGCATTCAATTTATCCAAGGTCAGCAGCATTTCCTCCGGCGCTTTTACACAATCCGTGATACGTGTGAGCAAACGCTTTGTTTTTTCAAATTCATTGCCGGCGCTTTCCAGGTCAAAGGTAGGAACGCCTATCGGCAGATAGGCAACTTCAAATTCTGCCATCTCTTATTCCCCCACAGTCTCATAAGTAATGGAAAAATCTTTGCCTCCGTAGCCTTGCTGCATTGCCTTATCATAGACTGCTGCCACGTTTGATTCTCCAGGCATCGAAAATCCGCATTCTTTTGCCAGATTCACGCAGATACCCACATCTTTCGCCATATTTTCTACGGAAAATGCCGTCTGGTAGTCTTTACGTTCAATCACATCTTTCTTGGAATCGAGATAGAAATTCTGTCCTCCGCCATAAGAAATTGCCGTTGCAAATTCCTGGATAGAAATCCCATTCAATTGCGCCAGATGCAGCGTCTCATTCACACCGTTCTGAATCTGGGAAACCAGCGCGTTATGGCAAATTTTCATCACCAGCCCTTTGCCATTGCCGCCCATATGAATGATATTTTCTCCCATATAGGAAAGAATCGGCTTCACCTGCTCGTATACTTCTGACTCTCCGCCCACATAAATGCCCAGCTTTCCGGCTACCGCTGCTGGTTGGGATTTCACAACCGGCGCATCTGCAAATTGCGCGCCCATTGCTTTCACCTGTCCTGCAACCTCAATAGAGACTGCCGGGTCGATGGTGCTCATATCGATACAGATTTTTGTCTTATCCAAGGCAGGCAATATCTGTTGGTATACTGCCCTCACATGCTCCGATTTGGGAACCATGGAAATGATAACATCGCTCTTTCCTGCCAGTTCCACCGCATCTTTACAGCCCACGGCGTCCTTCTTCACCAGCTGCTGCACTTTCTCTTCCACCACATCATATACATAAACCGTATCATCATGTTTTTTGATGATATTTTCACACATGGGCTCTCCCATAATGCCAAGACCAATAAATCCTATTTTCATCTCTGCTTATTTCCTCCAAATCATTTCTCCGCCAAATCATTCTGCTGCCGTAATTACCTCAAATCATTTCCCGCAAAATCATTCCGCTGCCGTCTGGTCCCACGCTTCGCAGAATGTGTCAATGCCCTGCCGCGTATAGGCATGTCTCATGGCATCCTGATAGACATCCAGCCCGCAGGTCACAATATCCGCCCCGGCTACCGCACAATCCACAATCTGCTTGGGGGTACGGATTGCCGCACAGATAATCTGTGTTTTGCCAAAAAAGCCATAATTCTTGTAAATATCGACAATATTTTTTATATAGCCCCTGCAGTCTTCGCCGTTCGCCTCTTTCCAGCCAATAAACGGCGATACAAACAATGAACCGTTTTTGGCGGGCAGAATTGCCTGGGCCGCGGAAAAAATCAGCGTCACATTAGTACGGATATTCTCTCTTTCCAATTTGCGGGCTGCTGCGATTCCTGCTTCCGTAGCCGGAACTTTGATGACAAAATTTGGTGAAATCGCAGAAATTTTACGGGCTGCTTCTACCATCTCCTCCGTCTGCTCCAAATGCGGGTTGATTTCTACGGATACCGGGAATTTCTCGTATCCTTCCAGCCCCTCTTTGACAATCCAGTCTGCTATTTCCGCCACCGCTGCAAGGAACGGCTTGCCGCTGAGCATAATGTGTCTGGGGTTTGTTGTCACTCCGTCAATGCCAAATGTCTCATAGGCAAAACGAATCTCATTCAATTTCGCACTGTCTAAAAAATATTTCATCTTCTCTGCTCCTCTTATTCTCTGTTTGTCTATCCTTTGACTGCCCCGGAAGTCAGTCCTGAGACAATCTTTTTTTGGAAAATCAATACCACTATCACAATCGGTATCGTCGCCACCACCGATGCTGCCGACATGTCTCCCCAGGGTACGGTGTACTGCCCAGGGAACAGCGAGATGGCAATCGGCACGGTGCGCATGGCGTCTTTGGTCACCAGAATCAGCGCAAACATAAATTCATTCCACGCCGTGATAAAAGCGATGATGGCCGTGGTAAAAATCCCCGGCGCCGACAATGGCAGCACAGTACGGAAAATAGCCTGTATCTTGCTGCAGCCATCTATCATTGCCGATTCCTCAAGTTCGTAGGGCAGCGTATCAATAAACGCAATCAATGTCCAGATAGACATCGGCAATGTAATAATCACGCTCGGAATAATCAGCCCAGCATAAGTATTTACCAAATGCATATTTTTAAATATGATAAACATGGGTGTGACGATGGCAATAATTGGAAACATATTTGCCACCAATATAAAATTCTTGACTGCTTTCTTGAACTTAAAATTGATTCTTGAGAAAGCATACGCCGCCGGAAAGGCAATGACAATCGTCACAACCATCGTGCCGACCGCCACGATAACGCTGTTCACCACATAGGTCATCAGGTGATGGTCCACAAACACGCTCTCATAAAACGCGCCCGAAAACCTGGAGGGCCACAGCTCTGTGGGTATCAGGCTGATATCAGCCGGGTCTTTCACGGAAGTTACAATCAGCCAGTAAAAAGGGAATACAATCACAATAAGAAATATGGCTATCCCTATAATTCCCGGAATTTTTGCAGCTCTGTTCTTCTTTTGCATCATACTTCCCCTTTCTATTCGTCCGTTTTTAAGACTTTAATATAGATAAAACTGCAAATCAGAATCAGTATCGTAATAATCGTTGACAAGGCAGAACCAAGTCCAAAATTCATATCGCCGAACAGATATTTATACGCCTGGAACAACAGCGTAGCCGTTGAGTTCGCCGGCCCTCCGCCCGTGATTCCAAATATAATGTCAAAGATACGGATTGCCCCCATTGTGCGGAACAGCAGGACAATCAAAAGAATCCCTTTGAGGTTCGGCAGCGTAATGCGGAAAAATGTTGCCACTTTCCCCGCCCCATCTATCTGCGCCGCTTCATAGACGTCTTTGGGAATGGTCTGAAGCCCGGCAAAAATCATCAGGGAAATATAGGGAAACTGTTTCCAGGTGTCCGCCAAAACAACTGCCAGCATTGCCGTGGTTCCATTTGTCAGCCAGGAAACCGGAGCGTCAATCAGATGCACGGTCTGCAGCAGCTGATTGACAACACCCAGCTGGTCGTTGAACATAAATGAAAACATGTACGCGATGATAATTCCCGGAATCGCCCACGGTATCAGCACTGCTGTACGGACTACCCCTACAAATTTTTTCGCGCTGTTCATCAGCATTGCGCCAATAAATCCAATAACCAGTTCAAATGCCATGGACAGGACGGCAAACACGACCGTATTGCCCAAGACTTCCCAAAACAGCTCACTGGACAGCAATGTCACATAATTATCCAACCCCACAAAGTGCGTATCGAGGGGGTCTGTCAGAACCTTATACTGAAAGCTGTATGAAACGGTGATAACTATCGGCACTATGCCAATGACTACCAGAAGAAGCAACGCCGGCAATATCATCGAATATCCTACTACATTGTCCCTTGTCGTCTTTTTTAAGCTCTTAAATTTATTCATCTTTTTATCCTATTTCTGCTCTGCCAAAGCCGCATTCAATTCCTGGTCCATCTGTTCCAATGCCTCATCATCCGTCAGCTCTCCCAGCAAAGCCTTGTGGAAGTACACCTGGAAAATAGAAGAGATTGCCGAATAATCACGTACCTGAGGCCGCGGCTTTGCATTTTCCGCTGCTGCTTTGATATCTGCAAGATAGGGCTTGTCTGCAAGGACTTCCTCATCTTCATACACTGCGGCATTCGTCGGGAACGTCCCTCTTTTCAGGACGGATAATTTCTGCGCCTCATAGCTTGACATAAATTCCGCAAATGCCACGGCTGCCTCCGGCGCATCTGTATTGGCGTTAATTGCAAAATTCCATCCGCCCAGAGTACCGGAAGATTCTGTTCCATTTGTCCCTACCGGGAGCGGAGCAACCCCAACATTGCCAGCAACCTTGGAAGTATCTGCATTTGACAGCTCATATGCATACGTCCAATTACGCATGAACAGCGCATCGCCCTCCTGGAAAATTGACAAAGTGTCATCCGGCTTGTGAGATAACACTCCTTCCGGGGAAATCCCCTCTGCAATCAGATTTCTCACAAATTCCAAAGCTTCCTTGGTATTATCATTGTTCATAGCAAAGACGCCATCCTTCAAATCCGTGCCGCCATTCTGTTTGATAAACTCAAGCATATTACAGGAAGTTGGCTCTCCCTGATACATCTGGAACACATAGCCATATTTCGTGCCCCCTTCGCCTGCATGTTTTTTGCTCATCTCCACTAACTCATCCCAGGTTGCCGGCGGTGTATCTACCACGTCCTTCCGATAGTACAAAAGACCTACGTCTGTATAATTCGGATAGGCATATGCCTTGTCATTGTAGTAACAGGTAGATAAGGGACCCGCCACATACTCATCTGCAACCGCCGCCAGATTGTCTGTCACATCCATCAGCCAGCCTGCCGCTCCAAACTGTGAAACCCAGATAATATCACATTCAAATACATCCGGCTCCGTGTCCCCGGCGGCAAGCGATACCATCAGGCTCTTTTTTACATCATCGCTGTTGCCTGGCAGTACCTGATGGTCTACGGTTATATCGGGATATAACTTATTGAATTCCTTTATCATCTCATCCAAAGTGCCAGTCTGGTCATTCTGGCTGACAAACGTCACTTCACCAGACAAATCAGAAGGATTTTCTTCTGATACATCTTCCCGGGAACTGCTTGCCACATTTCCATTCTCCGCATCAGAATCTGCCGAACTCCCGCCTGAATTCCCACAGCCCGCCAGCAGCGTCAAAGCCAGCGCTCCGCACAAAACCATTGATAATACTCTCTTTAACTTCATCTTCTTTCTCTCCCGTTCTTTTGATATTTTATAAACATAAATGGAATTTCGTTTATTAACATATCACGACATTTTTATATATTAATTCTAATTTAGAATTATAAGTTAATAAAATTAATTTTTTATTAAAATTAATTCTAAATCAGAATTAATATGTAAATAGTTTTATCAACACGTAGTAGGACATGATTTTCAGAAAATCTCTGTCTCCTTCTTCAGTTCGGAAACAGCCGGATACTACGGCAAAAATCGCTGCAGCCCAGTAAACACAAGGACCGCAGCGATTTTTTCTTTTATTAACTGTCAAAGACGGGATCACACCATTTTTCCGCAGGCGGGTCAATAAGCGCGGAAATGGTAAGATGCGGAAAGAGAACAAGAAACCAATACTTACAGGCTTACTTTTTGGTAGTTACTTTTTTACTCTTAGACCATGCAGAACAGTAGTCTTTCCCGTTCACTGTCTGATAAGTTCTGACCCTGACGTAATATGTTTTCTTAGGTTTTAATTTTTTGACAGTCAGACCGGAAGCAGATTTCTTTTTCAATGTTTTTATTACAGTTGCTTTCTTTTTAAATTTTTTGTTTGTGGAATATTGAATCTGGAAGCCTGTAATGGTATTTTTTTGTTTTTTCCATTTTACCTGAAACCCTCTGGATTTTGCTTTTATTTTCCCCGATATGGAAGTGCCTTTCGGAAGGATTTTAAAAGCCTTTTTGAGTGTTCCTGTATAATTATTTTTCAGCTTAACGGTTACAGTTGCTTCGCCGATTTTCTTATTGTTTTGGTAAATGACGGTATAATGGCGTTTATCAATGGTATTCCCTGCGGAATCCTTTACGGTAACGGACGGAGTTTTTGCTTTTCCATCATAAATATAGGAAGAAGCGCTTAAGATAAGAGTTTTTACCGAGAAAATCACTTTGGTGCTTCCGATTTTGCCGCAGACCGAACATGCCTCTACAATGCTTCCATTCTTAGAGGGTGTTGCTTTTGCAATTATCTCTTCATATGTATGGGGCGTTTTGGGGGTTTCTTCTGTTTTTGTTTCACCGCATACACTGCAGATATACTTTTTCTCTCCATTTACCGTACAGGTTGAAGATTTTATTTCTGTGCCTTCATCCCATGTGTGTCTGCCTGTCGCCACGATTACCTGTCCGTGTGCTATTTCTTTGCCGCAGTCTTTGCAATAGCTATCTCCGCTGTAGCCTTCCTCTTTGCAGGAGGCGTCTTTTTGGCCGCGTACTTCTGTATTCTGGTGGGTGCATTCTGTGGCAGGCGGCTCTTTTGGAAGGATGTCGAAAGTCTTTTCGAGCGTCCCGGCGTAAATTCCTTTCAGATTAACTGTAGCAGTCGCCTTGCCGGCTTCCCGGTTGTTTTTGTAGGAGACGGTATAATTACTGCTGTCAATAATCTCTCCGATTGAATTTTTTACGGTGACGGCTGGGGTCTTTTCTTCTCCATCATAGGTATAAGAAGAAGTTTCCAAATCTATGGATGCGGCAGAGAAAATCACTTTGCTGCTATTGATATGGCCGCAGGACGTACATTTTTCTGTAAGGCTGCCGTTCTCTGCAGTCGTTGCCTTGATGATGATTTCCTCATATGCATGGGCTGTTTTTGTGATTTCTTCTATCCTTGATTCACCGCATACGCTGCAGATATATTTCTTTTCCCCATTCTCTGCACAGGTGGGGGGTTTTACCTCTGTACCTTCGTCCCATATGTGTCTGCCTGTCGCCGCGATTGCCTGTCCGCGTGCTATTTCTTCGCCGCAGTCTTTGCAATAGGTATCTCCGCTGTAGCCTTCTTCTTTGCAGGAAGCGTCTTTCTGACCGCGTATTTCTGTATTTCTATGCGGGCATTGATCGCTCCCTAATATTTTTGTTGGTATATTCAAACTATCAGAACCCCAGATATATAAAGCTCCTGTTTTGGTAATTGCCGTGCTTCGTTCATCTCCCAGAGAAACCGAAGAGACGTTTCCCAACACTTTTACTGGAATGGGCTGAATTTCGGTCGTGTCATTTCCTACCTGACCATAATAATTATATCCCCAGCAATACAAATCCCCATTTTGGCCGACTGCTGCGCTGGAACTGCGTCCCAAGGAAACACAGGCTGCATTCTCCATAACTTTTACCGGCTCCGCCTGCGTATCTTCTTCAGAGCCGTTCCCAATCTGCCTGTGCTGATTATCCCCCCAGCAGTATAAGCTGCCGTTTTCTGTAATAGCCGCAGTATGGCTGCTTCCTACTGAAACAGACAATACGTTTTCCATCACCTTCACCGGCGTATGCTGTTGCTGGTTTATCTCGCCATTCCCCACCTGTCCGTAATTATTATATCCCCAGCAGTATAAATCTCTATTTTCCGTGAGCGCTGCACGATGGTAGCTGTATGGTGAAGCAGCGGCAGAGGAGACGTTTTCCATCACCTTCACCGGCTCTGTCTGTATTTCTGACTCGGAACCATTTCCTACCTGCCCGACATGATTATGTCCCCAGCAGTATAAATCTCCGGTTTCTGTAAGCGCCATGCTGCTCTCATATCCCAATAAAACAGAGGAGACGTTTTCCATCACTTTCACCGGCGTTGGCTGATTTACCGTCGTGCCGTTCCCTACCTGCCCAAATTCATTATAGCCCCAGCAGTATAAGCTGCCGTCCTCTGTAACTGCCGCGCTGTGATTGTCTCCCAATGATACAGACGAAACATGATCCAGCACTTTTACCGGCTCCGTCTGTGCTTCCGCCTCAGAACCGTTCCCTATCTGCTGGTACCAGTTGTCTCCCCAGCAGTATAAGCTGCCGTCTTCAGTAATTGCCGCGCTATGGGCCAATCCCAATGAAGCGGATGATACATGCTCCAGCGTTTTTTGCGGCAAATCCACAAAATGTTCTGTTTTGCCGTTCCCTATTTGCCCGCTGGTGTTCGACCCCCAGCAAAATAACACTCCGTTTTCTGTAAGCGCTGCACTGTGATATGTCCCCAGATATACGTTTGTTACCGGCACCTCCGTTTCCGCAATATCTGTTTCTGCCGGCGCCGCTTTTGCTTCGCCTGTTACAGAAAATCCTGCTGACAGGACAGAACTTACCGTGATTGCCGTGGTTAAAAAGACAGATATTATTTTTTTTCTCATAAATACCTCCTCCTTTGGAATCAATGTGCTCTTGGTCACAATCTCTAAATGTTTTGTATCATTAATATATAAGCATAGTATAACATACAGCAGAAGACAATACCATTTCTTTATATTTATTTATGTATGCCGTTTGAGATTGGTTGCTGTGGATGTGTTTAAACCAACATTGGAACAAAAAGCATCAACACTAACTTTGTCTTTTTCGTCTACCCTTGCGGTTAAAGTTGCCAAAGCTATAGACAACTCTCCTTCCATGTTTTATTTGTTTATAATTATATGCCAAAAGTAAACTATTGTATTATATAAGGACAATTATATCTTAGGAATGGGAAAATCACAAAAAGATAGAAAATCTGAATTATTGGCAACAACGATATTCATAGAGATTTTTTGTAAGTTGGGAAATCCTTTACTCAGGCGTAATTTATATTTGATAAGAAGTTTAATAAGATGCAGAGAAATATATTTTTTACTATGATGAAAGCAATAATTGTAGGAAATTTTGGTTAGATGATTAACGTATGCATTTTAATAGTAAATATACGGAGGATTTCATTCTTGCAGGGATTGTAACAAAAGAGGAAAAAATTCAGATTTCTCTGGAAGAATTGAGACAGATTCTTGGGCTACAAGAAAATGTTATAGATATAAAATATAAAAAACATTTTGCTGAAAAGGATTTTTTATCATGTACTAATAAACCAAGACTCAGGAAATTATTAACGTGGATTAATAATTCACCCTTATATATTCATTATTTGCACGTTAATAATTTGGATTCTCACGTGCTTGCCTACCTCTGCGAAACTTTTGAGATAAAGCCGATGATAAACCAGGTAGAAATGCATCCGTTCTTCCAACAGCAAAACAATTTAGATATCATGAACGAATACAACATTGTCCCAGAAGCATGGGGACCGTTCAATGAAGGTAAGAGAGATTTTTTCACCAATCCGATTTTACGGAAATCGGTAAAGAACGGAAGAACTATGGGATCTCAAAACCCTTTCAATTGTCCAACAGCGGAAACCTTACCTCCACCCTAAAACACCCCTTCTGCAGAAACGCCTCAATGTTCCCTCCCATCTGCTCCGTGAACTCCTTGGCGATGGCAAGCCCCAGCCCGGTAGTCCTGCGGTTTCTGGACTGGTCTGTGGTATAGAAACGTTCAAAAATCTGCTGCAAATCTTTCTCTTCAATCTGTTCTGTCTCATTGGCGATAACGATTACCGCATAACCCTCCTCAGATGTGAGGGAAAAACGGTAATCCCCCTTTCCATGCACCAAGGCATTCTTGATGAGGTTTTCCAATATCCTGGAGAATGCGTGACTGTCCGCCTGAATAAATATAGGTTTGCTGGAAATTTCAACCTGCGGCTCTAAACCTTTTACTGTAAAATCTTCGTAAAACAGGGAAATGGTCTCCGCAAAAGAATTGCCCGCATTCATCCGCTGCAGGTTTAGCTGAAATTCTCCCGCTTCCAGCCTGGCGTATTCAAAAAGCTGGTTTAACATATCCCCCAGTTCTTCCAGCCTACGCTCCACAATCCGTAAATATTCTGCTTTTTTCTCCTCAGGAATGTCCGCATTATTCTGAAGCTGCACATAGCCCTTTACAGACGTCAGCGGTGTGCGGATATCATGGGAAATGCTGGTGATGCTCTCCCGGTAACTTCGATTGACCTTACTCAGGCAACGTTGATTCTGCCTGTATTTTTCAATTACTTGATTCAGGACATTGATAAGTTCCTCTGTTTTTCCCACAGGATAAGCAGAGGTCAGCCAAAAATTGCTGTCCTCCGCTTCCAGAAATGATAACTGCTCTATGACATGGTTGATTTGTTTTCGGTAGCAAATCAGGCGCAGCAGCAATATTGCCACAAACGCCGCCAGAAAGGCTGCCAGCAAAATGAACATTATTTCCATACGTCCCACCTTATACAAAATTACTGCGCCGAAACACATTTGGCATCAATGGCTATGACCATATTCCCACATTATTTCACATCTGCTTTCCGAAAATGCAGCACTCCCAGCACTGCGGCAATCAGAAACCACACCAGCGATACCACCACGCCGCGTACTATGAATTCTGTGGGAAAATCCGCAATCGGACAAGTCGACATCAAATCCAGCACCCAATATTCCGATGGCTTCACCGCCATTCCATGGAACACAAGGTCAAGCCCGGCAGTAAGCGTTGTAGAAAACAGCAGCACGCCGATACTCACGGAAATTCCTGCCGCCAGGTTCCGGGTGAGTTCTCCCACCAGCAGATAGATTGCAGCAACCACCGCGCCAAACAGGAACTGAAGCCCTACATAGACGGCAACATCTTCCCAAACTGTAACGGAAAACAGATCCCATCCCATGAACGGAATTCCCATGCATATCGTAACCGCTGCCACTGCCGCCTCAAATACCAGCATGAGCGTAAAGGTCGGAATCATTTTCGCAAAGAAGATGGTACTCCTCGAATATCCCTTGCCCACCAGATTTTTGATTGTGCCAGCGGAAAATTCACGTATCACAAAAATGCTTACCAGCACTGCGGCAATGATTCCCACAAAATGACCTCCAAACATCTGCCGCAGTACGCCGATTACCCCAATCTCCTCCATCATGGATTTTGCTGCGCCATCCGCCCCCATACTCTCGCCACTTGGGGATACAACAACCCCTGCCGTGCCATTGGCAACTTCCCCCTGGTTGATTTTATCAATCATCACCAAAGAACCATAAAGCAATAACGCCAAAGCAGCCGCCACCAATATGCCAATATAGATAGCTTTGCTTTTCCTTAATTTGAAGAATTCTGCACTGAGTAAATTAATCATTTGATGCACCTCCCAACAAATCCATGAAATAGCCTTCCAAATCCTGACCTGCAAGATAACTTTCTTTCAGACGTATGCCGCCCCCGACCAATTCCCGATTCATAATCCAGGAATTGCCAAGATCATCAAATACCCTGATAACACCTTCCTCTGGCACATCGTATTCCGTGATATGGCATTTTTCTTCCAAAATAGTGGCAGCACGCTGTGTATCATCCACAACTAATTTCACACAACGTCTGCATCTGCGTTTCAAATCTTCTGCCGCAAACTCCTCAATCAACGCACCTTCCTTGATGATTCCATAGCTGGTTGCTATCTTCGACAATTCCCCTAAAATATGGCTGGAAATCAGAATCGTAATCTGCTTTTCCCTGTTAAGTTTCGACAGGAGGTCACGGACCTCCTTAATTCCCTCCGGGTCCAATCCATTGATAGGCTCATCCAATATCAGAAAATCCGGGCTGCGAAACAACGCAATGGCAATCCCTAAACGCTGCTTCATGCCAAGGGAGAAATTCTTGACTTTCTTCTTTCCTGCCTGGGAGAGCCCCACGAATTCCAGCATTTCATCTACGGCGTGTCTGTCTGTTATGCCAAAACTCCTCCTTACAACCTCCAGGTTGTCACGCGCAGTCATTACTCCATAAAGCCCCGGCTGCTCTATCAAGGTTCCCAAACGCTGCCGCTGCTTTTCCAAATCTCCTGAGCCAAACAGTTCCATGCTTCCTGCCGCCGGAGCCGCAAGCCCAGCCACAATGCGCATGAATGTCGTTTTCCCAGCGCCGTTCTTGCCGATGAAGCCGTAAATATCGCCCTTTTTCACATGCATATTTACATGGTCTACCACGGTATGCCTGCCATATATTTTGGTAATTCCATCCGTCTTCAATGCATAATCCATACTGTTCCTCCCATACTGCGTTACTGAACCGCTTTATTACATTCTGCACCATCAATATGTAAATCTATGCGACCAATAACTGACCTTATATTTTATTACATGAGACAGTATAGCAAGCAGCTTTTTAGAAACATTAGGCAAAATATAAAGAAATCATAAAGTTATCCCATTTTAAATCCAATGCCCCACACTGTCTGGATATAATTTTCATCTGGACAGACTTTGGCAAGCTTCTGACGGATATTGCTGATATGCACATTGACTGCATTCTCCTCCCCAACAAACTCCTCATTCCACACAGACTCATAGATATTGCTCTTGGTAAATACTTTCCCCGGATGGCGCATCAGCAGTTCTAGAATCAGATATTCCCGCTTCGTCAGGGACACCTCCTGCCCTGCAGCCTGTACCTGAAAATTTTCTGGATAAATCCTTAAATTTTTGTATGCCAAAACTTCCTTGGCACCAGCAGAATTTATGGCTTCCCCATTCTCTGTGCTGCGGCGCAGTACTGCCTCCAGCCTTGCCAGCAGCTCCTCCGTGTCAAAAGGCTTGACCACATAATCATCTGCCCCCGCCCGAAGCAATGACACTCTGGTCTGCACATCATCCCGCGCTGAGGAAACAATAACGCTGACATGGGGATATTTTTCCTTAATGGTGCGCAGAACATCCTCCCCTTTCATCCCCGGCAGCATCAGATCCAGAATCACTGCCGATGGCACACGCTTCTCCATACAGAGCAGCGCCTCCGTCCCGGAAAAAGCCTGCATTATCTCATATCCCTGTCCTGAGAGGAGTTCCTTTAACATCAGGCTGATGTCATTGTCATCCTCCACAACCAAAACCATTGTCGCCATAATCTGCTCCTTTTCTTCCTCAGAAGAGCAATTTCACACTTTAACATAGCAAATTGCCCCTTATCAGAATGATAAAATAGCCAAAAGCAGAAATCCTGCCCCCGGCTATTTTTATCTGATATCATGTCTCACTTTGCTGATTGCAGATGAGACTAATTTTTATTTGCAAAAAAATCCTCCACCGTCTTAATAATGAAATCTTCCGGCATGGTTTTTAATAAATATCCTTCCGGTTTTAACGCTTTGACATTCTTCACGCTCTCCCTGTCGCTCCTGCTGGTAAGGAACATCACTGGAATATCGGCTATATCTTTATCTGAGCGAATCATCTCCAAGGTCTGTTTCCCATCACAGATAGGCATCTCATAATCGAGCAAGACTAAGTCCGGCCGGTTGACTGCTATAATCTTAATTGCAGAAATGCTGGAATCAGACTCCAGGATATCATACTTGCCTGACAATAACTGCCGCATTCTGGCAAGTATAAATTCAGAATCATCTACCACAAGAATCTTATGCCTACGCCTTTCCTGTTCCTCGTTCTCTTTCACCAGATACTCCCTGACTGCATTCATAGCATTTTGATGATTGATTTCTGAGACAATCTTACCCTTGAGGGATTCCGCAGATACTGCGCTAAAGGCAAAATAGCCCTCCTGTGTACTAAATAACAGGCTGCAGGAAGGATGCTCACGCGCAAAAGCTTTCAAAAGCTGTTCGTGGGTCAGCAAGCTTTCATCTTCCAGCGTCATCAAATCAAATGCCGGTATCCGTTCCCTAATCTGCTCTAAGAACTGCCTTGACAGATAACGGGTGACATTCAGCACCATGTCATCCACTTTCGGGTACTCTGCGTTCATGATATTGCTGATGATTTTCAGCAGAAGCCTGTCTTCAAAAACAAGCGTAATCTGCCAACGCTCCTTGTTCTCCCCACTGTATACCATGCGGCAGCAGAATACTTTGCCGAAATCCTCGCCAGCATACTGCCCGCTTATCATCTTCGCTTTCAGCTGAAACATCTCATGCACAAGCTGGATTATCGTTGCTTCCAAGGCATCCTTTTCCTGCTCGTGCGGGATATCTCCCCACTTACTGCCTGTCTTCCCTACAATTGCCTGATCCTCGGTCACTGTATGGGAAATGACCCAGCCAATGCAGACACCCAGAAAATGCCGGACAGAATCAGCGGAGTACCCGGAACTCTCCAGTTCCTCTTCCAATGCAGGCATCGTCTTAAACCGGAAATCATCGTGCAGACGCTTGTGTATCTCATAATCACTGTAATTGATTGACTGCATATACTTTTCTTCATGTACAAAATGCTTTTCAGTATGGCTTTTCAGGTATTTAATGCCTTCCCGGCATACATATTCGCTCTTCTCCTCGCGTTCACTGAGACTCATCAATTTATTCATCGTTGAAAAGAGCACCTGGTGTTCTTTATCAATAAAGTCCACACCGATAGCATAACTGTCATCCCATGCGATATAGCTCATGTTACATCTCCTCCATTTACAATATTTGTCATATTATAGCATAATTTCCAATTTTTGTGCAAGATGTCTTTGCTGTCAGAGGCAGCAAGACCTTTGGGTATCATCATAAAGAAATGAGAGTACGACTGTCTGTCATATCCATTTCCTAACATATTATATTCTTCAAAATTCTCCTTGTTCAGCATATTCGTCACACATATTTTCCTGCCACTTCAATAGTGTTTCCGTCAGGGCCTTCAAAATTAAAGTACCAGTACGGCATATGCACATTGACGTACATCAAATCAGACACCTTCCCTATGTTAAGCCCCAGCAGCCGCTCATGTTCCTGTTTCAAATCTTCCGCCTCAAAGTTAAGGATGATAATGTTATTTCTGGCTTGCCCTTTTTCCGCAAAAAAACTAATGATTTCTGCATATCGTTTACACAAATATACGTTGTCCCTAAATTCATAATAGCCCCCTCCAATATACTTATCTCTCTATAAATCCATTTTCATATATATGGAAGTTTCCATCGGGCTGTCATTATAACTTTCAATTTCATAAAACCCATATTTCTTATACATGTAAATTGCGCTTTCCAAAAAAGGCAATGTATCCAACAGCATGTGCTCATAACCAATATCCCTGGCATCATCTATAACCTGGCGAATAAGGATTTCCCCTATCTTTTTGCCTCTGAACTGCGGTTTAACATATAACCGTTTCATCTCACAATTTACTGCGTCAACCTTCTTCAAGCCTATACAGCCGGCTAATTCCCCATCGCTGTAAGCCAAATACAGCCTTCCTTCCGGCAAACCATATTTCTTCTCCAAATGCTCCAGCTCATCATCATAATTCTGTATCGCAAGATATTGCCCAAATGAAGATTCTCCTTCCATCAGCATATCTGTGTATTCAGAAAACAGGCTGCGTACTTTCTGATGGAAATTATATGCTAACATCAATCTGACTGACATCCTTTTACCTCCAAACTTATGCTATCCCTATACATTTTAGCACATCCTTCATTCATACGCAATCATTTGACGTTGTTCTTTCTTTTTCATTTGATACCTCGGCTATTTTTTAATTGCTGCTCTATCTGTTCCGACAGCGCTGCCGTCTGTTCCCCATATTTCTTCCACCGCAAGGTTTAGCAGCCGCACTCATCCTCCCAAACAGCCTGTTCTTTTCTGTGGAATATTCTTTTTTAAGCTGCCCGTCAACGTAAAACTTCATATCCTGCTTTGCACTGCGAAAACAGAGATAGCAGCCATTGTCAATCTTGTCCGGCAGAACCGTCTCGACAACTACCTGCTCATCTCTGTCCTCCTTGCATTTCCCCGGCATGGTAACCGGCTCCCTCTTCCCCTCTTCTGTAATCCGCTCCCATTTCCTTGTATATTTTGCACAGACCGTCTCTTAATCTAACTTATCGGACAGCAGGAAAATCTCCCCAAACGCAAAATACGCTCCAACGATTATAAGCAATACTGCAAATTTAAAATTTATTTTCTTATTTTAATGCTTTTCTTGCTTCCCCAGCTGCCATATACCTTTTTCCCATTTTTCATCGTATAAGCACGCACGCGGAAGTAATATGTTTTACCTTTCTTCAGGCTCTTTATTGTCACGCTGGTCCCTTGAAAGGATTTCTTCTTCTGCCCTTTCATGGATGGCTTTGCTGCATATGCTGCCTGATAGCCGTCTGCGCCGGATATTTTCTTTGCGAGGATAAGCGTAACTTTCCTGCCTTTTTTATTTTTTAACTTCTTAACTTTAGGTTTGCCTAATTTCTTGGGCTGTGCTGGTTCTGTCTCAGCCGGCTGCTTGCCAGAATCCGGCTTCTCCACCGGATTTACGGCTGCCCCTGTACCTGGCGTAATGCCTGGATTCGTGCTCTGTCCGCCAGAATCTGGACCCTGTCCGCCTTGGTCCGGGTCCTGCCCTCCCGGATTCGGCTCCTGCCCTCCGGGGTTGGGATTATTGCCAGACTGCTTCTGGATGGAAAACTCCGCCTCCAGCCTGCCGGTAAATTTTCCGCGTCCGTCAACTAACACTTTTGCCTTGCCTGCCTCCACGTTATTCTCATAAGCAACGTCATATTCGCTTAGGCTGAGTTGGCGCCAGAGCGTTCCATCCTCTTTCAGCCATCTTACCGTAACATCCGGCCTGTGTTCCGCTCCGGTATAGGAATACGATTCCTGGGAAAGCATGACCTCAAACTCATCACCTGTCAGTTCGCACGGCTTCAGCTCGCAGGTCTTTCTTATCGTGCCCATGCAGTTATACCTGCCTGTAATGACAATCGTTCCTGTTCCCACATTGTCAAAGCCGGAATAGCTTACCGTATATTCACTCCTAGGCATGTCAATCGATACCTGCGGCTGCCCATAGCCTCCCCCGGCGTCTAATTCCTGGCTCCATGTACGCTCGCTCCACTCCATGGTGACATCCATGTCTGAAATATCCCTTTTGACAATCTTAAAACGGCGGGTCACCGTATCGTAATAATCACCCATTCCTTCTATCTCGCAGGTTGCCCCAGAAGAGTAACTGGGCGTTACCTCCGTATTTTTGTCATAGGAAACAACCTCATAATCCCTGCCCTCCACAAGCACGGTATCCCCATGCTTTATGACTGGCTTCGGGCAGATAGCTTCTCCCGTGTAGGCAACATCTGCGATTGGTTCTATGTCCATCCTGCCAATCCGGTAATATAATTTCTCCCCGATTTTACGCCCAGCTGACACCGAGTAACCCATAGTATGTTTTATGGTCTCAAATTCATAAAGTTCACTGTCAATTACCGTTGGTCCCATACAGAGATACCCATGGCGCAGATACCCCTGCCATGTCTCGGCTGCTTTCCCATCTTCTGTATTCACGGTCTTCTCCCATGTGACAAATCCATACTTTTCTTTCAGCTTTCCATTCTCATCCGTGGAGAAATTCATCCCGCCATCATCATGGCTGCCATCATAGTCTGCATATGCGCCCGCGCTTTTCCTTGCATAAATGGCAAGCTCCCCATCCTCCTCAAACTGATAGCACAACGCTATTCCCGACCATATCCGCTGAAGCCGCAGCCCTTCCTCGGAAACCGCCACCGGATTGCCGTTACCGGTATAGCCCTGACCGATGTACTGGGGAAAATATGGGAAATTATCAAAATCGTACCACAGCTTCGTAGCCTGCGGCTCCACGAAACACCATTCTCCGTCCAGCCTTGCCAGATTCCATCCATGGTCTGAACCATCCCCGCCTACAAAATACAGATTGGATGATTCCATTGCCCCCATGATACAGAAACAGTCAATGTCTGACAGGATACATAAATCACGGAAACAGACACAGTATTCCGTACAGTTCCCCGCTCCTCTCTGCAGCGTTTCATAACAATCATAATTTATGCCCAAGCCATACTCATATTTGACCTTTTTGTTTATATATTCAAGAATTCGCAGCGCCTTTTCTTTCTCTGATAACACTGCGCCGTCTTCTGTCACCATAATAGTTTCCAGTTCTCCGTTCAGATAGGCAAGCTCTTCCTCACTGTAATACAGGTCAAAGAAATAATCCGGGTCTGCACAGAGCGCCTCCGCAATTTTTCTCGTCTGCTCTTTCTGGTTCACATAGCGTGACGCCATATATTCCTTGTCCTTGCCTTCATACGGCCTATTCTCTGCCTGATACCACGGAATGCTGATGGAATTGCCCTTTTCATTAAAATTATATTCCACGCCGTCCACAACGACCCGTCCGTGCAGGGAAATTCCATATTGGAGATATCCTTTCCCGGCTTCAACATAAATTCCTACTTCCTCTCCTCCGCTTTCCAGCTTGGCATACTCCGTCAGTCCGCTGGGCGCGCTCCCATCAGCAGCTGTAGCTTTGTCCGAGCCATAGCAGTGGAGATTATTCATCTGCAGGCAGCTCAATGAATCATAATACCCCATCTTGATTTTTTTATCTTCTTTATCATAAAATACCCTGTAGCAGTCCCCCTTACGTTTGCCGCTGCCAAAAGAAACACCATTCGGGATTCCCCAGAGGCTCATATCCTCCTCACAGTCATAATTATAGTCAAAGGTAATCTTCCATGGTATGAACATGCCGCCAAATGCTGCAAGAGCATCCGCCGCCTGCACCAGCCCCTCATAGAGATCCGCGGGATTCACTGCGTCCGCCGCCGCATCCAGGAACCACCACTGGGAACCATCATACACCATCACCATCTCATATCCATTTCCCGACTCCCAGTCATCGCCAAAAAGCCGAAAACAGGGAATACCGTCCAACAGGCACAAATCCCTTACGACCTGTGTGATACAGCTGTAATTCACCGCGCTTGTTCCTGTGTTCTCACACAGCACGGTATACGTTGACTCTGGAATCTCTGATGCCTCCTGGTCATAAGTAAGCCTTTCGCTTACATATTTCCTAATATAGGAAAGACGCAGAACCGTACCAGAAGGATTGCCGCCCTGATAAACTTTTTCCCTAAGCAGCGTCCTGAGCCTTTCCTCCTCCGCTGCCGAAAAGGTAAAGCTATGCGCAAAGCTTTCGTCTGTCCGAAACACCTCCGCCAGCTCAATGGCATCCTCATACCTCTGCCGGACCTCTTCCTCCGTCATCCCAGGCGCAACTTGCGCCGTCTCTGCTCTTGCAGACAGCTGGTTTCCTACAAGAAGACATAGGAACAGCATAGTAAATGCCATGAATTTTGCCGCCAAAAACTTTTTTTCAGGCATAATTTTCCCCCTTTTTATTTTTTGATTTTGATGCTTTTCTTATTTCCCCAACTGCCATACACTGTTTTTCCATTTTTCTTCGTATACGCGCGCACACGGAAATAGTATGTTTTCTTCTTTTTGAGACCCTTTACTGTCACGCTGGTTCCCTTGAAAGTCTTCTTCTTTTGCCCTTTCATGGATGACTTTGCCGCATATACCACCTGATAGCCAGTAGCGCCGGACACCTTCCCCGAAAGCGTAACCGTCACTTTTTTCCCTTTTTTATTTACTAATTTCTTTATTTTCGGTTTGCCGGGTTTTTTTATTTGCGTATCTGGCTTCTGCGTTGATGGGGCAGGCGTTAAATCAGTGTCTGTGGTTGGTTTCCCTGGCTGCTTCGTAGTGTCTGTTTCTTCTTTCTTGGGTATAACTATCCCTTCCGGCGTTACCTGTCCCGCATAAGTCCACAGTGCCGTATCTGTCAAATCTACGTGCATAACCGGACGTATGCCGAGATACGATGCCGCTTTCTCTAACATCATGCTTGGCTCTGTAAGAATCTCTCCTTCTCCCCAATGACCTACCTGCGCCGGGCAGCCTTTCGCCGTTCCCGGCGAACGCAGCCAATAAGACATAAAACCGTCAGCTGGCTTATATGGCGTACCGCCCTTGCCCGTAAAATCTGTAACTGTGATTTTTCTTGTATCGCCTTCTGCCGCATCGCTGCTAAATCCATACGCCGTATTTAATACCTCCTCAATGGAGGGAAGATAAATCTTGTCTTTGGTATCGTTCCCGCCGGGCTCCCCTGACCACTGATTATCCGCTGTTGTTACATCGGTCATTTTCACTGCCGCCTGCTCCTCTGCAGTAAATGCCATTGTCAAAAACTCTTCATTGAGCCACGCTCTGATATCACTCTTCTCCCATGTTATTTCCACTCCATTGTCATGATAATACGCTGCAACGTCAATCACTTTATCCGCTATCACAAATGCATCTCTGCCGTCTTCGCTCACAGACAGAACCCGCCACTTTATCGGCTCATACTGGAAATATCCCTGCTCGTGGCGAATCAGATACGATTCTTTCTTTTCATCTTCTTTCACCGTTCCATGTTCGTCTGCCGCTGCCAAAGCAGAGGGCGTAATCTTGGTATCATAATACTTTCCGAAATAAATGCAGTCCCATGTATTCTTTTTTAAATCATTCCCATTGACCACCGGATTTTGGGGATAAGCCTGTCCTGGCGCCATAGTAACTCCCTGTTCCGTTTCAGGCTTCTGCGTCGGCACCAGCGGCGCAATTTCTGTCTTATCCTGCTTTACTTTTCCAGCATAACTCCAAAGGTCTGTTTTTGTCAAATCCAAATGAAGCGCCGGACGAATCCTGCTTATATCATTTACAGCGCCAAGAAGCGCATTTAGATTTTCCGTAGGAATCTTCCCATCTAAATAATCCACATGGCTGACACGGCCTTGGGTTCCCATTGTCCTGAGCCAGTAATCTGCAGAGGGATTGTCTGTTTTAATCGTTCCGCCGTTCCCTGCAAAATCTGTATTTTCCGATTTCCTTGTCTCTGTCACGCCTGTATCATCTGTAAATCCATACGTGCGTGATGTAATCTCTTCGCGTGAGGGCAGATAGACGGAATCTGTCGTATGCGCCTCGTCTTCTTCATTTTCCCCTTTCACATATTCCGGGCTTTTCTTATTCTCAATCTCCGTGCGGATAATTCCTTCTTTCTCCCTGGCTGAAAATGCCGTATCCAGGAAATCCTCATTCATCCATGCGCGGACATCGGAGTCTTCCCATGTGACCGTATCGCTGTATGAAGCATGGTAATGCTGGGCATCAAGATTTTTATCCGCCATCAGAAACGCCTCCCTGCCATCTTCACTAACTGATAAAACGCGCCACTTAATCGGCTCATATTTATAACACGTCTTATCTTCGCGAACAAGATATTTTGTGCCATCCGAATCTTCGTGCACCACATCATCCTCCCCCTGCACCGGCTGGTTCTCAGGCTGGGGTATGTACCTGCTCTGCCAGTAATTGCCAAAATAGACACAGTCCCATACGATTTTTCCTCCCTCCGCATCGATGGCAGGACCCCTTAAAGTTACATTCTCTTCCCCATTGTCTGCATCTGCTGCAGCCTGTACAGCCTCCCCAGATACGCCAAATGACGTGAAGCACAATGATATAGCTAAAAACCATGCCGCCGCCCTTTTACTCCACTGCTTCATCTTCATAATTTTCTCCTCTTCTTTCCGCATATATATATGCTATTTATTTTTACATCCCCGTGTCCGCAAACACAGATGCGTAAATTCATTTCAGTCATAATCTTTCAACGGCACATAATAATCTGCAATGTAAATCCCCATTACCTGGCTGATATCAATCGCTTCTTTAAACTGCCCTACATATTTCTGATAAACCCGCCCATTCTCCTCATACTGTCCGATGCTGCCGCCACTGACAAAACATTCATCTTCCAAATTGGGGCTGTCAACAACGATTTCACTGCCGTCAAGCATTTTCATGCGAATAACAAACCTCGTATCCGTTGTGTTCAATGTATCCGTATCAACCTTAGACACATCGGAAATCAATGTCAGACCCAGCGGCAAAAGTTTAATCTCCTTTATCTCCGCCGTGGTACCGGCAAAAGAATACTTCATATCCTCCGTGCCTTCTACCGTGACATCCTTTGAATTTGTATAATCCGCAGTAAAAGACAGGCTCCATATACCCTCTATCAATATTTCTGGTTTATCCTCATACGGTCCTGAAATCAAATCTTCAAAAAATACCGTGACATCCTTTCCCTCTTCAATCTGCTGGTCCGTTGAGATACTGATTACAAACAATCCCACATTGTCCTTCCCATCCAAAACTTCAAAAAGCTCACAGTCCCTCACACCTGGAACCAAAGTGGAGACATTATAGTTTGTCCCTTCACAAAAACCGAAATAATCAAATGTCATGCCCTCCTTAAATTCCACGCCGGGCGGTGCTGTGATTTTTATCATGGCATAAATATTCTGCGTATCCATTACCACCTCTTTGAGTTCCATCAATAAATCTGGTTTGCTGACGGCTGTCTTCTTCTCGCTTTCTACCCCTGTTATTTCTGATTGCTTTTCATCCATACCAAAAAAATCAAAAAATGTCTGCTTAAAAGCTTCCAGTAAACTTGCCTCTGCTGATTTCGTATCAGACAAAAGGAGGATTCCGCTTATCATAACGAAAAGAACCATTACATAAAGCGCAGCCTTTACAATCGGTTTTCTTCTGGGCGCCGCAACATAGTCTTCCTTTATTTTGGCAAGCGTCCCATCTACTCTCTCATGATAACTATCCGGCGCTTTAAATTCCTTTGCCATTTTCTTAACTTTCCGGTCAAATCTGGTCATTTCCATTCCCCCTTTCCAGCGCTGCCCTAAGTTCCATCCTTCCTCTGTTCAATCTTGATTTTACCGTACCCACCGGAATATCCAGCACATCTGATATATCCCGAAGCGACAGTCCATCATAATAGAACAATACAACAGCCAGGCGGTATTCTTCTTTCATATCCTGTATAATATCCCAAAGTTCATCATAATGTGCCCTGACTGGCTTCGCCAACGCTTCCACCACTTCATCTCCCGGCAAATACAAACGTTTTTTCATAATCTTCAGCGCTTCATTCTTGGTAATAATCAGCATCCATTGTTTGAATTTATGAAAGGCCCTAACCTGTTCCATATTCTCATATGCTTTTACGATGGCATTGCCGACAGCATCCTCTGCATCTGCCTCGTTCTCCAACATTGCAAGCGCCAAAATATACAAATCGTTTCTGCATTTGCTG
Organism: uncultured Lachnospiraceae bacterium; assembly: GCA_910583835.1. GTDB lineage: Bacteria > Bacillota > Clostridia > Lachnospirales > Lachnospiraceae > Petralouisia. The sequence goes on along the minus strand of CAJTYM010000011.1, from coordinate 59,344 downwards.
ACACATTCACAAAACTTTTCCGCTCTCATAAGATAGTCCCTTTCCTCTTTCAGCAAAATAACCCAAATCTGTCTAAAATTATTATCCCTTTATACATTAAGATACTTTGAAGCGCAAAAAGGTTCCCAGATTTTACCTTGATTATAGTCGTATTGCGACTATTTTTCAATTGAAATCTTTTTCTTTATTATAATTGAATAGATGAATGTACGCATTTATTCCGATTATGAGGTGTTTTCGTATGATATTTGAGAATATAAGAAATCTGCGGGAAGACTGTGACAAAAAACAGCAGGAAGTAGCAGATTATTTAAATATAAAGCAGACTACTTACTCCAAATATGAACTCGGAAAAATTAATATTCCCATAGAAATATTTGTTAAACTTGCAGATTATTATAATGTATCTGTAGATTATCTGTTAGGGAGAACGGATAAAAAAGAATGAGGTTTTTCTGCACGATATCTCTGCTGCCAGAGACGGCAAGACCCTTAGAACAGCGGCTGTTATCCCAAGCCAAAATTGCCGGAACCCTGACAAACCTCCATACATATAATATTCTAAGTGATTATGGAAGATAACAAAAAATATCAATAAGAATAACGTGACAGAAACAGACTATCAAAGAACTGCAAACAAAGTATCATTGATTACGATTTTAGTAAATCTAGCACTATCTGCTATAAAGATTCTGGCAGGAACCATTGCCCATTCCCAGGCAATGATTAGCGATGCGATACACTCGGCGTCAGATATATTTAGCACAGTTGTAGTTATCATCGGCATAAAGTTAGCCTCAAAGGCGCCTGATAAGCAGCACCCCTATGGACATGAGCGTTTAGAATGTGTGGCAGCTACTATCCTGGCAATGGTTCTGTTTATTACCGGACTAGGTATCGGCATGGGGGCTGCAAGAAACATCTTTAACGGCAACTATAACAATTTGAAAGTACCAGGCATTTGGGCATTGATAGCAGCAATCATATCAATCGCCAGCAAGGAAGGGATGTTTTGGTACACCAGGCATTATGCGAAAAAGATTGATTCCAACGCTTTAATGGCAGATGCCTGGCATCATCGTTCCGATGCATTTTCATCCATAGGTGCACTGATAGGAATCGCCGGGGCAAGGCTTGGTTTTCCCATTATGGATTCCATTGCCAGTCTGGTAATATTTATATTCATAGCTAAAGCTGCGTTTGATATCTTTAAGGATGCCATGAATAAAATGGTGGACCATTCCTGCGATGAGGAAACAGAACGACATATTTACGACTGCGTCATGAATAACAGACAAGTCTTAGACATTGACTTACTGCAGACACGTATTTTCGGCAACAAAATTTATGTAGATGTGGAAATCCAGGCAAATGCATCATACACCCTGGAAAAGGCACATCATATTGCAGAAACTGTGCACAATGATATTGAGCAGAATTTTCCCAGAGTAAAACATATTATGGTACATGTAAATCCTGCAGCACAGGAGAAATAAACGGCTGGGCAGCGCCAGGCATCGCACAGATAAATTCTGGGTACGGTGCTTGGCGCTGCCCGGATTTGTTACACGGAAGTTTGTGCCGCAGTTTAATTATCCAGCAGCTTCCCTTCGTTATTCCAGCTATATAATTTACGGATTTCCGCACCAGTTACTTCTGCTGGATGTTCTGACGCCAATTTCCTCATGGCATTAAAATGAACCTGTGCACCGGAAGACATCTCCAGAAGAAAATCTTTGGCAAATGTCCCATCCTGAATATCTGATAAAATCTGCTTCATGGCCTTTTTCGTGTCATCCGTGACAATCTTAGGTCCTGTAATATAATCGCCATATTCTGCCGTATTGGAAATGGAATATCTCATTCCCGCAAATCCTGACTGATAAATCAAATCTACAATCAGCTTCATTTCATGTACACACTCAAAATAAGCATTTCTGGCATCGTAGCCAGCCTCAACAAGCGTTTCAAAACCAGCCTGCATCAATGCGCAGACGCCGCCGCATAAAACAGCCTGTTCTCCAAAAAGGTCTGTCTCTGTCTCTGTGCGGAAAGTCGTCTCCAGGACGCCTGCCCTTGCGCCGCCGATAGCCTGCGCATATGCCAACGCACGCTCCAAAGCTTTTCCAGTAGCGTCCTGTGAAACGGCAACCAGACAGGGCACACCCTTGCCCGCCTGATACTCGCTCCTCACTGTATGTCCGGGACCCTTGGGGGCAACCATGGTGACATCCACGTTCCCAGGCGGTGTAATGCAGCCAAAATGGATGTTAAAGCCATGGGCAAACATCAGCATATTGCCATCCTCCAAATTTGGCTCGATATCTCGCTTATACATATCCGCCTGCAATTCATCATTGATTAAAATCATAATAATATCTGCTTTTTTAGCTGCTTCGGCTGCTGTAAATACTTCAAATCCCTGAGATTCCGCCCTCTTCCATGATTTGCTTCCCTCGTAAAGGCCAATGATGACATTACAGCCGGACTCTTTCGCGTTCAACGCATGTGCATGTCCCTGGCTTCCATACCCGATGACTGCAATGGTTTTCCCTTCCAAAAGGCTCATGTTGCAGTCTTCTCCATAGTAAATCTTCGCTTCGTTCATGTTTGTTCCTCCTTTAATAATACATCCTATCTTATGTTGTATGACAACTATACAACTTATAGGGTGATTTGTCAAGGATATTTCCAAAAAATCAAATACCCCGCAGCAAGCTGACGAGGTATTTGACCTTTATGGGAATAAACGTATACGCTGTCTATGGTTTTTCCAATTCCTCCGTAATCATGGCATTGTTCAGATGTATCTTGATGGCACATTTAATTGCCTCCGGATTCCTCTGTTCTAAAAACTTCATAATCATTACGTGGTCTGCATACGCTTCTTTGGCAATGATATGAAGATTATGGTTCAAATCAAACGTCTTTTCTATCGTTGCAGTCAGCACCGGCAGAAACTGTCCAATGAATTCATTGTGGGACGCCCTGATAAGCGCGCCATGAAAAGCAATCTCCGATTCAATTCTCTGCTTGCCGACCACGCTCTCGTTTAAGGAAGCCTGACATTGTTTCCCCAATTCCAAAATATGTATAATTTCCTCATCACTCGCCCTCTTACACGCCAAAGCAGCAGCCTCCGGCTCAAATATCATCCTCGTCTCATACAAATCACGCAAAGTCACTTTCTTACTGCTGAGTTCCTGCAAATCAATCCCACTGTCTGCCGGACGCTCCCATTGCTCCACAACAAACGTCCCCCTGCCCCTCTGGACATTTAAAAGCCCTTCCGACAGCAGAATGTGAACGGCTTCCCTAAGCGTTGTCCTGCTGACATCCAGTTGGGCGGAAAGCACATTTTCATTGGGAAGTTTATCCCCGAATTTATATACGTTCTCTGTCAGTATCAAATCCCTTAATTTATCTGCTGTGCGTTTTGCCAAACTAACTTCCTGCATAATGTTTTTCCTTTCAGATTCCTTTTATACTTTTTCCCTGTAATATCGCCCATAGCATCCTCGCTGCCAGCAACGATAAAATAATTTCTGCGCACATGGAAGCGTAGGTCATTCCATACAGGGGGAAGAAATAATTGAGTAACGCCAGCGCCGGAATTTCCAGGACAATCTTCCGCAGAAATGCGAACAGCAATGACTTCTTCCCCGCACCAACTGCCTGGAATACTCCGACTGTCGTATAGTCCAGGCAGGCAAAGGGCAAGGCAAACAAAAAACCGACCAAAAAACGAGAACCATAGGAGACAACTGCCTCATTCTTGATAAAAAGCCCTATCAGGCTGCCGGACGCCAGGCTGCCCGCCGCAGCCACGAGAAACAGCATCAGGATGGTTCGTTTCAAGAGATACAGCACAGCTTCTTTCATACGCTCCCTGTTTCCGCTTCCATAATTATAACCGACAAACGGCATGATTCCCTGTGTCGCGCCTAAGGTTATCTGCAAGGGAACCAGCTGAATCTTCTGCACTATCCCCATCGCCGCCACTACCTCCGAGCCATAAACAGTAGCAAAATTATTAAAGACTGTCATTCCGGTTACGTTTAAAAGATTCTGTACCGCTGCCGGAATCCCTACGCCAAATATATCGGCAACCATAGATTTATCAAAAGAAAAACGCCGGATATCAATACAGACACAGGTTCTTCTGCGCCTGACATAAATCAGGACAAGAAAATACAGACATGCCATGCAGTTGGAAAGGAATGTGGCAAGTCCTGCTCCCGCCGCTCCCATGTTAAGTCCCATGGGCAGAATAAAAAAGGGGTCCAGAATCATATTCAGAATGCACCCGCTCATGGTTCCGATGCTGGCATGCATGGCATTTCCCTCCGACCGCACCAGATAGGCAAACACCACATTAAGAATGGAGGGGATTGCCCCAAAAGAAACCGCCCATTTCATATAGGCAAAGGTAGCGGCAAAATTGTCCGTATCCGCCCCCAGCAGACGGACCAGTGGGTTTAAAAATACATATGTGAGCAAAAAGAACAGTCCGGCGCAAAACAAGGCGCAGTAAAAGCCAAAGGCAGAACAATCCTTGACCTTTTCCGTCTCTCCTTTGCCAAGCAGACGGCTCATCGCACTTGAAGTCCCAACGCCAAACAAGTTATTTATGGCATTGAATGCGAGCAGCGCCGGGGCTGCCAGCGTAACCGCAGCGGTCTGTACCGGGTCATCCAGCAGGCCGACAAAATAAGTATCCGCCAGGTTATAGATGACCATCACAAGCGAACTGATAATTGTTGGTATCGCCAACCTGATAACAGCGGAGGAAACTTTTGCTTGTTCAAATAATTCTTTATTTGTCCGTTCCGACATGATATCGCTCCTTTTTATTGCAGCACAATCCAACGCCAAATTCCTCAATAATGGGTTGTTGCAAATTATGTTCCCGGCAGCTTTTTTGAATCCTGCCAAGCCCAGTTCCCCAAGCCTCAACAATTCCATTAATTTCTGCACCTCTATTAATATGGCGCAGAACAAATTTATAGGCTTCATCAATCTGCTGATAAATCGGACCTCCAAATTCTTTCCGGTCAATAAATTCATCGCGTTCTATCCACGTCTTACACAATTCTAATGCTCTTGCCTCATTATATTCCATACCAATTTCTTGCAGGGAATCAAAATAAACATGTTGTCCTTCCAATTCTAATTCCTGTAATAATCTTGTATCTGCGGGACGGCAGGTCTTTTCAACCAACAGTATCGCCTCCAATTAACAACGCATCTAAACACTCATACTACTCTTTAAATTACTATAAATCAAGACTCATTTATAATATCCTTCCACACCCAACCCAAAAGTTGCCCAATAGTTCGCCTTTTTCATCTCATATTCATACTCTTCTTTGCTTAACGGCTCGCCGCTTTCTCTGGCCTCTTCCTCCATTTCCAAAACATCATCGGGGATTCGCGGTCTGTATATCCCTATACTGGTTTCCAAAAATCCATAGGAATAACCGTTTTCGCTATCGTCAATCTCTCCTTGATTATGCTCCGACAAAACTGCATATACCTCATCGGCAGCAACCTGAAAAGGACAGATTCCATATATTTCAGGCTGCAGCCTGCTGTCATGGCCAGCTAAAAATTCAATAAATTCAAGTTCATTGTCACTATTAAAATCAAATCGCAGTTCATTATGATAATAATAGTACGAATTCTTCCATCTGTCCGGCTCTCCGAGAATTTCTTCCACCGCTTCCCTGGAACAATGCAACGAAATTGTCTTACCGTTTAACACTATGCCCTCTAAGGGTTTTACCTGTACTTTCATCATAATATGCCTCCTTACCGTTTCTCCATCAATCTATGCCTTATCCCATTTTCATGGATACCGAAAAACGCAGTTCATAAAATTGCAGATTGATTCATTGACGCAATACGCACGGCTGCTGCCATCCCTCCGTCTCCATAAGATGGGCTTTCCATAAATTCATTTGAAATTTTGCTTAATTCTTGCCCATGTAATTTCGCATGTATCATTTCACTTTCCCAGCCATAAAGCCTGGAAATAGATGCGGCCTCAATTCCCAAAATTGCCTCTGTCATATGTTCCTGATAAATATTTATATGCTTCTCGATTATATAACGCATAAGCTGCAGCCGCTTTTCCATACTTCTGATATTTGATGACGCAGGTGTGGTACGATAATTTATCAGCGGCTTTTCCACAATTCCAATATATGTACCAGGGGCAGTTTCCAACATGCTTAAAAAGAAGTCCCAATCTTCAAAACCACTGCGCATCGTTTCGTCATACCCACCGCATTGCCGCCATGCTTCGCGGCGGAAAATATGTGTCGCAGGACAGCAATTACGCGCCAGGAATGCAATAGCAGCTCCCCCAGGTGGGCATACAGTGGATTCAAGAGCGCCAAAGGTATGCATCCAAGAAGAGGCTGCAACCATGGATGGGTTTTCATTTAACAATTGACTGGCTTCTTCAATAAAAGAAGGTTCCAGGCTGTCATCCCCATCAAGCACCAACACCAAAGAAGCTTTAGAGGCACCGATACCTGCATTCCTTGCTGCCGACACCCCTTTATTGGGCTGACGGATGACAATCACCGGAACGGACAGGTCGCTATCTGCTTCTATCTCTTGCAAAACATTTCTAGATTCTTCATCCGTTGTGCCATCGTCTACAATGATAATCCTTTTCGGTCTTGCAGTCTGACAGCACAAGGAATGGACAGCTTCATAAATCATAGATTTCTGGTTGAAACTCGTAATAACAGCTTCAATTTCATTATTCGTATGCACAATATTTCCCTCCATATTTACTATCAAATCTTCTTTAAACGATATTGTGTGCTTTTATTTTTTCCTTCTGACACTAATATACCTAATTGACAGAATTTTTTCATATATCTTCTAATTGTAGATACCGGAATACTTGTTATATTTGACATGATTGTCGTTGTAACATATTTGTCTTCTTTTAGCTGATGAATAAGTATTTCTAAAAATACTTTTTCTTTTCCAGTTAATTTATCGCTCAAAATATCGCTCAAAATATCGCCCAAAATATCGCTCGCTTTTTGACTAGCAACAACATTTTTTGTTATTATTTCCGCAGCCGTTGGACCAACCTTAAGATTAGCAACATTATCAATGGGTATTGTAATCTGGAATATATTATCCTCAACAAAAATAGGTGTTCCACCTGAGTAAAGCTTTGTATATTTTCTTGTTCAATAATAAGCTTTGCTGGATAAGCACTGGAATAATCCCTGTGCGCTAAAATGTTTGAAATAATCTCTCTAAGAATCTTATCTCTTGCGCTTACACTCTGCTCTCCCTCAAGAACAAAAACATCATTTAAATGCTTCTTGCCAAAATCCATCAATCTGAGAAAACTGTCTATGAGATTTGTAATTGTTACTTCTCTGTCATCATAACGATCTACATTCTTTACTCTGTAAATTGCATCTGTCTTATATTGTGGCAATACTGACATTATTGTACTGTCTTTACCAAAAAGTAATATTGCCGCAAGGGTAATTCCTTCTTTTCCAGTATCTGAATCCGTCAAAACCAGACCTGAACTTCTAAGAATTTCCTCCTCGTTCATATCTGTCCATGCATGGTTGTCTACTCTCCCATTGCCAACTTCTTTGCTCTTTTGATAACATCAAAGTCCAAAAACTCCAATCCCAAATTGGGATATACCTTATTTACAAAAAATGTGTCCACCATCTCTATTGTTAAAAGAACACACAGACTCATACAAATCTTTATTCAATTCATCCTGAGATTTCTTGAATTCAATGTCGATTTTCTCACCTATTTCAATGAGTTTTTTAAGTTCCTCTATTGTCATGAAAACCTCCACTTAACTCCTACTGTTATTTTGCAAGATTCTAATCAACATACCATTTCTCTGAGATTTTTGCGTTATCGCTATTTGCCATTGCAGTTCCTCCTCCGATATTTGGATAAAACTATACATGGTTAATATTAACATATTTCCGTATTAGAAGCACGTAATTTTTCATTAAAAAACGCTGACTCCCATTACCTGAGCCAGCGTTTCCTGCATTTCTACAAAATTTCACTATAAACTAAGCTGGGACACAATTCCCTTGATTGTCTCCACGGAATGGCTAAGCGCTTTTTCCTCCTCCTCATTCAGCGAAATCGGCACATGGGTCTCCACACCATTTGCCCCCACAATCGCCGGCATACTGAGGGCAATTCCCTCGATTCCATAATATCCGTGCATGACAGCCGACACTGGCAGGATAGATTTCTCATCCCTGACAATGCTTTCACAGATACGTTTGACAGACATGGCAATACCATAGTAAGTGGCATCTTTTTTCTCAATTATCTCATAGGCGCTGTTCTTGACGTCCTCTGCAATCTCCCGCATCGCCTGCGCATGGTTGAAATGTCCGCGCATTTCACAGAAATCGTCCAGCGGAATGCCCGACACGTTCGTGCTGCTCCAGGCGGCAATTTCACTATCGCCGTGCTCGCCGATGATAAAGGAGTGGAGGTTGCGGCTGTCCACGCCTAGATGCTCGCTCAGCGCATATTTGAGCCTTGCCGTATCGAGGACCGTGCCCGCTCCTATGACCCTGTTTTCTGGAAAACCGCTCAGTTTTACGGCGGCATAGGTCAGGATATCCACCGGATTTGACACAATCAGCAGAATGCCCTCAAATCCCTGTACGGCAATTTTGGGAATAATATTTTTATAGACGGCAATGTTCTTGTTCACTAAGTCCAGCCTGGTCTCATCCGGCTTCTGGTTCGCGCCCGCCGTTATAATGATGATTCCTGCATCTGCAATATCCTCATAATTTCCGGCATAAATCTTCATCTGCCCGGCAAAGGGAATGCCGTGGGCGATATCCATTGCCTCACCGTCCGCTTTATCGAAATCAATATCAAGCAGAACCATTTCCGTAAACAGCTTGCTCTGCATGAGGGCAAACGCTGTGGCAGAACCGACAAACCCGCAGCCAATCACCGCCACTTTCCCTGGTTTCATCTGTCTTTCCATTCTTACCTCTTTCCCGCCCGCCACGCCGATACAAAGCTGTAACCGCTGCGGACATCTTATTCTAGAATAATTTATTTCACAATGTCATATTTATTTAAGATGTCCGCCAATGCTGATTTTATTCACAAACAATTAGAAATTACTCTCAAAGAAAGCCTTGATTCCTTCACAGGCAGCATCCTCATCTGCGCCTTCCACTTCCACAACTACCGTGTCCCCACATTTTACGCCAAGCCCCATGACTGCCATCAATTTCGTGGCAACAGCAGATTTGCCATCCTTTACAATGCGCACTTCACTCTGGTATTTTTTGGCTTCTTTCACCAGAAGCCCTGCCGGCCTTGCGTGGATTCCCACTTCATCCTTAATCACATAATCAAATTTCTGCATTTCTTATTCCTCCTTAAAATTTAAAATATTTTTATCTTTATCCACAGGGTATTTGCCCTGTGGAATATTTACATAACATCCCCAACAGAAAGCAACTTTCAAACACGCTCTAAGAAATTTCCCGGATTCGTTTGCGCAACGGCAGTACCATAGACGGAGAGACGGACAATTCGTCAATACCCATTTTAACAAATGTTTCCGTAAGTTCCAGGTCTGCTCCTAATTCGCCGCAAATTCCTGCCCATTTCCCATACTTGTGGGCGTTGTCGGTTATCATCTGTATCATTGCCAGGATTGCTTCATGGTGCGGATTGTAGAAATCATCCAACTTTTCGTTCTGCCTGTCAATGGCAAGCGTATACTGTGTCAGGTCATTAGTGCCCACACTGAAAAAGTCTACCATCTGCGCCAATTTATCGCTAATCATCACCGCCGCCGGGGTCTCAATCATAATGCCCTGTTCCGGGTCCTTAAATGCAATCTGTTCTTTCCTTAACTCCTCCTTGACTTCCTCGACAATCGCATAAATCTTTTCCACTTCTTCTGCGGAGATTATCATCGGATACATAATAGAAAGGTTTCCATATACGCTGGCACGGAACAATGCGCGAAGCTGCGTCTTAAAGATGTCCGGCTGTTTGAGGCAGATGCGGATGGCGCGGTAACCCAAGGCAGGATTATCCTCCTTGCCCAGGTTAAAATAATCCACCTGTTTATCCGCCCCGATATCAAGCGTACGGATGATGACCTTTTTCTCGCCCATGGTCTGCAAAACCTGCCGGTACGCCTGAAACTGCTCTTCCTCGGTCGGGAAATCGTCTCTGCCGAGATAGAGGAATTCGCTGCGGAAAAGCCCTACGCCGCCCGCATCGTTTTCCAGGGCATAGCCGACGTCCCCGATACCGCCGATATTGGCAAAGACATTGACTTTCCTGCCGCTCAGTGTCACATTCTCTTTCCCTTTCAGTTCCTGCAAAAGCTGTAGCTTTTCCTGTTCCTTTTTAATCTTGCGCTCGGCCTCTTCACAGACAAACTCATTCGGCTCAAAGACAACCTCTCCCTGTACGCCGTCCACGACAGCTTTCATCCCTGACTGAATCTTATCCAAATCCAGCGGTACGCCAATCAATGCCGGAATATTCATCATCCGCGCCAATATGGACGTATGGGAATTGGCGGAACCATGGACCGTGACAAATGCCAGAATCTTCTTCTTATCCATCTGTACTGTCTCACTGGGGCTCAAATCATCTGCCACGATAATGGACGGCTCTTTGAAGTTGAGCCCGGCATCCTGATTGCCGCTGACACACTGTACGAGACGGTTGGATATATCTTTGACGTCCGCCGCCCGGGCTTTCATATAATCATCGTCCATCCCGGCAAACATCTCCGAGAAATTATCTCCGGTCACCGCCACGGCATACTCTGCATTTACCTGTTCCGCACGAATCATATTGTAAATAGCATCCAGATAATCCTCATCTTCCAGCATCATCTGGTGTACTTCAAAAATTGCCGCACTGGCCTCGCCCACCTCAACCACTGCCTTTTCATACAAAGCCTGCAGCTGCTCCTGGGCAGTTTTCACTCCCCTCTCGACTTTTGCCACTTCTTCTTGCGGACTGTCCACTTTCCTGCGTTTTACTTTCTGGTCTTCCTTTTTCAGCACCACCACCGAACCGACTGCGATGCCCTTATACACTGGTTTTCCATAAAATTTTACCATAACCTGCACCTCCGCTGCTTATCCTTTCCCCAAAACAACTACAATGAGATATCTGTCACCCGGCGACTGCGCCAGGCTGCCTATGCTCTCTGCCATACCGTTTTACTGCCGCATGAATTTTCTCTGCCAATTCTTCGGTCAGTTCTTCCTTCTTTACCCGCCAACGCCAGTTCTCCCCTGTGGTGGAGGGCACGTTCATCCTCGCGCGGTTGTCATAGCCCAGCCAATCCTGCAGCGGTATCACACACAGCTTAGACACGCTTGCCATCGCCGCGCATACCAGAGGATAATACATCTCCTCATCCTTGCTCTTAAAATCACAAAGATATTCCCTTACCCCCTGCCGTTCTTCCTCTTTGAGCCCTTCACAGAACCATCCGCTAATCGTCTCGTTGTCATGCGTCCCAGTGTAAACCACGCTGTTTCTGTCATAATTATACGGCAGATAATCATTGGCATTTCCTGAATCCCTGGAATCAAAGGCAAATTCCAGCACTTTCATGCCTGGGTAGCCGCTGTCCGCCACCAGCTTACGCACGGAATCCGTCACATAGCCCAAATCCTCGGCAATGATTTCCCGCTTGCCAAACACCTGCTGCACTTTCTCAAACAAGGCAATCCCCGGTCCTTTTTGCCATTTTCCTTCCCTGGCGTCTGCTGCGCCATAGGGAATCGCATAATACTCATCGAATCCACGGAAATGGTCTATCCGTACCACGTCATACATGCGAAAGCAAAACTGAAGCCGCCGCATCCACCAGGCAAATCCGCTGGCGCGATGGTAATCCCAATCATACAGCGGGTTCCCCCACAGCTGCCCCACGGCTGAGAAACCGTCCGGCGGGCAGCCGGCAACCGCTTTGGGCTTGGCATGTTCATCAAATTGGAATAACTCTTTGCCCGCCCAGGCATCGGCGCTGTCCATAGACACATAGATTGGAATATCGCCAATGATTTCCACACCCTGGCTGTTCGCATAACTCTTTAATTGCAGCCATTGACGATAGAACTCAAACTGCAGAAATTTATGATAGCAAATCTCCTGCGCAAGTTCTTTTTCCTTTTCCCTTAAAGCCTCTTCTTTCCTGTATTTTACATCTTCTTCCCACAAAGTCCAAGGCTTTCCGTCATTTTCTTCCTTCAATGCCATAAACAATGCATAATCGTTCAGCCACTCTTTCTCTTCTTCCCGAAATTTCAGGAACTGCGCATTTTCCTCAATCCCGCTTCTCCCAAAGGCTTTCCGCAACATGGCAAATCTGTTCTCATACAACAGACCGTAATCCACATACCGTTCCTCTTCCCCCCATTCTGCCTCTTCACATTCCTCCTCTGTCAGCCATCCATAAGATACCAGCTTCTGCAGGCTGATATAGTAAGGGTTGCCGGCAAAGGATGAAAAAGACTGGTATGGGGAATCCCCATATCCAATCGGGCCCAGCGGAAGAATCTGCCAACAGCTCTGCCCGGTCTTTTTCAGAAAATCCACCCACTCGTATGCCTCTTTGGAAAAGCAGCCAATCCCATACGCAGACGGCAGGCTGCTAATCGGAAGTAAAATCCCGCTTTTTCTCATTCTTCTTCCTCGCTTCCTCATTTTTCACAGATTTCTGCTAAAATTCCAAAATGGTCCGAAATCACCGGCTCCTCTTTCCCGGAAAATACGATTCGGGAAGCTGCAACATTTACTGGATAATTGGACCAGATATAATCAATGCACAATCCCTGTTCCGCTTCCTCGCTCCAGCCATCAATCTTTCCCGGAACCGTAACCTCATGTCCGCCATGTCCGGCAAGCAGCCAGGTGTCCAGCCATCCATAGCTTTTCACATAATCATATCCTGTATTCCTCTCATTTGCCGGACTGTTAAAATCACCCATCAGAAAAATGTTTCCTTCTTTGGCAGACAACGCTTTTTGCAGCTGGTCCATCTGCCCGGCAAATGGTTCTTCCTCATCCTCCCACCAGCCCAGATGAGTACAAACAACACAAATCTTCTGCATTCCGATACGGATATCTGCCGCAATTGCTTTTCTCGTCTTCCAGTTCTGGTAATCCTGGGAATGGGAAAGATAATACGTTTCCGCATGTTCGATGGGGAACCTGCTGATTACAGCAAGCCCCTCATCAAATATCCCATATCCTGTTTTTATGCCGACCCAGGTCCAGCTATACCGGCAACCCTTTTGCTCCAGCCTATGCATAAGCTGCCACACATAATTATCCTGCCGGATAACCGTCCCCTTACCTACCGTTACAAAGCCATGAATTTCTTCTTCCTTAACAATCTTTGCGCCCTGTGTCTGGCATACCTCCTGCAAGGCAACCACATCAATCTGCTGCTGCACAATACAATCTGCCAAATTATCAAGATTTTTATGGAATACGCTTATCGGCATATCCACACCATGGCTGTGCGCATTTAATGTCATGATTTTCATATTATTTTCCTCTTCATTGCGGCTGGCTGAACTGTCACTATAAAATATCGTTAATATCTGATTTCAAAACATCCGCTTTCGGCCCATACACCGCCTGGATACCGTTATCTTTCTTTATCAGCCCCATAGCTCCCTGTGCTTTCCACTCTGGAAGCTCCGCTACCTTGTTTACATCTTTGACCGTCACGCGCAGCCGCGTCATACAGGCGTCTACCAGCGTAATATTTTCCCTTCCGCCGAGCAGGGCAATAATCTGCTCTGCCTGTTCGCTTCCGCCTGCGGAAGGTTTCGCACCGCCCTCACCAGTTTCCTCCTCATCAAGGTAATTGCCCAAACGTCCCGGTGTGGCATACTTAAACTTGCCAATCATAAAATACGCGACCACATACCCAATCGCAAAAAATACCACTACGCTGATAATAAAGTTTATGATATCTCCGCCAAGCCCCGCTTTCAACGACATGGGAATCCGCGTGATAAATTCCAGATTTCCAAAGGAATGGAGACGGAGGTCGAAAACGCCAGCCAAAGCAAACGCCAGCCCTTGCAAAATAGCATAAATAATGTATAACGGCAATGCCGCAAACATGAACATGAACTCCAACGGCTCCGTAACGCCTGTCAGGAATACGGCTGCCACAATAGAGATAAATACGGATTTATACTGCTTCTTTCTCTCTGGCTCCACGCGGCGGTACATTGCCAGCGCAAATCCCATCAAAAGACCGGTAGCCCCTATCATCTGCCCAACCTTAAAACGCGCCGGTGTCACGGTTGTGAGAAGTTCATTGTAAGCCGCCATATCCCCGGCGTCTTTGAAGTTAATCAAATCTGTGACCCAAGCCAGCCACAAGGGGTCCTGCCCAAATACCTGCGTACCCGCATTTGCCCCGGTAAGCACGGTATAAGTACCGCCAAAAGACGTATAATTCATGGGAATCGTCAGCATATGATGCAGTCCAAACGGAAGCAGCAGACGCTCCAGCGTTCCATAGATAAACGGCGCCAAAACCGGCGAGGTATCGGAAGAATTGGCAATCCAGATACCAAAGTTGTTAATTCCGGTCTGCACAACCGGCCAGATTACGCTCAGCACCAACGCTGTGACCGTAGAGTAAAATATAACCACCAACGGCACGAAACGTTTGCCGTTAAAGAACGATAGCGCATCGGGAAGCTTACGGAAATTATAATACTTATTATAGGCGATTGCCCCTACAAACCCGGCAATGATACCTACAAACACACCCATATTCAAAGCAGGCGCATTGAGCACGTTAACAAAATAATCTGCCACCGGAATCTCCTGTCCAAACAAGGTATACGTGACGGCGTCCGCAGAATTCAGCATATCTGCTGTCACGCCAAATACAACGCCCGTAACTTTATTAATCAGCACAAAGGAAATGACTGCTGCAAATGCACCGCCAGCCCGCTCCTTTGCCCAGGAACCGCCAATAGCCGCTGCAAACAGAATATGCAGGTTATTGATGATTGCCCAGCCAATCTCTGCAATCGTATTGCCCACAGTATGCACGATTTCGGCATCTCCTCCGGCAATGACAATCAGATTTCCAATACTGATCATCAAACCGGCCGCTGGCATCACGGCAATCACGGTCATCAACACTTTCCCTAATTTCTGCAAAAAGTCAAAATTGATTGCAAGCTTCTTTTTCTTCTTGGGCGTTTCCTCTGCCGCCTGTTTATGCTCATCCTTATCTTTGACGCTTTCTGTCTGTTTATTCCCCTCTTTGCCTTGACTGCTTTCTGTCGTTTTTTGCTCTTTTCTGTCCTCCGCATTCGATGTCTGTTCACCCGCCGAAGCAGCCGCGCCACTCTTTACAAGCACATCCCCTGCTTTCACTTCGCCATAGGTAAATTCCAGTTCCTCATCATCTGCGCCATCGCAGATTACCACCGGCGTTACCGTATTGATTCCCTGGGCTTTCAAAAATTCCATGTCCGCTTCGGCAACTAATTGTCCAGCTTTTACCTTATCACCCTCCTGTACATGCGAGGTAAAACCTTTTCCCCCAAGAGCTACTGTCTCCAGACCAAAATGCACCAGCATTTCCACGCCGTCCTCCGACTCAAACCCATACGCATGAAGGGTCTCAGCTACCGTGGCGACGGTTCCATCCACCGGACTGTAGATTGCGCCATCTGTGGGCATAACTGCCACTCCATCTCCCATAATCTTCTCGGCAAAGACGTCATCCGGAACTTGTTCTATCGGGATTGCCTTGCCATTCAGCGGAGATAAAATCTTAATTTCTCCCATTTTTCCTTCCTCCTGTCCTTTTTTGTAATAATTTATATTTTCATGCAATTTTTATATTTCTTTGCATGATTATTTGCATTTGTATTGCACTCCGTTTTTCTTTATATATCAAATATATCGCGTTTTCACATTTTTATCAATACTTCTTTTCTTTCGCATGTTACTTTCTATGTTTTGCACAATTTGCATTGATAATTTGCGTTATATTGCGCTATCTTTTGCACTGTTTTGCACAATTTGTAAATTTTTGTTTCTAGATTTTTAGTTTCCCAATTTCTATAATTGCCTGATTGTTTTCGTACCAAAAGGTCTTGCTGCCTTGGGCAGCACAGACATCTTGCACAAAATAGAGAAATCTCAACTCTTCATTACATTGACTTTTGCCGCAACATTTCTTATACTAAGTATGAAACATATTGCGCACAGAAAGCATTTTTTGTGCGTAAAATATCTGATTTGAGGATAAGGAACATATTATGAGCATAACAATCAAAGAAGTGGCACAGTTGGCCGGCGTATCGCCCTCCACAGTATCGCGTACCTGCACCAACCACCCATCCATCAGTGAACAGACCAAAGAAAAAGTAAGAAAAGCCATGCAGGAGCTTGGCTATGAACCCAACACCCCGATTGTTGCCCCCAACACAAAGACTATCGGGATTGTCCTGCCCGTTTCCGAAAAAGATACCTACGAGAACTCTTTCTTCCTGGAAACAATGCGCGGCATCAGCCAATTCTGCAACCAGAAACAATATTTTACCACCTTTATCACCGGCGCTTCCACGGATGAAATCTTGCAATGTATCCGCCAGATGTCAAAAGAGGAGCGGTTGGACGGCATCATCCTTCTCTACTCCTCCCGCCAAGACCCGATTGTCGACTATCTCTATGGGGAAGGCATTCAGTTTGTCATCATCGGGAAAGCCGACAAATATATCCAGGATACCATTTATATTGACAACGACAACATACAGGCGGCAAGAGACGCCACCTCCTACCTGATTTCCCTGGGACATACGCGCATCGCCTATCTCGGCTGCGACAGCGCCCGCATTTTCTCTGCGGACCGCAAATCAGGATATATTTTAGCGCTGACGGAACAGAATATTCCTTTCCGCCCGGAATATTATATTGAAATTCCTTACATTCCTTACGAGGATTCGGAGGAGTTAAAAAAGACGCTCTCCATGGAAGAACGTCCGACGGCTTTTATTGCTAACGATGATATTCACGCGTTGGTGCTGGCACATACTGCATCGCAGATGAATCTGCGGATTCCTGAGGATTTGTCAATTGTATCTTTCAACAATTCCATTGCAGCCAGGCTGACCTCCCCGCCGCTGACCTCCATTGATATCAATTCCCGTCAGCTCGGCTTTGAAGCTGCCTCGCAGATTATCAACCATATTGAGAACCCTTCTCTGCTGCCGACCAAGATTATCGTTCCGCATCATCTGGTGGAACGCAAAAGCTGTGCCAAAATAGGAAATTAACAACTGCGGCTCCAGCCGCTTATACACAAGTTCAGCAGCCCCGCGGGCAATCATCGAATGATTCCCAGGAACAAACCGATACCAGAAACGGAACATATTATCTTCAATGGCGTAAAGCGATTTCCGCGATTCCTTTTCCCCATAAGGCGTTTCCTTTCGGATGATACCTAAGGATATCAAATTTTTCACATAGGTGGCGCAAACGCTGGTGCTCTCGCCTACTTTGCTTGAAATCTCCGCCATGCGGGATGAGCCAGTTGCAATAGCTGTAATAATAGCATTATAAAGCGCTGGTTCCCGTACCTCTTGCTTCAGCAGATTCTCTGGCTCTTCAAAAAGCGAAGATGTTGGATTCAAAAAAGTATTCTTAATGTTATCTTCCACATTCAGTTTATCATCCATCTGCAAAAGATATTGCGGCGTACCTCCAACGATTCCATAAACCAGGGCTTTGTCCTCTGCAGAAAAATTCTTGAAATATCGGCAGGTATCCGCAAAATCAAAAGGCAATATCTTCATCTGGGCTGTTCGTCTGCCATAAAAAGGAGCTTTGTATGCCAGCACGTAGTCTTCCATATAAGACATAGAAGAACCGCAAAAAATCAGCATTAATTGCGAACTGTCTTTGTATTTATCAACCAATAGCTGCAATGTTTTAGTCAAATATGATTTACTAAATTATGTTTCACTTTTTAACGCTTCATATCAGTTGTATTTTGGGCAATGGCAATGTATAATTACAGGCAAGAAGCTGTCAGAACTGATTGAAATCTGTGAAAAGCTGAGACAGGAATTATATGGGCAACGCAAATGAGGTGATAAAATGCTGCGCATAGCAATCTGCGACGATGATGACAATGCTGTCGCTACACATAAAAATATAACAGAAAATTGCCTGAGCCAGAGCAAAAATTGGGGGGAAATTATTACCTATACATCCAGTGAAAACCTGCTTTATGACATTACGGAAGATGGTTTTTTCTTTGATTTGATTTTGCTCGATATAGAGATGCCAGGGAGTACGGGAATGGAAATTGCTGAAAAAATCAAACCATATCTTGCGAATGTGAAAATTATTTTCATTACCTCCCATATCGAATATGCCATAGACGCTTTTGAATTGTCCATTTTCCGCTATGTACCGAAAAATGATATTGGGAAACGTCTGCCCAGCGCCATACAGGATGCCATTAAGCTGATTGTTCTGGAAGAAGGGAAATCTTATACGATTCAGACTAACAGCCGCCTGGAGAAAATTCCCTACAAAGATATTTACTACATTGAAAGGGACGGCAAAAATGCCAGCATTGCTGCCGCCGGCGGAGTATCCAAGGTGCGGAAAAGCCTACAGCAGGTTTATGGGGAATTGGACGCCGAGGAATTTATCTTTATTGACCGTGGAACGATTGCAAACATGATACACATTATGCAGGTGAAAGACGGCATGGCAATTCTCAAAAACGGCGTTTCCCTCCCTATCAGCCGCACGCATCTGCAGGAAGTAAAAGCACAGATTAATCATTATTGGGGGACGCATATATGATGGATTTGCTTATCTTATGTTCCAATGCTGCAGCCGGAACGGTGCGGGGCATTGTCTGCTTATTTCTTATCTTCCGGCTGCTCTCTTCCCAAAAGCCGAACAAGAAAAGCATTGCCGCCATATCCTTAGGTATGGCCGTAATCTCTGCTGCATTGCCGATAATGGGACTGCCAGACTTTTACCGCATGGTATTGGAAACGCTTGTGATTGCGGTCTGCGCCAGCCGCTTGCAAAAAGCAGATATCAGAATGAGCCTGTTTGTAGGCATATTTTATGAGATTGCAGCCGCATTCTGGCAATTCCTTTTTGCGGCGTGGCTGGGTGTGTTATTCCGTTCGCCCGCATTTCTTGATGCCAGGACAGGACAGGGGCAAATCGCGATTTGGCTGCTTCATCTGCTGCTGACGGCTTTGACATGGTATCTCATAAAACGCCCGAATGCGACAGGAAAGGAGACTTTCCGTCTGGCTTCTGTGATTGCTGTTGCAGGATTTCTTGCAGTCATAACCTTGTCCGAACAGAATGCCCTGACGATTGCAGACGATACCCTGGATATGTGGACGATTCTGGCAGTTGTCTTGATGATGTCCCTCCTGGTATTCAATATGAACCGCCAATACGAGACGGAGAAAGAACTGGCAAAGCTGAAATCTGAACAGGCAGAATTGTTGGAACACGACTACACCGCCCTGAATGCTGCCTATGCCATCAACGCCAAGCTGTTCCATGATTTTCACAACCATATCGGTGTGCTGCGCCAACTGCTCTCCCATAGCAAGTCAGCAGAAGCTATGCGGTATCTGGATGAATTGCAGATGCCCATGCAGGAGATGACCGATACCGTGTGGACTGGAGACGAAACAGTAGACTACCTCATTAACAGCAAGGCGGCAACCGCCAAAGAACATGGCATTCACTATCAGGTACAGGTAGAATTTCCCCGCCACACCAACCTGCGAAGCGCAGACCTCTGCGCCATCTTGGGCAACCTGCTGGATAATGCCTTAGAAGCGGCCAGGCAAGTGCCAGCCCCTGAACAGCGATTTGTCCGCCTGGTTATCCGCCGTATCAACCAGATGTTAGTCATTAAGACAGAGAACAGCTATACGACTGCACCCATAGAAAAAAATGGCGCGCTAAAGACCTCAAAAGAGGAGAACGGACTGCACGGCTGGGGATTGAAGAGCGCCCAGACCGCCGCCGAAAAATATGACGGCATGATTCAGACCTCCTACAGCAACGACGTCTTTCAGGCTGTCGCCACCTTATCTTTTCAGAGCGTACCTCTAAAAGCGGATACTCTCTGACCATTCCAAAAAACTTTTTCTAATGGGGAATCTCCTCAGCAATTCCATAAAATTTGCGCATACTTTAAGCAGCATCGCATATGACAATGCCCTGCTGCTTCGTTCGCGGTCAAAAACCTACCGTTTGCGGACATTTGCGCATAACCTCCTTTTTTCCGCTATGATATAGACATCAAACAAAGAACATCTGAGGAGGTAATGATTATGCGTCATGTCTATATGCGAGGGATTTTAAGTTTAATTTGGTTGGCAGCGGCTGTCATCAGCGGCATGTCCGGCAATCTTGAGATGACTGGGCTCTATGTGATTTTAGGCGGGCTGTTCCTGTATTCCGCTTTCGCTGCCTGGAAGAAAGAAAAAGACAGCAAGGGGGAACGGTAACATGAACGGCACGATACTCGACATCCATAATTTAAATGCGTGGTATGACCGCAAGAACATGATATTGTCAGATTTCTCTATAAAACTGGCGGAACACGAAGCTGTAGGCCTGATTGGCCTGAATGGCGCTGGAAAAACAACATTTCTGAAAGTGCTGTCCGGCCTGCTCCCCACTTTCTGTTCCGAAGCTATCACATTTAACGGCACGCCTGTCAAATTACGGAGCAAAGATTTCAAACTTTGCCGCTATACGGTATTTGCAGAAGATAACTCCTTTAAATATTTCACATTCCGGGAGTATCTGTCTTATGTTTTTTCCGCGTACGGAGAGAAATCGCCCAATGTATCAGAGCTCCTGCAAGGATTTCACTTTGAAAATTATGCGGACGTTTTGTTAAAAGACCTCTCCACCGGCAACCGCAAGAAAGCATTTCTGATTACTGCTTTTGCATTGAAACCGCAGCTGCTTTTGCTCGATGAACCGGTCAATGGGCTGGATTTTGAGAGTACGGAATATTTGTACCAGCAAATTGCCAGCTACAAGAATTATGGGACGGTGCTGTTTTCCTCTCATATTCTGGAAAGCATCACGCTGACATCTGACCGTGTATTCGTCCTGGAAAACGGACAAATTCGGCAGACCTTTGAACGCGGGCAAATAAATGCCGCAGACATCCGGGAGGCGCTTCATTATGAAAATGATATTTAAAGCATTCTGCAAAAAATTTTTTGGTTCAAAATACGAAAGATTATCACGTACACTCTTCCTTTATCTGATTCTTTTCTGGGGACTGCATATCGCTGATTTGAGCATTGAGATTGCGCCGTTTATTTTATATTTGATGGTAACTGCCTTTACTGCCGGCGTCATGTGGCAAGCGCTTAACTCGCAAGATAATGCTTCGTATATGCAGAATATGATGATGCTTCCCTTTGACAGAAAAAGGTTTGTCTTTTCCTATGTGGCTGCTCTGGGCGTTTACACATGTCTGACAAAAACGGCGGTACTCTGGGCTGTTTTGCTGGCTATATCCACCTGGAGCTGCTCAGAAATCTTGGCAGGTATCCTCTGTACCGTAAACGCAGTCCTTATGGCCGCCGCCATTTTTTCCCTGAAAAAGCATTGGTATCTTGGAGCCCTTTGGGTTGCTGCCGTGCTTGCCGCTATGGTATGTTTGTGGGATAAACCATGGTTTACGCTGCTGACAAATGTCAATATTATTTTGGCATTTGTCCTGTTACTGCACGCAGATGGATATTGTTTCTACCTTACGAGCCAGAAAACGAAAAGGACTGTAAAAGTCCACAGGCAATACTCCGTGTACCGTTACCTGTTGCGTTATCTTTGCGCCCATAAAAACTATTTGATAAACGCTGCCACCATGTACGGTATCGCCTGCGTACTGCCGCTGTTTTGGGGGCAGATGGAAAGCCGCTTTACCGCGCCCATCGGCTTTGCCATCCTTTCCCTGAACACACCCATCTGTATCTTATTGTCCTGCGACCATGATTTAGAACAGGCAGTCCGTTTTCTGCCCTGCCAGACGAGGACATTCTGCATCCCTTACTGCCTGTTTATTTTCCTGTGCAACATAATTGCCGATATGATTTTCCTTTGCAGCCTGCAGATTCAGATGGGCGGCGTTACCGTGCCCATGTTCCTTACCGCCGTTTTCTTTGCCTTGCAAAGCGCAGTCTGTTCCGTTCTCCTGGAATGGTTTTACCCCCTCCGGGGATGGAACGTTGAGAGCGATTTATGGCATCATCCAAGAAAATATCTTGTGCCGGCAATCATGCTTTTGCTCGCTGGCGTTGTGGGATTCATGCCCATAAGCTGATTGCAGAATTCCACCTTCTGCGCGCCCCGCTTCACTGCGCCGATTGGATAACAGTGATAATAACGACTGATATGGGACTGCACTTTCTCCACATGCCGGGGCGGCACAACTACGCACATGCCTACGCCACAGTTAAATGTAAACAACATTTCCCGGTCGCTGATATTGCCCTTTTCCTTTATAAACCGGAACACCGGAAGTACTTCAATCTGCGATAAATCTATAGCAGCGCACAGCCCTTCCGGTATAATACGGCATAGATTTCCTTCTATGCCGCCGCCAGTGATATGTGCCATGCCATGGCAGAAGTCCTTGCCAAAAAACTCCCGCAGACATTTATAATACGGCAGATGCGGCTTCATAATCTGTTCAATAAACGTCAGACCGCCAATACGCTCCAACTTGATTTCCGGGCAGCGGTCCATCAGCAATCTCACCAGGGAGTAGCCGTTTGTATGCAGACCGTTCGATTCGATTGCCAGAACAACATCATTTTCCTCAACGCCAGAGCCATCAATCACATGGGATTTATCCACAATTCCTACTACTGTAGAGGAAAGAATGTAGGTTCCCTCCTGTACGACCTGGGGCTGTATGGAAGTCTCGCCTCCAACCAGGGAACAGCCATTTTCCCGGCATGCATCTGCTATCCCTTTCACAAAAGTATTGATAGTGTCTTTCTCCGCTTTCCCACATACTATTGTGTCCAACACCGCCAAAGGTTTTGCACCCATGACTATAATATCGTTTACCAGGTGATTTACCATATCGTGGCAGATAGATTCCGTATAGCCGTATTCCATCGCCAACTTCTGTTTGGAGCCAGGCTCCTCAGATTTTAAGACCAACGTGGGTTTCTCAATCTCCTCAAAATCTATATCATACAGGGAAGCAAACGGACCAACACCGTTAAGGACACGCGCATCCTCGCTGACCAGCAATTTTGCCATATCCCTTTTGAGCGAATCCGAATAAGCGATATCCACCCCAGCTTTACCATAAGAAAGCGATTCCTTATTGCTGATATCAGCTTTCAGCAACTCATCCACCGACACATGCAATATGCGGGACAATTCCGGCAAAATCTCAATATTGGGAAATACAATGCCATTCTCCCACTTGGAAACTGCCTGAAACGTGATACCTAGTTCTTCCGCTAACTGCTGCTGTGTCAGATGATTGCGCTTGCGCTGCTCACAGATAAATTTCCCCATTTTCTGATTATCTAACATGCCTACCTCCGCTATGAAATGACCTCTTTAATTCTGTCTTTATCTTAGCAGAGAATGGGGAGAGCCTCAATAACCGTTTATTCACATAAGAGGTTCCTTTTTCAACCGGCGGTTGAGAATCTGAGAATTTGATAATTAGCACTAAATATTAACTTCCGATAATATCCCCATTTTGAAATAAAAATTCTTCTGTTGGTATGGAAAAAATAATACACATCTGTTATTTAAGGATGTGAGCAGTAATAATCGTATAGCTATGGGCGTTGACTGTTATTTTGATATTATCTATCTCGCAATACCAGTTTTTTCCTTGACGGTAGATATGGCAATCTTTGTCCAAAATCTTATTTTTACAATATTCCACCACATCTGCGGTATCTAATTGCAGATTTTTCTTAATTCTGCCTACGCCCATTTCTGTCGTGTGTATCTTATCAATGTTATCAAGCAACATTTTCTTTTGCTCCTTTTCATAAATTTGCCGGCGGAAAACAGGTGTGGTTCTTACAGACGTAAACGGTTGAAGCGTCATTTAACAGCGGATATTCCCTGCTTTCCGAAACTACAACTACATTTGCAAGCAACAAGAGCTTCCGATTTATCTTCTCTAAATCGCAATTCTTTTTCAGGACAATTACCATATGCTCCGGCGGATTTTCATAGAGCAGCCTGGCAAACAGAAACATGCTATGCCCCGCCGGATACTTTTGCGCCTGCGCTGACATATAGCCTATCTGCTTTTCTGCCAGTTCCCTGTACTCCTCCTTTTCCGTCAACTGATTCAGCCTGACAAAATTATATGCCATAACAGAATTGCCGCTTGGAACCGCCCCATCATAAGATTCTTTCGGATTCATAAAAAGCTCTTCATTTTCCGAATCAGAAAGGAAAAAGCCTCCGTTTTTTTCATCGGCAAACCGCCTTACAGCCTCCTTGCAGAACCGTTCCCCCTTTTCCAGATACTCCTTATTCAGGGTCGAATGATATAACTCCATCAGCGCGGCAGCATAGAAGGCGTAATCGTCCAAAAAGCTGTTTTCCGAAGTTCTCCCATCCCGCCAGCTTGTATAAAGCTGCAGTCCCCTGCTTAAATTTCTTTCTATAAAGGTTTGTGCATGAATTGCCGCCTGAAGATATTTTTCATTTCTTGAAGCCCGGTAAAGGATGGAAAAAGCCACTATCATAATGGAATTCCAGGAAATTAGAATCTTATCGTCCAGATGCAGCTTGAAACGGTCTTTCCGGTAGTCATACAGTTTTTGCAGCTCATCATAAAAATCAGCTTCTGAGACATCGCTCTTTAAAAGATTAGGAATATTTACCCCTTCAAAATTCCCCTCTTTTGTAATGTCAAACGCCCTTGCGAATCTTTCTCCCTTTTCCTTGCCCAGAACCTCCATAATTTCTGCAAATGTGAACGTATAATATTTCCCTTCAATTCCTTCGCTGTCCGCATCCTGCGCACTGTAAAAACCCCCATCGCAAGAAGTCATTTCACGAAGCACATAGCGGGCGGTTCTTTCGGCAGTCTCCAGATATGCCTGATTTTCCGTCATACCATAGGCCGCCCCATAGGCTATTATAAGCAGCCCATTATCATACAGCATTTTCTCAAAATGAGGCGCAAGGAAGTATGCATCCGTGGAGTATCTGGAAAAGCCGCCTCCGATATGGTCAAAAATACCGCCTTTCTGCATTTGCGTAAGGGTTTTTTCTACCATTTCCAACACGTTAGGATTATCCTGCTGCTTTGCATACAGCATCAGAAACAATAAATTGTGAGGCGCAGGAAATTTCGGAGCATCTCCGAATCCCCCATATTTACGGTCAAAACTGGAGGCAAACATCTGCAGGGCTGTCTCAGAAAGCTCCTCACCACCTCCTTCTTCTGTTCCTGATTTTGTTTCATCAAAATATAAGTCCTCCTGTGTCAGATGGTCAATTACATGCTCCGCCGACTGCAAAAGTTCTTCCCGGTTGCTCCTCCAGCGCTTCGCTAATGCGTTCAGCAAATCAGAAAATCCCGGCATCCCATACCGGGACTGGGCAGGAAAATATGTGCCTGCAAAAAAAGGTTTTTTATCCCATGTCATAAAGATACTCATGGGCCAGCCGCCGCTACCGGTAAACGCCTGGCACACCGACATATACACGCTGTCAATATCGGGACGCTCCTCCCGATCGACTTTTACGGAAATAAAATATTTATTAAGAACTTCCGCCGTATGTTCGTTTTCAAAACTTTCATGGGCCATAACGTGACACCAATGACAGGTGCTGTACCCGATACTTAAGAAAACCGGCTTATCCTCCTCCCGCGCTTTTTCAAAGGCCTCACGCCCCCATGGATACCAATCCACAGGGTTTTTGGCATGCTGCAGCAAATAAGGGCTTGTCTCATTTTTCAGTTGATTATTCATCGCACTCTCCTTTTCGATAAAAACTTTTCTACTTTAATTCTTACCAAAAAGCGCCCTTTTCAACCCAAAAGACCTCTACAAACTCCTCTTAAATATAGGAACTATTATTTTGCCGCCAAATATAAACAATCTGTTGTCGTATCCAAAATATCTTTCAATTTATCTACTTGTAATGGTGCGTTCAAGCCAATCTTATATGTAGTTCCTGATGAGTAGTTTACATCTAAATGGTATAGGGGATGCTTCTTTCCATTTTCTTGCTTTGGATCATAGTCATAACGTATATAGCCGTCTTCCATATACCAAAGTTTAAACAGCAGCCTCCAAATTTCATCAATATTTTTATATTCGTAATCCTCTGCACTCTCAATAATAAAATCCATTACATTTTCCAAGGATTCCCCTAATTTCCTGTCCTGTTTAAATATACTTATCAGCAAAGAAATCATCTGATTTGTTATTTCCAAATCTGTCAGGCTATCATATACTCTAATGCGATGGTCTTCTTTCTCTTCTAATGAAAAAGGAAAACAAAGGGAAAATGCCTTTTCATCTGTCTCATAAAAAATTCTGCTCATTTTATCAATATAAATAATGATTCGCCCTTTTTCATTTGAAACTTCATTCTCAGTATTATTTACCCATTTAAGCGTTTCCAACAAAAGCAATATTATATCTTGTTTATTTCTGACCGGCTTTAATACTTTTTCACAAAAAAATTCTCCAACCTTCTTTTCTATTGTCTTCATTTTCATCTTCCTTTAGTTCATCAGGCTATAATTCATCCTTATGATTTCATATAATCTGTCACGGTCAAGTTCGTCCTTATAAGCAGTTTTAATTATATTATGCAGTTTACTTCTATACGGCTTTTCTATATTCTCTTTATCCATTATTTCTTCCACTATATCATGCTGTGATTTGTAGATATTATCTCTATTGATAATTGCATTATTTAAGTTTTTCTTTTGCTCTGGAGTTGGCTCCTTTACATGGAGATAGCCATTCTTATCCACAAAATCTACTCCCTTGGCTATCTTTCCAGCTATTTCCTGTTCTTCGTTGGGTATAATAAAATAAGATGTTATAAAGGAACGCGTCAACATCATATAAATCGAATTTCTATTTTGTAAATCTCTGTCTAATATATTTTGCATAATACAAATTACAAATGGGAATTCCAGACCCTTTACATTATTTTTATTGCTTATAAAAACGGTGCCTTTTCTTTTTTCTTTCGATTCATAACCTATATTGACATCCCATCCAAATACCTCTTCAATTTCAATTTGAAGAACATTGGCCAACTGATAATTGCTATTACTGTTTTCTAAAAACATAATTCCTATATCATCTGGTCTCAGCGTAGGGTTTTGTTGTTTCAATTGTTCAATGATACTTAAGATTTGATTCGCATACTGCTTTCTGTCAATGGAAAGAATTTCAATATTTTTAATCCCTGTATTCCCCAGATCTTCAAATCGCCGCAGGGGCTGCCTGTGCAGATTATAAAACCCATTTTGCTTTTCTATGTCATACCCACACGCCTCCCACGCCTTATCATCCAGCCACCTTAAATACTTATCAGGGTTATCGGCAAACAAGCCCATACCAATCGCATGGGCACACATAAGCGTTTTCGGATCTGTCCGATAGCATTTATTCAGCAGGAAATCAGGATCCACTTCACTGACAGATTCCCTCTCAAAAACATTCTGAAATATATCCCCCGCAATATACAGGCAATTTCTAGTGACTTTTTTGCATAACTCAAAAAAACCATCTGCAAAATCCTGACTTTCATCAATCAAAATATAGTCAAAACATGGTTCAAAATCAGTTATCTCAGATAATTTCTCTAAAGCCCTCCTGCACACGCCATCAAATGTAATACTATAAGAATATCTCTCAAATGGGATATTATAATGGTTGCATATATAACTATACACTCCAGAATTTGAATCGCTTTTGGAACCCCAGCCGCTCATAACCCATAATTTCTCATTCCATTTAATCTGCTCGTCTACCCTCATAAAATCAAAAAACTCAGGTATTCTTTCTCTTAAATTTTCTGCCAGTATTTTATTATGGCAGGTAAATACTATTTTTAATTCCTGCTTGTTTAAATACAATTCTTTTATTTTATGCAGCAATAATTCTGTTTTCCCTGTTCCGGCTAATCCCTGAATGACAATTTTGTCTTTATCCGGCTCATCAAAAATAAACCTTGTCTGATCTCCGTCAAACAGAATAATCTTTCTCCTTATCTTTTCCAGTAAGGTGTCGGGATAATCAATTCCCGTTCGGTCTACATCATTGATACTGCCAGTTAATAGGGAAATCAGAAATTCCCCTTTTCTGGCAGCTTCTTTGGTTGGCAATTTATTTTCTTCCAGAAAATCTTTTAATTCAAGGTTCTTTATCTCTTCATAATGAAATGCTGCGATAAAATCATCTTTCCATTCCCTTGGTCTTCCCAAGATTTCCATGTATTTATATTTTCTGGACAGCTGCCCTAAATCTTCCGTAAAATCTCCCACAAAAATCTTAAATTTCTCTTCATTGTTTCCATAATTTACAAACATAATTTTATGTTTGGGAATTAATACTACGATTGCCTTTTCATATCCATAAACGGCTGCTTTCTCTTCCAAAGGCCTGTTAATAATATATACCGGATTAATCCCTTCTTTCGCATACTCTTCTAATGCAGCAAAAAACCCTTCTACCCCATCCTTATTTTCTACATTCGTATAAAATAAACTATTGCTGTTATCCACCACTATCGTTCCTCCTGCTTATCAATTAAATCTATCCTGATTTCCAAATCCATGCTTTCCGCCATTTTAACTAACAAATCCAGGGAAGGGTTATATTGACCAGTCTCAAATCTGCTTATATTCGGTCTTTTAATTCCCATAATATCGGCTAATTCTCCTTGCGTAAGATTTCTTATCTTTCTATATTTAATATATTGATTTATGATATTCTGCCTTATCTTCTTTTGCTTATCTATGATGTCATTGTTTTCTTCAGAAATTTTCATTTATCTACACCTCATCCACACTTTCAATGTAACATATACGTTACATTAAGTCAATGATTTTCAAACTCCTCCCTATATTTCCTGAAAAACTCATAAAAATACCGCACATTCGCAAGTTCCGTCCACTTCTTTTCTTCCAGTTCCCCGGTGTCCAAATCATAAATCTTAGCATTGAGCGTCCCCAGCATGAACGGTGAGTGCGTGGAGATAATGAACTGGCAGCCCAGAAACCTTGCCATTTTATTCAACTGTTCCGCCAGCGCAACCTGATTGGCCGGTGAGAGGGAGACTTCCGGCTCATCTAAGAGATACAGCGCATCCGGTTCAAGATAATCTTCCAACATCTGCAATGTCGTCTCTCCATTGGAATATTTCTCCTGGGCAAATGCCAGGCATTCCAAATCTTTTTTCATTTTATAAGAATTTTTCAGGCTTTCCCTCTGCCCTTTGGGCATTCCCCTGCGGATATGCTCATATACATACCCATCCGCCAATATTTGCTCCTGCTGGATTTTCTTAATCTCATACAGGATATCCTCGCTCTTGATATAGCGGCTTCCCTTGGGAATGGCAACCGGCATTCCCTCCTCATCTTCTCCCAGAGAATACTGGCATTCATCAATAAACTGCATGAAATAGGAGGTTGATCCAAACATATTGCTGGTCGCATATTCCAGCCCTTCCAGCTTCAGCTTATTGGCAATGATATTGAGCATTGTGGACTTGCCGGAGGCATTGTTGCCATACAGAATCGTAACCGGGCGAAAAAGCAGCACTTTCTCTGCTTTTCTTGCAAATACATTGTATGGGTAAATATTGGGATTACGCACCGTTTTATCCGAAAATAGAAAACTGCTTAAATAAACCATCACTGCTCCTTAAGATAATAACTGACAATCTCCTGCTCCAGCTTCACGCGCCGCTCCTCCATATATGCAGCCACCTCCCGGTACGGCTCTTTTGCCACCAATCCCTGCAGACGGTTGAGGTCATGATCGGTAAGCGGTTTTAAGCACTTACGGAATCGCTCGTCCATAAGCTGCGCAATGCCCATACAATACAATTTGAACTCCTTGCCCACAGCCTTGCATAGATGATTGTGAATGAGAAATCCGCCAACGTCAATATCTCCAAAATGATAAGTAACAAGCGCCGGATTGTCTGCAATTACCCTCTTTAAAAACGCAATCTGGGGTCGGCTGGCAAAACCGCCAAGGTACATCATTGCCGAATTGGAATCCGCCATTCTCTGGTAGGAAGTTTTATTCTCGATGGTCATCAGATTGGCTGCACGGACTGTGATTTTGCGGATATCCTTGATGTCGCTTGAGGATATGGCAATGCCGCCCTTTAATTTTGCCGTCTCTATCGCACAATCAGCCCAGACAATTTTCCAGTCTCCTTTTATGAGTATTTCCTGCTCTGCGGGCGTGACATGGTAATGGGCAAGTATTTCATCATTGCGCTCCGTCTCCTCCCTGGGCATATGAAGCGCTTCCCGGACAATGCTGCAGATTTCCTCGTAATTATTCTGCTCAAACCATTTGGAATCGCCATACACCAGGCTGGACAGTTCCCGCACATACAAGTCTTCTCCATTTCTCTGCAGGAAATCCAGCATTTGCAGATTCGCTTCCATTCTTGATAAGTCTATCTGCTGCCTGGGGTCTTCTGCCTGTGTCCGTATGCTCTCGGCATAATGCCCGGTCAGTTCTCCCAAAAAAGCATACTGCTGCACCAGCCGCTTTACCTGTTCCGAAAGGACGTGTTGCGGCGTCATGCCGTAATTATCTTTGAGATATCCATTAACCGCATCTACGTTCTCTTCACAGAGATATATTTTCTCCATATCGGTACTGAATTTCAGACAGTCTACTGTAACCATGCCTAAATCCATCAGCGCATGAACAGCTTCATCCAAACGCTGTTTCTCGCTGATATCGGCATTATTGTCTGCATAATTCTTATATAATTCCTGCGGCTTTAAGATGATGCGCCTGTTGGTGTCTCTGTTTTTCGCTACACGGTTATGGTACTTTTTCAGTAATTTCTCAAGCACCAGCCTTTTATAATCTTTCCTGTCCATGGAATTTAACCTTTCCAATCTGCATGTTGTCATTGCCCAATTTAAAAACCGGAATAATCACCCCGCACTCGCTTCCAATGGACTCCAGCTTATTAGGCGGCGCACAGAAGATTACCTGGAAATCCTGGTTCTTGAAAAAGTCCAGCATCAGCTTGATATTGTGGTCACTCATCTTCTCAAACGGCTCGTCAATAAAAATCAGCCGCACAGAATTTACGCGCACATTATACAGCATGGACAAGGCTGCGGAGAGAATCAGCGTATAGGGAATCTGAGTTCCGGCGCCAGAACTATAGCCCACCTGTTTGGACAGCTTTCCGTCTTTCACCTCATCATTGTTGATGATGATTTCATAGCTCATGTAGTTGCGGTAATCAGCAAACTTCTTGATTTCCGCCACATCATTTTTATCGATAATCTTGTTAATGATATCTTTGATTTCCTTTTCCCTCGTCTCCACCTCATCGTTGTCATAGCCCATGAAACCCGTTAACGTCATCTGCCCCTCATCCGCCATATTGTTTGTCTCCTGCAGATATTTGGCATAGCGCAGGATTTTGGCATAATCGGAGCTGTCATTTAACAGCTTGACCTCAAACTGATAGCGCGTGGAAAACTGCAGCTTGCGCAGTTCCTTGTTGATATCGGAGATATCGCTGCGCGCGGTCTGCGCCGTCTCATAAATGCTGAGCACAAACTCCCGCTTAAAAATACGCTCATACGTCACGGTCTGTTCTTTTAATTTCTGCTGGATTCCCTGCAGGTCGTCAATCCAGATTTTGCCCCGGCGTTTCTGGTAAGCGGCTTCCTGCTGCAAACCGATTGGCAGCCTGTCCACTTCCTGTTTGCGGTTGTTATACGACTGCTGCTTGCCATTGATATTGGCCTCCAGTTCGCGGACACGGCGGTCAATCCTTGTCTTCGTCTCATACTGCAGGATATTGCCGTTTTTGTTCTCTCCTGCCAGATAACCATCGTATTCCCGGATTGCCGTCTCCACCGCAGATTGGGCAGACAGCCGCTCTTCTTGCAAACGTTTCTGCGCTTCCTTTTCCCGCAGCCTATGTTCTTTGATTTCGTTTTCTTTAGCAGCAATCTCTGCCGTCAAGGTGACCTTCTGGTCCAGATTTCTGCCTTTCTCTGCTTTTTTCTCCTCCAGTTGCCTGCCCAGCTCTGTCACACGTCCGTGCAGGGCAAGGAATTCCGCGTTATTTTTCTGCGCTTCCAAAAGTTCCCGGTAATGCCCTTTCTCCTCGTTCCAATCTGCCGTTGCCTGCGCCATTTCCCTGTGAGCATTTAAGTTAAATTCCCGAAAGCTATCCAGCCCTTTTTGCAGGAATTCTGACTGCTCCTGCAATTTCTTCTGCTGGGACAAAACTTCCTGTTCCCGGCTCTCCAGTTCCCGCAATTTCTTTTCCGCTGACAGCCGGTTCAGTTCGATTGCCTTGCCGCCCAGACAATAACTCCTTAACTTCTTCGTGTTCACATAAGTCACTGCCATATTGCGGCTCAATTTGCCCTCCTTGGACATAGCATTGTCAAACTTGGGCACATCCTCCTTCTCTACAGCATGAATGCGCCCCAGCCAGAATTTAAAATAATTTGCCGCCGTTTCATTCTGGATATGCAGGAACTGAAATACCGAATCTTCCTCGCATGATATCTGCTTCGCCATCAGGCGCGTGGTATTTACCAATTCCACATAGCGGTGCCTGGAACCATCCATCACCGCATTGGCAATGGCAAACGACTCCGGCGAGACAATAATCGCATAGCGGTGGATTCCCAAAAATGCCTCTATGGCGTCCCGCCAGCTTTCCTCTTTCAGCTCCACCACATATTCAAACGCCATACGCGCTTCATCCTCAATCCCACGTTTCTGGAACTCACGGTTTATCTCACGGATCAGCTCCATCTGCTCCCTTACATAAGTGTAATCCGGCTTATTCTTGTTACAGTTTTCAATAATCGCCGCCTGCTCCGTGCACTTTTCTGCAATCTCTGCTAACTCCCTCTCAAGCATTGTCTTATCGGCAATCAGTTTGTCGCGGCAGGCACGGATTTGCTCTTTTAGCAATCCTACAAACTGCTTCTTATCTGCCAGTTCTATCTCCTTTGACGTAAGTTTCCCGACCATGTGCAAGTCTTCTGTCTGCATCTCTGTTTCACGCAGCATAGCCGCAATTTCCTGCATACTTTTCTGAAAAACTTCTAACTCTTCCGTCTCCCTCTTTAACCTTTTCAACTGTCTTTCATACTCATCAATCAATTGTTTGGATGATAAAATCGCCTTGGACACATCCAGCTCACTGAGGGCATTTTTCGCCTCGGAAAAGTGCATTTCCAGTTCGTCAATCTTCTTTGATTCCTCTTCAATTGTTTTTTCCAGATACTCACAGGTAATGTGGTTTTTCTCCACAATTTCCTGCGCCTCGCGCTCTTTTGCCTGGCACTGCACAATATTTCGGTAAATAATTTTTATGTCGTCTATTTTCAGGCGCAGGCTCTTCTTGTCATGCTCGTCATAATCAGCCAGGATAGAATCAAGGTCCTGCAGTTCCTGGTTTATCTGCTCTAAGCTGTTATTGATCTGCTCAATATTCTTCTTTGCCTCTTTCAGCTTGTCAAAATTCACATTATGCTCTTCCAATACAGATTCTTTGATAAATTCCTGAATTTTCGCCGCCGGATTATATGCCATAATGTTCCTGAGTTTCCGCTGGTACTTGGACACTTCCTGATATGGCAGCTTGAGGCCCGTCATCTGCATAAACAGCGTGATGCCCTCTTTCTTACTCTTCATGGACACGCCATATCTCTTCTGGAAACCAGAAGCGTCATATGGCTTTATCACTTTCCCCTCTTCATATACAAAAGAAATGTCCGACAGCGTCTTCTTATCCAAAGCATACCAATGCGTCCCCCTGATATCCGTAACTGCCGTCTCAATCACTACCCCCAAAATAAATGGATTATCATTAACCTGGTCATAATACTCCAGGGCAATATGCGTATAAACTACCGGTATGTCTTCCGCAGACCTGGCATATATGCCGGAACTGGGGTCCAACAGGCAGCGCGTGTAAGAAATGAGGTTGCGCTTTCCCACCCCGGTATTGTAGGCGCTGGTGGCTTTATTAAACTGCGTATCGCCAGTATATGCATACTTCACGGCATCTAATATCGTTGATTTTCCGCACTCATTTTCACCGGATATCAAGGTCAGGTCTTCCGACACCGGAATTGTGGTATTGGTAAATCCATACCAATTGACAAGCTGTATCCTGCGCAAAACCGTCTTACTCATCTTCGTCCTCACTTTCCATATCCGCTTCCATACCTGCTTCCTGGATTTCCATATCCGCAGCTTCCAGTTCTGCCATGCCGCCCATTTCCTCCTCAAGGTCATCGTCTGCGGCGTACTCTGCCATCACCTGCTTTAGCTGCCCGATATCCATGCAGAACTGCAAGGATGGATACAGTTTGACTTTCCCATCTTCCGTTGCAATATCCTCGCTGTAATCTATCAGGCTGAATCTTTTAAACAGGCGGTAATTCTTCTTAAAATCAGCGGGAGCCATCGTTATCTTATAAATCTTACACTTGTCTATGATGTCGCCGACCGTCACATAAACCGGGTCTGCATACCCCATGCGCTCCAGAAACAGCAGCCACAGCACCAGCAAAAGCCTGACCTGCCTGGGTTCAAAACGCAGAAGATTAATCCGCTTTAAGCCAACCGTTTCGATATCGTCATCA
The DNA here is from genome assembly GCA_910583835.1 of uncultured Lachnospiraceae bacterium. Lineage (GTDB taxonomy): Bacteria > Bacillota > Clostridia > Lachnospirales > Lachnospiraceae > Petralouisia. The sequence goes on along the minus strand of CAJTYM010000011.1, from coordinate 24,360 downwards.
TTCTGCTGCAGCATGGCGACCTGCATCCGCTCCTCAACCACCACCTTATACCCAATGGCTGCCAGATATGTATTGATATCATACTGGTTCGATTCGGAAGATATGAAATCATACAGCCGTTCCTCTTTATCCGCCACGATAAACGTCGCGTCCAATAATTTTCGGATACACCGTTTAAACAGGTACGCGTCCTCCTCCGACATTTTGTTCATAAAACTAAAATCACCCATAAACTCTCCTATCTATGTCATCATAACTCTGCCTATTTGCAGATTGTCATATACTTATTCATCTGCACATTTACGGATTACCATATGATTGATATCCGCAATATCCGTCCTCACCATCTCCTCAGACAATTCTATCTCATATGGAAATTCCTCATTCTGGGCATAGAGCATCGCTGCCGCAAACATCAGGACCTCTTCTTTTGTCTTTAGCTGCCGCTCTCTTAAATTGATTTCACGGTCATTGCCAAACTGCATTTCCAGGAAATTCACCACGCGCTCCACTGAGTATCGGTTGGGCGCATTTTTAAATAACTCTTCGGTCTTTAAGTTCTTTTCCTCTTCTGACAATTCCGCAATTGCAAGCCCTATATTTTCCCCCTCATTTTTCAGCCGCTTTGTCTTCTCAAAAGATTTGTACCCCACGTATTTCTGGCTGGTAAGCTGCGTGCAGTCCGCCGCTTTTTCCATGGAAAGTTCCTGCTCGTCTTCCGGCAGCTTGGCGACTGCATTCAGGAAATCGCTGATAGCAGATTCCAGACGGATGCCATTGCTTGCCATCAGCATAATCCTCGTATTGGCAAGGTTATAATAATTGTTAATCCGCCGGTCCACCAGTTCCATATTATCTTCATATTCGACACTCAGGAAATATTGCAGTTCTGCAAAATACCGCTCCACACGCTGCCTGGCTTCGTCATCATTTATCTGCAGATTCTCCGTACATTCCGCAACCATCTTCTCAAACATTTCCCCTTGCCGCAATACCCGCAGCTTATTGCGGATAAAAGAAATCTGCGTGGGAATCAGGCCATTGTTTTTCACAAAGAAATATTCACTGAAAAAGCGGTCAAGCATTTCATCCTTCATGATAAACTGTCCGAAACTGTTGATATCCTGAAATGCTATTACCGCTTTCATAATCGTGGCAATATTCTCTTTTAAATCTGTAAGTTCATTCTTCAATTCTGTCTCATTATCAACCAGGGGCACAAGGATATTCGTGTACGGACGCTCCCGGCGCACAGAGTCTTCCTCAAGCGCAGATTTGATAATCTCATACATGGAAAAAATACGGTTAGACATCATGCCTTCGCCGCTTTTTTCTGTCATCTTGCGCAGGAAATCCATGACCCTCCGGCAGTCAATGGAAACATTGACCACGTACTCGCCATTGCGCCCAATCTCCCTTGGAAGCAGCCAGCCGCAGTCCCGGAATAAAGAAATAATGGACGCCGCCTGTAAGTCGCCGCCATTGTCTTCTGCCAGATTGGCATGGCTGTCTGCTTCTTGTATTATATTGGAATCACGGTCTGCTTCCTGCATTATATTAGAATGGCTATCTGCTTCCTGTATTATATTGGGGGCGCTGTCCGCTTTCTCCTGTAAAATCTTATTTTGATTCTGCAAACCCAGATTCTTGAGAAAGATTGTAATACTGTCCTTGGCATCCGACTCGTAGAGTACCGGAAGCTCCTTGGTCTTGTCAATCAATATCTGAATACAATCGTAATAGATTCTGCGGTATTTAAGGGTAAAAGGCTTGAAAAATGATTCGTTTTTTATGTAGTCAAAAAAGTTCACTCGCTGACCTCGCTGTTTTTAATATAATAATATTTACTGCTCATGACAACTGCATAATCTCGGCTTCAAGTTCTCTTAATTCATCAAATGACAACGATGGAACACATTCCGCAATATCTTCAAGAGTCATTTTCCCTTTTTTTATCAGCCTTTCGGCTGTTTCCCTCGCTTCGTCATGCCGCTCACTTTTAATAAATGATTTCATTATCTGTTCTTCATCAAATAAACTCATCATAATTGTCACAACCTCCTTTTCTCTTTTAAGCAAATATTCCCTTAAAACATTCTTGTCCTTGCATATCCTAATCGTTTCCGTAACCGCCTTTTGCGTCATTCCATACTGCCCGGTCTGTTCGTTAAAAACTTTGCAGAACATAATATATTGATTGATAATGTCGTCCTTGTCGCTCCCATAGATAACCTTTGCTTTTACTTCGATATCTATATCTGCACCATTGAAAAATTCTTTTGATAATGATATTTTATCGGATTTTCGCCCTTTGTCACCTGTGAATATTACATAAAGTTCAGGTTTTGGTATTTTCACTTTCTTACTTTTGTAATAGTTTTGGCTAGTACGCCCCAAATATTCATGATAACTTTGTGCCAGATACAGCAATATCCTTACCAATATATTCATTGTCCATGTAGATTGCGCTTCAATAAGTATCAGCAGCTTATTGCCTACGATAAAACCTAAGTCATTATACAGGTTATCCGTCAGCACATTTTCTATTGTTACATCTGTCAATGAATTCTCTGTTGCTGTGATGTCCTCTGGATGAAGCGTTTTATATAGCTTTAACAGATAACTTTTATTTTAAAAAAGGTCAAGGAATACACTGTTTTTAGCAGTACGCTTTGCCATAACTTCTTGTGTCTGCTTTGTTTCGTCCTGCACCTTATCACCTCGTTTTCTCAAATTCCATGCTTAGAAACTACTATTATTTCATATAATGTAACAACTTACTCTGGCTACATCCCAATTATACATAAAATCTCTCGTGATTACAATAAAATAAAAACTTAAATTCATAAAGCAAAATTATATACCAGGCCTTGTCATGGAAGAACAAAGTGGGCAGTCGCGTTAGCGACTAATACCTCTTGCACGAGTGCGCATATTATTTTTTCTCTTATAGGAAGACACTTTCACGCTTTAGCGTGACAAGGTCTTTCCTATAAGAGAACATACTCCGACATCATACATGCCCCTGATGCCCGGCTCTTATGAATCTGCGGTAAATTTTCTTGATGTATGCCCCCGATGGCATATACTGGGATAGTGACCGCGGCACAGACTGCTGCAAGGAACTCCATCCCTCTGGGCTGGACGCCCTTTTTGCAGTCCGTGGCAAAAATATGACCTGCCGTGACATAGGCAGCGCCCAATTCCTGTGCTGCCTTCGCTTCTTTTACCGAATGGACAGAGGTTCCAACCTGCAGATTCCTAAGCGCACCGCTTTTGCGATATTCCTGAAACAGGGAGAGGGGAAGATGCAGCCAACCATTGTCGATGCATTCTGCTGCAGCCGGATATGTATGGGGAATCATCCTTGTGTGCCCGGCCCCCCTCTCCCTGTATTTCTGCATAATTTTCATAAATAACTGCAGATATTCATGCTCAGATAACTGCTTCTCCCGGACAATCAATATGTCTGGTCTTTTATTTTTACCAAGACATTTTTTATCTCCTGCTGCCAGCCCCGCCAAAAAATCCGCATACGTTTCCATATCTTTCTCCTCATGGAAATCCTGGTATAGTTCCCAGTTTGAGACAGCAATTCTCTGAAAGCAGCGCTCCACTTTATATTCTGATTCCATCTTTCTACACATACACATAGTCATTCATCACCGGCTGCAGACCCTGTTTTCGTATTGCCCGCGTCACCTCATCCACATTTCGGTTGTCGGCAATCTCAAACTGGTTATCGCCTTGCTCCTGTACTTCCTCAGAATGGCTGCCGATTCCAGTGCTTACGCCTGCGGAAATCTTCGTTGCTGCCACGCCGATTACATGGTTGCGGAAATCTGCGCGCTCCCTGGTAGAAATCGTCATCCCTGCAAACGGCATGAACAGGCGGTACGCGCACATAATCTGCAGCAATTCCCGCTCGCTCACTTCCCTGCCGCCCAATGGCTCCACAACCGGAACAACCTCTTTCTCCTTCCTCTGTGCATACCCTTTATCCTCAGCAGTTTCCTGCAGTGTGACAATCGGGCGCAGCCTGGGACAGGAAAATGAGATTTCTGCGTAAGGGTATTTCCGCTGGATATAGTAGGCATGAAGCCCAGTCGCAAAAGCATCTTTACGGAAATCGGAAAGCCCCAAAAGGGCGGCAAACGCCACGCCGCGCATCCCTCCCTTCAATGCCCGCTCCTGCGCATGGAAACGGTAAGGGAAAATCCTTTTGTGACCAGCCAGATGCAGCGTTTCATAGCGGTCAGAATCATAAGTTTCCTGAAATACCGTCACGTAATCTGCACCGCATTTCTGCAGATACGCATACTCATCGGAATTCATAGGATAGACCTCAATGCCCACCATACGGAAATATTGGCAGGCGATTTTACACGCCTCCCCTATGTACCCCACATCCGCTTTTGACCGGCTCTCCCCGGTAAGGATTAAGATTTCTTCCAGACCGCTTTCAGCAATCGCCGCCATCTCTTTTTCCATTTCCTCCGTATTCAGTTTCCGGCGGTGAATACGGTTGTGGCAGTTGAACCCGCAATAAATACAGTAATTTTCGCAATAGTTGGAAATATATATCGGCGTAAACAGATATACCGAATTTCCAAAATGTTTCTGCGTCTCCTGTTTTGCTTTCTCTGCCATCTCCTCCAGAAACGGCTCTGCCGCCGGGGATAAAAGCGCGGCAAAATCCTCAATCGTTCGGTTATCATGGGATAACGCTGCCCGCACATCCTGCGCCGTATACGCTTCTGCCTGATACCGGCTGCGCGCTTCCATTACCTTATCCAAAATATCGGATTCAATCTGCTCCATGCCCTCCATGTATTCCATATGTTTTCCCTGTTCTCGCTTCTCTGACTGCATCGCTAGCTAACCCTCCATTTCTATTCTGCAGACATTCACAATCTATCCGCTTATCACCTGACAGACATTTCCGCAGCTGTTCCTGCTATGTCAATCCCTGAGAAATCCTGTCATATCAATCCCTGAAAAATCATGTCATGTCAATTCCTAAGGAATCCTGTCATGTCAATCTTTGAAAAATCCTGTTATCTCAATCCCTAAGGAATCCTGTCAGCGGCGAGGAAGCCTCCCCGCCCTTTTCCCGGACCCTTCCAAGCCCGGACAGATAAGCCGCGCGTCCTGCCACAATCGCTTCCTTAAATGCCAATGCCATCTGTGGAATATTTCCTGCCGTGGCTATGGCCGTATTTGCCATCACCGCCGCCGCTCCCATCTCCATGACTTCACACGCCTGGGAGGGACGCCCAATCCCGGCGTCCACGATAATCGGCAGGTCAATCTCATCAATGAGGATTTGGATAAATTCTCTGGTGGCAAGCCCCTTATTGGAGCCGATAGGCGCTGCCAGGGGCATGACCGCCGCTGCTCCTGCATTGACCAAATCCCGCGCCGTGTTCAAATCCGGGTACATATAGGGGAGTACCACAAATCCCTCTTTTGCCAATATCTCCGTTGCCCTCACAGTCTCTGCGTTATCCGGCAGCAGATACTTGCTGTCCCGCATAATCTCCACCTTTACAAAATTTCCACAGCCCAATTCCCGGGACAATCTGGCAATCCGCACCGCTTCCTGCGCATCTCTGGCGCCGGAAGTATTGGGCAGAAGCGTCACGCCCTGCGGAATATAATCCAAAATATTGCCCTCGCCGGCAGAATTCGCCCGGCGCACCGCAAGCGTGATAATCTCTGCTCCTGCCTGCTGCACTGCCGCCTCAATCAGTTCCACATTATATTTCCCGGAACCCAGAATAAACCTGGACGAAAATTCCTGTCCGCCTAACATAAATACATCCTGTTCCATAATCAGCCTCCTCCCATGAACTTGACAACTTCAATTACATCATTTTCTTGCAAAACGGTAGTATCGTAGGCATCTTTGGTCACAATTTCCATATTTAACTCTACCGCCACGCCTTCCCTGGCATATCCTTCCTGCTCCAGCATTGCCGACACCGTAAGATTGTCAGGGCATTGTTTCTGTACGCCATTGATTTTCATGCGATTCTCCTTTCTTCTTGCACGAATGCGCATCCTGCCCGGAGGGCTTTTATCTTATAGGAAAGTCTGCGCTTTTACACGTTAATGCGGCATAGTCTTTCCTATAAGACAAAAAAGACCACCACGAAGAATTACACCCGCGGTGGTGTACCCCTTCGTGTGGTCTTTGTCTCACACTCTGTCTGAAATTATAAGCCAGGCTCTTCAAACTGTCAAGCTGTTTTTATTTTATGTTAAAACTCTCAGCCTTCAATTTTGATTGCATGGACGCTTAGTTAAATCCTACTACCTTCTGGGAAATCTTATATGCTGCCACAGAAATCTTCCTGCCGCTTTTGCCTGGAAGGTTCATGGTCTGCCCCATAATTCCTTTCCTCAGATGCCAGAACAGGCGCAAATCATAGTCCTTAAGGTATCTCCAAAGTTCCCGTTTCTTCTCAAGATTCTCCTGGGTCCCGGAGCGAATCAGCATAATCGTAGATACCACGGTAATAATTTCCAGATAATTAAACATGTATTTCCGCAGCTTACGGTTCGTTAGCTTCCACAAATCCACCGACTCCACCATCAGTTTATTGACACGGATCTGCTGGTCAATCCGCCCAATCATTACTTTCTCATTGACAGACTGGTCCTCCCTGCCAATATAATAACGGTAGAAATCCACATTCAGATAATACATATTCTTGACATAAGGCAGCGGCACATACACAAAAATATTATCTACATAAAAGGTATGCTTGGGCAGTTCCAATCCGCATTCCCGCAAAAGCTGCGTGCGGTATATCACGGAATGCATCAGAATATACTGACCTTTGCGAAAATGTTTCGCCTCACTCCAGCCGAACATTTGGTTTTCAGGAAGAGTCCCTGTATATTTCATGACTTTTTTGTGTTTTGCGCCCTCTTTCTCATACACAAAATTACTAATGAGCATATCCAACACGCGGCTTCCGCCAGACAATTCCCGCAGCGTGGAGAGAATCTTGCGGTACGCTTCCTCATCCACCCAGTCGTCACTGTCCACCACTTTAAAATACAGCCCGGAAGCATTACGGATTCCGGCATTTACCGCCTCCCCATGTCCTCCGTTCTCCTGATGGATAGCTTTCACAATGCTGGGATATTCCCTTGCATAACGGTCTGCTATCTCTGCCGTCTTATCCTTGGAGCCATCATCTACAATCAATATTTCCACCTCTTCGCCGCCCACCAACAAAGATTCAATACAATGTTCCATATAATCCTGAGAATTATAACTGGGAATTGCAATTGACAATAATTTCATATCTTCCTCCATTCTGTACCTAACATACGCTTCTCTCCCTGATTACCCTTTCATTATACACATTTTGCAAAAAAGCGCAAACCTGTTCTATGATTTCCCTTGGGATTTTCTGTTATTGCAGGATTTAATTTGTTCATACTTTTTTTACAAAAATCTCATATTCTAAACATATTAAAGTCATATTTTTTGGATATACTAAATATCGTAAAGTTTTACCAAGCTATCCTCACTTTTTTATATAAATCTTTTTCATATGAAGGCCAGTGCGTAATGCACTGGCTCTCCTTCTTTTTGAGAATTCTTATGTTAGCGGAATCCTCAGGCAATTTAAAATGGTTATTGGAATTTCTCGTTCCCAAGACGGATATTCATGTATTTTGTATAGGCTGCAAAAGCTGCCGGAATGGGATAGCGCTCCTCCGAATCTTTGACCTCCACAAAAAGCATTCCGCTTTTGTTCTCTGTAAGTTCATCAACCCGGACAACATAACCTGTCATATGCCATTCAACATGGGAGAAAATATGTTTTGCAGGTTCCAGTTTCTGAATGCGCAGCGGGTTCAATTTCTGTTCCTTCACCCACAGCAACGCTTCCTCCTCAGACAAATGCCCTGCTGTGTTGGGAAATTCATACAGACCTGCCAACAATCCCTGGCTTGGTCGCTTGTGCAGTACAACCTTCTCTCCATCACGAATAATAAATACCGTTTTATCTTCAATCTTTCTGGGCTTTGCCTTACTCTTTACCGGAAGTTCCTGCCAACAGTCCAGCCGTTTTGCCTCACAGATCTCTTTCCATGGGCATTCTCCACACAATGGCTCACCATTAGGCACACACACCGTAGCCCCCAATTCCATCAACGCCTGGTTAAACTGGCTGGCCTGCTCCTTGGGCATAATGTCCTGCAATGCTTCCTCCACCCTGGTACGCACAGACTGCTTCATGATATCCGAACTATCCGCCGTTACCCTGGCAATTACCCGCAGGACATTGCCGTCCACAGCCGGCACCGGGATACCATAGGCAATGGAGGCTATGGCTCCTGCCGTATAATGCCCGATTCCCTTTAATCCCAGAAGCTTACCATAGTCTGGCGGCAGCTGCCCTCCATATTCTTCCATGACAGTCCTCGCTGCAATCTGCATATTGCGCACACGGTTGTAATAGCCAAGCCCCTCCCAAAGTTTTAAAAGCCGCTCTTCCTCACATTCTGCCAAATCACGTATCGTAGGCAGTGCCGTGGTAAAACGCTTAAAATAAGGCTTTACCGCTTCCACCCGGGTCTGCTGCAGCATGATTTCCGACACCCACACACGGTAAGGCGTTGGCTCCTCCCTCCAGGGCAGGATGCGGGCGTTGGCACGGAACCATTCCAGCAATGGTTCTGTAATTATTTCTAGTGGAAAATTGTTTAACATGATAAACCTCGGTTCTTAATTAATTTCTATTGTCGCTATCCAGATTATATCATGTTACAAGAACAAAAAACAGACTGCGTACAGATTATCTTTGTACGACAGCCTGTTTTCCTCCGTTTTGGCAGGTGACGCATGGCGGCGCGTGCCGTTACACAACATGGGGTGGAGGTCCCGGATTCGGATTCTTAATCTTTACTTTCTTGCTCTTATTTCCTGCTGCATCCTTTAAATATACTTCATAATACTCACATTCCGTATCATAAAAATGCACACCCGCTAAAAACGGATTCCAGCCCTTGTCTAATACAAAGCCAAGGCAGCGCCATCCATCAGCTCCCTTAAAATAGATTTTTGTCCCCAGCTCGCCTTTAACATAAAGTCTCCAGTCCTCTGCCTTAAGCTTTGGAACTTTGGGAGCCGTCACGTCTTTAATCTTTCTGGAGACTACTTTGCTGCGTTTGTTGCCAATCTTTGCATAGAAATATAATGTCCCTTTCTCCTGTGCCGGAAAAGTAATTTTTTGCTCGCCGCTCTCCTCATACTTCACCGTTGCCAGAATTTTTTTCTCATTCTTAATGACAAGGGTGCTACCCTTGCCGCCTTTGACACTTATACTGGACGTCTTGCTGGTAATCGTTTTGGCAATAAGAGGTTTTGGGATAGAAGCGTCAAACTTTTCCGGCGCAACAATGGGGAGCTTGGTCACATTTCTGGTTACCGTATCGCCCTTTTTGCCGGAAATTTTAGCAACCAGATAAAATTTCAGCCTGCTTCCGCCCTTTTGCTTTTTTATCTTTACATTCTTAACGCCTTCCTTTGCGTAATGCTTGTGGAAGATGGTCTTATTTCCCTTCTTAACGTACAGCGTTGTATCCTCATAAACATATACCGGCACAGATGTCGTGATTTCTGTAATCTCCTTCACCAGCACGATTGGCGTATATTCAATCAGCTCCGGCACCGCCAACTTTGCCATCACAGCTGCAGGCTGTACAGACACCAATGTAATCACAGCAAGCAGCATACACAAAAACATTTTCTTTGTCTTATTCTTCATACGCAGTCCTCTCCAATTTTTCTGTTTCATGTTCCGTTTTTCTGCCCCTTCATAAATATCTCCCCAGGAATCAAATCCCTTATTACTTATAATATATACCTCTCTACACAAAAGACCATGTCGGATATGGAAAATTTTCTATATAACGGCTATATATCTGCTTTTTCTGCTCTTCCTGCCCCAATGCTGCTGACAGATAATACGCCATTTTTAATATTTCCTGACAATCTTTCCACGTAAAATCCACCTCTTCCTCCTGGCATTTCAGCAATTGTTCCATATTCCATTCCATTTCGCTTAATAATTGCGGTAAGCATACCGAATATTTTTCTTTACGGCAAATTTTCAATGCCTCTTCTGCAAATGCAACTGCTTTTCTATAATTACCTAGTTCTCCGTTCATATATACAAGACGTTCTGTAATCAAAATTTCTTCATAAAGATAGTCATCCTGTCCACAATAACAGCTTTTCATTTTTTTTCTTATTTTTTCCAGAAGATGTGCTCCCTCTTTTAATCTTTTTTCCACAAAGTAAGTGTCGGCAATATAATATAGAATCAACATTTCATAATCTGTAAATGGATATCTCTCAAGGTCTTCCTTTTGGGGCTTCACTGCCGTAATTTCTAAAGAATTACGCAGTTGTGCCCTCCCCTCCTGAGCCGAAATGCGTTTTAGTCTCATGTCCAGAACCGCTCTTTCTGCCATAACATATTGTCTGCTGGCCAGACTATCATCCACTGCCTCCTCTAACTCTCTTAAAATTTTGTCTTCTTTTTTATACTCTGATTTATTCCTGGCATCCTCATACTCTGCAACCATATCTGATATCGTAAAATTCCTTCCAGAAACTATGGCATATACCCGGTTTTTATTTTTCCCCAAATGCTCCATCAATTGTTGGTACACTTGGTGTCCAGGCGTCTGACGTCCATTTTCAAATCTTGACAAAGTTTCCACCGAACAAATTCCTTCTGACAGTTTCTCCTGTGTCAAACATAGAGATTTTCTGTATCGTTTCACCATTTCACTTACACAGTAGACTCCCACTTCTCCACCTCTGCCTTTCTTTTGTCTCCATCAAATTGATAAAGATAGTAAGCATGTCTGCAATGTTTCAGACATACTTTACGCATTTCATCCCAATTTTCTGTTCCTTCCCAGCGCATTTTCAGAACTTGTGCATACAGGAACTGCAAGTCAGCACAATACTGGTAGCTCATGCCTTTTTCTGACATGGCAATCCCCTGTTCTAAAGCCACTAATGCATCTTCAATATGTCCTTGTTTTATCAAAAGCTTAGCCCTCTCAATCTGGATAAAGGGATAAACTTTTATTTTTAATTCCAGGGAATCATGTTTATTAATAAAACTTTCCACATACGTTAATTTTTCCAAACTATGTTCCCGAACCTTAGTCAAGAGAATCTCTAATTCTGTCATACTGAGAAGAATCACTCCTTCTCTTGGCTTATTTAACATTGTCAATGTCTCCGCTTCTTCCAAAAACTGCTTTGCCTGTTTTTCCAGAGCCATTGCCGTACCTCTGTCTTCACTGTCTTCCAGTTTCCTGAGTTTTAAAATTACAAGCTTTGCTCGCTGAAGCTTTATGTATTGAAGATCAAGTCTTTCCCTTTCCATTATTTTTTCATAATATCTAATTTCTTTTTCTGACAGCAAAATATCTTTATTTCTTAATGCAATTTTAATCTTTCGACGCTGCATAAAACTTTTATAATCCGTATCGTCCAAAAAAAATTCAAACCTTCTGCTATCTATGCCTAACCGCTCTGTCAATGCCTGAATCAATAGAATTCCTTTGTCAATCTCATCGTTTTCAATTCTGGATAAAGTAGAAACCGAACACAGACCTCTGCATAAATCTTTCTGCGATATTTTCTGCTTTTTTCGGCAGAATTGGATAATTTCCCCCAGTTTATTTTTTTCCATCTCATTCCCCTCATCATCCTCAAATATTATTATCTATATTTTTTTACCTTCTCTGTTCTCCCATACACTATAAATAAAATATATACTACTGTAACTACTTTGTCAACAAATGCTTGTTTGTAGTTTTGAGAAAATATTATTTGACATTAGTCGGTCATTTTTTGCGGACAGTTCAATACATACTTTTCTTATCCTCTTTCTTTGCTCTGTTTCATTTCTATCTGAATTCAATAGTTCCGTTATCTTTCCAAAATCATGTCATTAAGGGAGTTCCCCGGTGGAACAATCGGCAAAACATTGATTTCTCTGTCTATGATAAATTCAATAACCGTAGGCGTTTTCGTATTCTGCTTTGCACTTATCAAAGCTGTTTTTATATCCTCTGGTTTTGTAACACGGATGCCTTTCGCCCCGTAGCTTTCTGCCAATGCTATAAAATCAGGCGTATATTCTGGACAACAATGATTCGGGGTATTACAGCCTGTTTCACAACTTCTTCGGTAACGCATACAGGTACTCGAATAATGCCTGTCATAAAACATCTCCTGCCATTGCCGCACATTCCCCAAATATCCATTATTCAATATACAGATAATAATAGGCAATTCATAAACAATGGCAGTCGCCATTTCTTGAATGTTCATCTGCATACCGCCATCACCAGAAATGACAATTACATCTTTATGGGGATTGCCAAGTTTCGCCCCGATTGCGGCGGGAAAGCCATATCCCATCGTTCCCAAGCCGCCAGACGTCAGCATTTGCTTATTCTCGTCAATATCAAGAAACTGCGTTGTCCATAACTGATTCTGACCTACATCGGTGGTTACAACAGCATCTTCAAAAAGCTCATTGATAGATTGAATAACCCTCTGCGGTGTCAAACCGCTTTTTTTCATGTCAATCGGATATTCCATTTTTAGGCGGTTTATTTCATCTGTCCATTGTGAAATATGTAGTGGCTTTGCCTTTTCAAGCAAAGCACATATCACTTTTTTCGCATCGGCTACGATTGGAACGTCAACAATGATATTACGGGAAATAGATGCTGTATCAATATCTATATGGATAATCTTTGCATTTGCTGCAAATTCTTCGGTTTTCCCAGTAATGCGGTCATTGAACCTTGTTCCTATTGAGAAAAGGACATCACATTTACTGATTGCAGAATTGGCTGCATAACTTCCGTGAATGCCTATATTTCCAACATATAAATCATTTGTCGTCGGAATTGCCCCTTTTCCCATAATAGTTGTAATAACGGGAACGCCCGTCATTTCTGCAAGCTGTGTCATTTCTTTATTTGCATGGGCAATATTAACTCCGCCGCCTATTAAAAAAACAGGTTTTTTCGCATGGTTCAAAATATCCAATGCTTTATTTAATTGCCCCATATGTACGGAAGTATTCGGCTTATAACCTCTTACAGTAATTTCCTTTTGATAGCTGTCGCTGCCATATGCTTTCTGGACATCCTTTGGCAAATCAACAACAACTACTCCCGGCTTTCCTGTTTTTGCAATATAAAAAGCCTTTCTGATTGTTTCTGCCAAATCCTCTCTTTTTCGTACAGTTACCGCATATTTGCTGATGCTTCTTGTAATGCCTACTATATCTACTTCTTGAAAAGCATCATTCCCAACAAGGCTGGTTGGCACTTGCCCCGTAAAGCATACAAGCGGAACACTGTCATAATTTGCAGTGGCAATACCCGTAACAAGATTGGTGGCTCCCGGTCCGCTTGTCACAAGGCAGACGCCAACTTTTCCTGTGGAACGGGCATATCCGTCTGCCGCATGGACTAAACCCTGCTCATGGCGTGGCAAAATAACATCTATTTCCTTTTCTCCATATAATGCATGAAACAGGTCTATTGCCTGCCCTCCTGGATAAGCAAATAAAGTTGTGACAGATTCCTCTTTTAATGCTTTCACAAAAATTTGCGCTCCTGTTATCTCCATAAATAACATTCCTCCTTTCATATGCGTGTACTTGCTTGCATACAGCTTATTTTTTTCGGTACTACCATAAGGGCAGTACCGATTTTACTGTTCCAATCCCTTTATAAACATTTGCACACTGCTTTTTATGTATTCATCTTTTTCTACTTTAGATAATTCATTGCCAAAAGACGCATTTAAAAACGCATAGCCAAATGTTGATGAAAAAACTGTCAGAGCCAGAGCATCAAAATCTGCTTTTGGTATTTTTCCCAAATCAAACATTTTATTAAGATACTGCGTGAACGATGATAAAAAAGCCTGTGGAACTTTCATAATGAGGGCTGACGTTTCCTCATATAATTGAGGCGCTCTCAGACCGATAGACAAATTTACAAAATCTGGAGTCATCCTGTCCATATATGCTTTCATAAACATCTCTATGTCTGCCTGCAAATCCCACTGCACATTTTCAAAAATCTCTGGGGTTATATTTGCCCTCCATCCCGCTTGGCTTACACCTTGCAGCACAATATCTTTCTTACTCTTAAATTTCCGAAACAGGGTACATTCATTCACACCTGCAGCTTTTGCAATTGCTTTCGTTGTAGTAGCAACGTATCCATTATCTCGTACCAGCGTCATTGCAGCATCTATAATTTTTTGACTTGTTTCATCCAAGCTATCACCTCCATGCAAGTGAACGCTTTCATTCTAACAAAAAAATACTTGAATGTCAATAAAAGGCTTATCATCGCTGAGCAGGTTCCTGCCATCTTCCCTCAAGATATGAGATACAGCATTCTTTGATATCCCGCCGCTGGCCAATGCCAAGCTTGGAGAAAATATTTGATAAATGTTTTTTTACGGTAGTTTCCGAAATGAATAGCCTTTCCGCAATCTCCGCATTTGTTTCATTCTGAATGACATGGAAGGCAATTTCCACCTCGCGTTTCGTCAGCCCCAAATCCTGCAGACATTGGCGGTAGTCCACTGCCGTCTGCAAAATTTCGGCTGGCTTTTTATCTGCCACTTTACCTGCATATGCATCCCCCTCACGTACCGAAGATCCTTCCTGCCCGGATTCCTGCAGGATTATCCATATACAAAAACCATAGAGAATCGGACGACAGGAGATAGCAACCGTCTGCAAATTGCCAATCCCCTTCTCTGCAATGTTCATATTAAGGAACAACAGCACAAAAGTCTGCAGCAATCCTGCCCAGACAGCATTCTGCCCAATCCTTCCCTGCTCCTTCTCAAGAAAATTCTTTATTCTGGAGATTATTTTCCTTTTATCCGCTGCCAGTTGTCCCTGCCTTTCCTTATATTTGCCGCCTTGCTCCCGCAAGGAGGGCAGCAGCAAAAGAGCTGTCCCAAACAGCACCAGCAATAATTGCCGCAAGTCAAAGAGAAGCCGCAAATCAAATTTAAGGAAAACTGCCATCAATACAAGATACAACAAAATCCCTATGCCTTTTTTCATCATTCGCTCTCCATAAATTCAGATATTTTTATCTCTAATCTCGCCTCTATGGGCAGCAGGACAATCGCTATGACAAATGCATATAACAGCGGACAGATTGCCACTGCCAGCCCCGCCATCATAGACTGGATATTTGCCCGGAAAAAATACAATATCTGTATGACCCCGACCAAGGCGCCAGCTGTCCCCGCCAACAGGGAACACCGTATCAGATACGTGATTGCCATTTTGGCACGCTTTAACTCTGGAAGGCTGTCGGCTTTCCATTTACCAAGCGTCAATCTGAATGCATGATTCAAATCTTTCAGCATTCCCATAGATGCCATAACCGGTATAACGATTACCAGAATGAGCAACAAAGACGTTACATCAATACATGAGCTAAGGGACGCAAATCCCATCTCCGTCACTCCCCCTACCAAAACAACAAATAAAATTACTCCCAATATTGCCAATAAATACATAGCCAACCTCCTTTTATCCTCAACTGTCATGTTACTGCGACCCTTATAGCAAATATTCCGGCAAATGTCTATACTTCCCGGGTAGTATTTGCAGTAGTACCAGGGTTAAGCTTTATTTTTTTCATAAATCAACCTTGCATGATTTGCTACGGTTTCCCTCAAAGAAACAGGGGAAAGTATATCTACCTGCGTTCCAAACGACAGCAAAAATCCAACCAGCCAGGCATCCTCAGGCATATTTACCGAAACAATGAACGCTCCGCTCTCTTGTCGTTCCACCTGCGTTTTATCAAATTCGTCATAAACACGGTAAGCCATTTCTTTGGGAAACCGCAGCGTAATTTGATGATATTCTCTCTCGGCCTTCTCTGTCGTCCTTGGGAACTTACGCCAAGGTATCGGCACGTTCCGCTTCGCGTCTCCTGCCAGTTCGTTGGAAGCCATTTCTCCTTTTTCCGTAAAATCATCATTTAAGATTTCTAAGTCTAAAATCCTGTTTAGCTTAAATATCCTCCAATCCTGTTTCTCTGTACAGAACGCTTTCACATACCACGCTCTTGCCTTGTAGGCAAGCTTTAATGGCCAAATAATTCTCTCACGAACGATTTCATAGGAACTGGCATAAGCAATTTTTACACATTTTTGATGAATGACTGCCGATTTTAGCAATTCAAATTTCTCATTGTCAGTTCCTTCGTTTCCCCATCTGGAAAAATCCACTTCCAGCCAACTCTCGGAACTGACATCAAAGATGGCAGAAAGTTTCTGTAGGGTCTGACTGCCGCTGCTTTGCGTAAGATTTATGCTTTGTAATGCGGTAAGGATTTCCTGCCTTTCTTCTTCCGACAATACGGCTTTGTCCAAAACAAATCCCTTCATCAGACGGATACCGCCGTTTCTGCCTGTTTCCGCATATATGGGAATTCCCGCCCCGCTTAAGGCGTCAATATCCCTGTATATCGTCCTCACCGACACCTCAAACTTTTCCGCCAATTCCGGGGCAGTTGCCTGCCCTCTCCCAAGTAAATGATAGACAATTTTGAATAACCTGCTTTCCTGCATTGCCCTTCCTCCTTCCATAACAGAATAACACTTATGGCAACATATGTGAATCATCCCTTTCTTTCCTCTCCATTTCCTGCTACAATAAGAATAAAAAAGCTTTAAATTTGACATGGGGAGAAAAAATGAACGAGAAAGACTTAAGATTTCCAACAAATCTGTTCTGCAGTTTGATGTTGCTCAGTTTGATTCCATTTCTGTATACGCTTGTACGGACAAACTTAATCGCGGACATACCATCTACAGATGGATTGGGCATTGCCGGACATATTGAATGGTTTGATTTAATTAATGAGACAATACAGGCATTTCTGATTATGCCGCTGTATGCACTGCTAAATAAATGCATACAAGATAAACATAAATTCAAAGAACGCGTTTTCCAGACCTTTTTAATTGTAAACATCATCTATCTGCTCTTTTCGCTTGTAGTCCTAATTTACTGCAATCATATTGTATCTGCTATGGTTGTCGGTCCTACTCACGGAGTTACAAGCTATCTTGAATTAGAAACGGTCGGGTTCATCATTGCAAATATTGTTTCCTTTGTAAATGTGTTATTTGTTGTCAAGGAGAAAACATTCTACATATATGCAATGGTGATTTTCAGAACATTATTTACAATCATGGGCGATTTATTTCTGATTCCAAAATTTGGCGTTAATGGCATTGCATATTCTAATATTGCAGTGAATTCCGTATGTGTTGTTTTATGTCTGATTGCTGTATTCAGGGAAAAATTATTTACGGTTTCCTTTAAATTTGAGAAATCATTTGTAAAGGATTATTTGTTTATAGGCTCTTTCAGCGGATTTCAAATATTGTTAGATAACTTTATCTATTTCTTCATCGTATGCAAAATGGTGAATGCTGTAGCAGAACAAGGAAATTATTGGACGGCAAACAATATTATATGGGGATTGATGTTAATTCCCATCTTGGCATTGGCAGAAATAATCAAAAAAGACTGCAAAGATACATTGACCTCCACAAAAATAAAACACTATAATGTTATCATACTTGTAACGTTTCTTGCATGGCTGCTTTTTATTCCCTTGTTAGACCCATTCCTGAAAAATGTTATGGGAATTGACAACTTCCAAACGATTAAACATATATTAGTAATTTTAATACCATTTTACCTTGCCTACAATTACACTGTTTTGTTTGACAGCATTTTCATCGGCTACGGCAAAACACAGTATTGCTTTGTTATCTCGTTAATTGTAAATCTGGTATATTATACAATTATATACGGACTGACGCTAAAAGGCATATTTACGCCTGATATGACCTTCATCTGCATGATGTTTGGTTTCGGTATGGTAACGCATTTAATGTGCAGCATTATCTGTTTTATGATACATAAAAAACGCCTTAGTAAAAGGGCGGTTGTTTGAGTTTTTTATTCTGTAAACATAAATCAAATATGCAAAGAAAGGAGTTTTAAAATGTCGAAAACTGAACCTATAGACAAATTTTTGAAAAAATTATTGGAAGATTCCCAGCAGGACAGAAATTATGCCCTCCCCGCACAGGACCTTCCCTCAGCAGAATCCGCAAAGAAAAATCTAATCCGCAGCCTTATGAACATCCGTATGCCAAGAGAATATTCAGAGGAATTGATAGACTTGCAGGACAATTACCTGCAAGAAGAACTCACGCAGAAAGGCATTGTCTCTCTATCCGACATCCCTACCATCAAGGAACAGTACCACAGCCAATCTATCCATGCTGATAAAATTTCACTCTGGCAGGGAGATATCACACAGCTCGCCGCCAGTGCAATTGTAAATGCTGCTAATTCGCAGATGCTCGGATGCTTCGTGCCATGCCACAGATGCATCGACAATGCCATCCACAGCGCCGCCGGAATGCAGCTTCGGCAGGAATGCAGCCACATCATGGCGAAAAGACAGCTTCGCTACGGCAGAAATTACGAAGAACCCACAGGAACAGCTACGCTGACCAAAGCATATAACCTCCCTTGCGACTATGTTATCCACACAGTCGGACCGATTGTATACGGCAATCTCAACGACACGCTTCGACAGGATTTACGGAATTGTTATGACAACGTCCTCAAATGCTGTGCTGAGAACAAGATAACCTCTGTCGCTTTCTGCTGCATCTCTACCGGAGAATTCCATTTTCCTAATGATGAAGCAGCAAAAATTGCCACTGAAACAGTTACCCAGTTCCTGGAACAACATCCGCAATGCGGAATAACGCGAATCATTTTTAATGTGTTCAAGGACGGCGACAAACATATTTATGAAAAAATTTTCCTCTCATAAAAACCAGCTTCCTAGCCTTTGATTACGAAACACCCGCTTTTTGCCCTATATAACGGCAGACTTTATTTTTATACGCGACATAATTAGCGCCAAATTCTTTCTCTAAATACTGCTCTTCCTGCAGAATCTGCAGGTGGAGCATGAGCATTGCAAATACAGAGCATAAAAGTAACGGCAAGTTAAAAAACATCAGCGCCAACCCTATGTATACACAATCAAAACCCAGGAATGCCGGATTCCTGCTGATTTGATAAATTCCGCTCGTTATCATTTCCGTCTTGTCATCCTCCGCAATGCCCGCACGCCAGCTGTCTTTCATCGTGACAACCGCCGCCGCAAAAATCATGTCCCCGACAACTGCCATGATAAAGCCAGCCACCGTAAACGCCCACGGCAGCTTTGGTTTTACGCAAAATATGCTGGCTGCTTCCGCTGCCACGACCGTATAAGTTGCCATCTTCAATACGCATTCTATGTAAAATATCCTGTCCCTTGGCCTGCCCTTTGCAATCTGGTCTGTCTGTATTCCTTTCCTTTTCTGCAAAAGCATTTTGCCTATATAGACAGAATAAAAAAATATGAGTATTGCAATTCCCAATAATTTCATGTGTTTCCATCCTCCGTTATCATAAATAGCTATCCCAGATACTCCAACAGCGGCGACAAATATTTTTTGTCTGTCCAGTCACAGTTCTGCCCCACTGCAGACATCAGGGCTTTCATCCACGGTTCATAAGTGCTCGGGTCTTTTTTTGCTATTGACTTTTGCAACAGCCTGCATAAATTCCTGTCTATAAATTTCATTTTACTTTCATCCCATGCCCCGCGCCCATAAAACAGCGGAATATGTTGTAACTCACCTTTTAAATTACGCGACTTGATTTCCTGCAATGCATGTTCCTCATAGGGCGAAGCGCCCACACAAAATATCGCTATTTTCCTGCCCTTTAAACTGCCGATATTTTTCTTCAGAAATGACAGTCCTGCGATACCGGA
Organism: uncultured Lachnospiraceae bacterium; assembly: GCA_910583835.1. GTDB lineage: Bacteria > Bacillota > Clostridia > Lachnospirales > Lachnospiraceae > Petralouisia. The sequence goes on along the minus strand of CAJTYM010000011.1, from coordinate 4,371 downwards.
AGCGTAGATACCACCGCAAAATACGAGCACATGATACTGCGCCACCTCATCTAAAGCGGCATTGGAAGCCTGAACGCAGGCAAAACCCGTCATCTCGCGCAGCCAACCTGCATATTTTGCCGTTGCCCCATACTTAGACTGATAAATAATGATTCCTTTTTCCTTCGCCAATTATGTCTCCTCCTTCGCCAACGCCTGATTCAAAAATGCCTCATAGGCAATCTCCTGCTGTGCATAAATTTCATCTGCTGAAATCCCTGGCTTTGTCACAGAAAAAATCGTACCAATACCAATTGTATATATCAGCATATTCAAATGCAGCTGCTTCGCCTGAGATAGGCTGATACCCAATTTGTCTGCAATATAACCGGCAATATTCGGACCTGCTTCCGACTGATACAAATCATCCAGACAACAAATGCCCTCTCTCTGGTGCAAAATAAATATTGCAAATAAATGCGGCTCTTCCTTAGCCAATTGGACATACGCCCTGCCGATGCTGCGGAATAAATCATCTTCCTCCATATGCGCTGCCGCAAATTCCTGCACAAAACCACAAACCTGCTCTGTCACATCCATGCGCAGACCTTCCATATTCTTACAATAACTGTAAATAGGCTGTACTGAACACCCTATCTTGTCCGCAATATTTTTGACCATCACCTGTTCCATGCCGCTGCTTCTGGCAATTTCAAAAGCCGCATTTACTACCATATCTTTTGTTATTCTCTGTTTTGGCATCGCCAGCCCTCCACATAATCCAGTTATATAAACAGTTTATATAATTGGATTATGCCATGTTTTGTTTCCGATGTCAACATAAAAGAAAAAATTGGCTGCCAAAAAACTTATTTGCTATCAGGCACAGATTTATATTATACTTTGTGAAGCAGCCACACGGCAATCATGGAGTGCAATGGGGTATGACGCCAAAAACTGTCATTTACCAACTTACACAAAGGAGAAATATCATGTATTTACTGGAAAATTTGAAAGAGAGATATCTTGTATATTGCAGGACGCAGAAAGAACTGAACGCCAAAACCTTAAAAGCATACCGCATTGACCTTACCCAATTCATTACTTTTTCCGCTGCTTCCTTTGACCCATTTACCAAGGAAAATCTGAACGCTTACCTGTCAATGCTTCATGAGACATACCAACCAAAAACGACAAAGCGGAAAATCGCCAGTCTCAAGGCATTTTTCCATTTCCTCGAATATGAAGAAATTTTAGAAAACAATCCTTTTAATAAAATCCGCCTTTCTTTTCGGGAACCCAAACGCCTTCCCAAAACGATTCCTGCCAATACGATTGAGGCGTTTTTGAATACCATCTACCATCAGGCACAGCAGGACACTACTCCCGGCAGAAAAAAATCCGCCCTGCGGGACATTGCCGTAATTGAACTTCTGTTTGCCACCGGGGTGCGTATCTCTGAACTTTGCAGCCTGAAATATAAGGACATTGATATGGAAAACCAATCTCTGCTCATCTGGGGCAAAGGCGCTAAAGAACGCATCATACAAATCGGCAACCCAGATGTTATCTCTGCTCTTTTGGCATATATAAATGCCTTTCAACCGGAAATCTCAAATAGCGGCTGGCTGTTCGTCAACCGCCTTGGCAATCGCCTGTCTGAGCAGTCTGTCCGGCTAATGATTAATAAATATGTAAAAATGGCTGACATTTCCATGCACATCACACCGCATATGTTCCGCCATTCTTTTGCCACGCTCCTGCTGGAGGCAGACGTGGACATCCGCTATATCCAGAGAATGCTGGGGCACAGTTCCATCACGACCACAGAAATTTACACCAGTGTCTCTATGCATAAACAGAAAGCCATTCTGACGGAAAAACATCCGCGAAATGCGATGGAGGTGAATGGGGAGACTCAAATTTGACATCTGTTACGAGGTAATGTAAAATTATTAAAGTATAATTCATATTTATCGAAAGGGCAAGCAATATGATTCGTGTACCGATGAAATCGTCAGGCGCAGTTAACAAACAAACTGTCATGACAATTAATAATATCAAAATCCAAAGTCCCAGGTCTTTCCGAGACATAGGAACTCTTAATTCCGCCAAGGCTGACGTAACTCCAAGTACAGACTCAAATAATGTTCGCACTGCAGCCGTAAACAGCGTTCCTGCTTCTCCAACGCCGAGTAACAATGGCTTTATTGCAAAACCTATTCCGCCATTACATAAGCAAATCCAGAAAGGCCAGAAAGTTGCAATTGAAACGCAAGCCAAGCTTACAAAGATTCAGGCAAAACTAGGATGGAATATAACGAACCCTAATTGTGATGTCGATGTATCCGCTTTCCTGTTAAATAATACCGGCAAAGTCATTGGTGATTCATGGTTTGTATTTTATGGGCAAGAGTCCAGCCCTGACGGCAGTACCGTCTTCTCTACCGTTCAAGACCAGGACCGTGAAATCATTTCTGTAGATTTTACAAAATTGAATCCAAATGTATCGAGGATTGTTTTTGTTCTGACCATAAATGAAGCCCTGGAAAAACACTTAAATTTCAGTATGCTTAAGGATGCCTATATCCGAATTATGGATGCTTGCAATGTTGAATTAGTAAGTTTCAAAATGGAAGAATATTATGCAAATGTCACTTCCATGATGATTGGTGAAATATATCAGCATAATGGCATTTGGAAGTTTAACGCCATTGGGAACGGAGTTGCCAGAGACCTCGCCGGGCTCTGTGAATTATATGGGGTTCAAGTTGTTTAGCAGGTGATGCTTGGCGGCGTGTGCCTATACCATTATTTAGGAGGATCTATAGATGTTATCATTTGAGACTATCAACGAACTTACTTTGAAAGTTACATGTACTGGCAACGATGCACTTTTTGTCAAGGCAGGGGCTTTTATAGCCGGAGACAATGCCGGTCCAAAGAACTACAAATTTGAAAAGGTTTTACTCGGACCTCAGAACAATATCGGGCAAGCTTTATTTGGTCAAATTGCCAGAAGAGTTACCGGCGAGAACATTCCGCTGATGAAAGTCAATCTGAATGGCGATTCCGTTACATATTATGCAAATTATGGGCAGCACATTGTTATATATCAGTTATCACCGGGGGAAACAATTTCTGTTGAATCCGAGAATATCTTAGCATTTACACCGGACTGTGATTATAGCGTTCGTTTCATTGGCGTTGGTGTGCTATCTCAGAAAGGACTTGCAACTTCAACTCTTACCGCACGTGGAAATAATGCCTATGTTGCCGTATTGTCAGATGGCAACCCGATTGTGCTAAGCAACGTTGGCAATAACAATACGATTTCTGTAGATCCCGATGCGGTTATTTGCTGGGTAGGAAATGGTCACTGCGATCCTTCTGTCACTGCCGACGTCTCCTGGAAAACTTTCATCGGGCAGACCTCCGGTGAATCTTATCAATTTGAATGGCACGCCGGCTCTAATGTTACTGTTATTATCCAACCTTCCGAACGAAAAGGCGGCATCAGTTTAAGCATGGACTAATGTAATACAATAAGCGTGTTAGAATATCTGCGTAAGATACCGGAACGCAACAAGCACAAGCTACCACAAAGACAGCACTTTACTTTGTAAATAAATTGCTTGTAATTTTATTCCTTTCTCCTTTGCAATTTCTTCAATGATAGGAACATATTTTGCATTAAACGGACATTGTTTTATTTCGAGGACAAAAGAGCAACTTGAAAAAATGGGGAAACTTAAACCTTTCAGATAATTGCCTTATCCTATCCAATATGGCAGAATAACTACAGTCAGATTAGCGCAATGTAGGGATAGTCTGGTGCTTGTGCTTTCCAGGAACTTATTATATCCTAATGACAAAAAATGCAACTTCTTTTTCTAATGTAAAATCCCCGCCCATCTCTATTAAGAATGCCCGGATAGTATTTGCTAACTGCAGTTCCAGCTCATGCTCAGAGCATTCCTGCCACAGTTCCACAAAGTCAAAAGTATATTCATCTTCTACTGCCAGTTTTGCCTGAATCCTGCGTTCCTCCGGCAGTGTCACATCAAAATTTGTCCGATTAAATAAATGCGCGTTTTTCAGAATCACGGTGACTCCGGTATTTCCTGCTGCTTGTATATCTCCTCGCCAATTTCCCAATAAAGGTTGATGGTCTCCGTATTCATTATTTTCAGGATATGATACTGCTTTTTTATTGATATTTTCAATAACGACCTGGCTATTCTTCCCCCGGCGGGTGGAATACCAGCAAATCTTGTATCTCGCACCCTAACACCGTACACAGTTTACACAGCACATACACATCCAACCGGGTAATGCTGTTCGTGCAGTAATTATCTATCTGTTTCCAGTTCATTTCTGCCTTGTGCGACA
>CAJTYM010000010.1 GCA_910583835.1 uncultured Lachnospiraceae bacterium | reverse complement strand
CAGATTACAGGCGGCAGATAACCGACACAAGGAACAGGCTGGAACGTGCGCAGTCCATGAACAGCAGCCTTTACAATGACTATGCGGACGGACTGTTAAATGAGAGGGATTATCTGTTTGCAAAGCAGAAATATGTTAAGGAAGCGGAAAACCTTGCACAGAAACTTTCCGAACTGGCGGCAATGCAGACCACTTATAAGACGGAATATGCGGGCGGTCAGGATTTTGCAAAAATCATGGGGCAGTATGCAGGCTTTGAGGAACTTACATCAGAAATGGTTCATGCGCTGATCAGCCGCATTGTTTTCTTCGGGGAGGGCAGGATTGAGATAGAATATGCCTTTGACGATGAACTGAAAGCATTTGTGGAACTGGCGGAGAGCAGGAAGGAGGAGATTGCATGTATGCAGCGGGCAGTATAGCGGCAAAGAAAGAATATGTAATCTGCCTTTATATCCGCCTTTCCATTGAAGATGATGATGTTTCCGGCAATCCCTTCAAAAAGGAAAGCGGGAGCATCACGATGCAGAGGGCATTGCTTTATGACTATATCAAAAACAGGAAAGAATTTGACGGCTGCAAGGTCATAGAAAAATGCGATGACGGCTTTTCCGGCACTCACTTTGACAACAGACCGCAGTTCACGGAAATGCTAGAGCTTGCCAAAAAAGGGAAAATCAACTGCAGCATCGTGAAGGACTTCTCAAGGTTCGGCATGGACTATGTGGAACTGGGGAATTATCTGGAACAGCTATTCCCTTTTATGGGGGTGCGGTTCATTTCCGTAAATGACAACTACGACAGTGCGGAGCTTGCGGACGGCACAACCGGAGGTCTGGACGTGGCGTTCAAGAACCTGATCTATGACTATTACAGCAGGGAGATGTCAAGGAAACAGCGGATTGCATGGCAGCGCATGGCGGAGCAGGGGTAGTACAATTCAAACTGCGCCTTGTACGGCTACCGGAAGTCAGAGGAAGATAAGCACAAACTGGTTATAGAACCGGAAGAAGCGGCGGTTGTAAAGGAAATCTTTGACATGAAGATAGCCGGAACCGGAACGACACTGATAGCAAAAGCGCTGAATGACAGGGGAATACCCTGCCCGTCAGAACTGTACCGTTCCAGAGGGGACACAAGGCAGTGGAAAAACAGGGGAAAGCCCTGTTACTGGACGACAGGCAAGATAGAAGCCATCATCCGGGACGAAAAATATACCGGGACGATGGTACAGCTAAAGACAAAGCTGGATTCAGTCGGGGGAAAGCAGGTAAGCCGCCCCAAAGAGGAATGGGTAAGGGTGGAAAACACCCATGAGCCTGTCATCACTTATCCGCAGTACATCAGGGCGGTATCCTCCCTGAAACAGCAGAAAGCGGCGGAAAGCAGGAAAATGAAGAATATCTATTACTGCGGCTGCTGTGGCAGGGCGTTGTTCAATGCCCACTACGGCACCATCTTCTGCAAACAGCGGTCATTCAAGACCGATTTCGATTGCAGGGACATTGAGATAAACAAGCATGATGCGGATATGGCGGTGCTTGCGTCCGTCAAAAGGGAGGCGGAGATATTTCTTGACCGTGATAAGATGTCAAGGCAGGTCATAAAGAGAAATTCCCCTTTATCCGTCAGTGACAGGATCAATGCCACAATGCGCTCGATAGAGGCGGCACAAAAAAGCTGGATTGCACTGTATGATAAATACGCTGACGGAAAACTGAAAAGAGAGTTTTTCCTGAATGAGAAGAAACAGTATGATGCCGATATGGAGAAGATGGAAGAAGAACTTGCGGCTCTCCGGCAGGCACAGGAAGAAGAGGAAACCGAACAGCAAGGCTCCGAAAGGAAAGCAGACCAGGCTATGGCATTTCTGGAAGAGGAAGAACTGACAGAGGACATGAAAGAAAAGCTGATAGAAAAGGTCATCGTCTATCCGGGGGACAGGATTGAGATTGTCTGGAAGTTTGAGGGACATTTGAACAATTAAATTAGATGCAGAGATTTTCGGTCTGGTTTGAAGTGATAAGCCTTCAGAGCAGACCGGATTTTTTATATAGATGGTACTGATAGTTGGGTAAATCTGGTTTATCATTTTTTCTGTCGAAATAGTGAATAATAACTGGTATTTTGTCGATAATGGACGAAAAAAATAGAAAATGGAAATAATTGCTTTACAATATAGTACAAAGTAAATTAAAATAAAGCAATTAGTGAATACATTAGACGGTATTGTTTGTGTAACAAGAAAGAGTTAAAGTTATCACAATAGCCATTAGCTAATAAGTATGGTGTCTGCAAAAGAACGATTATGGATAGCGAATAGAGTGCAAAGAGTATTAAATTTGAGCTGTTGTGTTGAAGATGGATTTACAGTTTTATCAAGAAGTTTGGTTTAGAGATGATATACAGTTCATAAGTGGGGGCTGTGCTTTTGAAAAATTGGGTGATTGTTTAAAGTATGAATTGGAGTCATTTAATCTATGGTCGAAAGTTTATGGTGTTTATTGTAAAAAGAGAATAAATCAAAATGTAATAAAAACTGCTTGATAAGAATTAATTTGGGTAGAGACTTGTGAGGGGGATTTTACTATGAAAGGGAAAAAGCGTAAAAGGAAGTTTTATCTGGACGAGTATAACAATGTTGTTTTTATAGCGTTTATTGGTTGTAACATATTATTATTTGTATTTTCATATTTTGTAGAATTAAATTTAATTATATCAATAGTGGCGAATGTATTAACAATTGCTGCTTTCCTTGGTTTTTCTTTTTATAACAATAATAAAAACACAAATACAGAAAATGTAGAAAGAGTCTTAAAAGAAATTTGTATAGAAAGAAAAAATTGGTTTAAAGAGATAATTGATAAAGATGGAATTGTTTTTTTGACAGGTGAAAGCGGAATTGGAAAGACGTATCTGTTAAATCAGTTAATGCAACATTTTAAAGAAAATGATATAAAATACGATTTTGAGGAAAATAACTATTTCTTCGATTTAAAACCCGACAATATGAATGGTAAAGAGTATATCATTTTAGATCAATTTGAGAGGGCTTTATGGTTTGATAATATATTACAAAATATTCAGATATTAAAAAGTTTAACTGGAAAGAAGATTATAATTTCTGTACGTAAAGAATATGTAGGTGATGTATATAAATTATTTGGGTTTGATGATACAATACATTTTGTATGGTTGGATTACAAAAAGGAAGAATTAGTTGCAATTGAAGGTTATCTGCAACGTTTAGCAAGGGATACCCAGAAAAATCTTAGGGAGCATAGCCTTTATTCCAAAATATTGTTGGATGCAGAAAATAATAAAATTTCTTTGATACAACTATCATATTTAGGAAAAGAAATTCAATGTATGGAAGAAGATTATGTAGAAGAACAGTTAGAAAAATATGCTTATGATTATGACAACGTAATTAAGGATTATCTAAAGGTTCAATTGGAGAATTATGAATTTTCAGAAATAGCATATGTAATTTTGTATTTGCTATGTCAGGATCATAAAGGTCATTATATAAATGAAATGAAAGATTTTCAAAATATTGCTATAGAGCATGAAAATAAGGTTAGAGAAACCGTCAGGTTTTTACGAAAACAGGGGTGGATTAAGAAAGTAAAAGATAATGAAAATGAACGTTCTGAATTGACAGAGCACTATGAAATCTTCCATGATTACTTTATTCAACTTTTTGAAAAATTATGCATGGAACAGATTGAACCAGATATACGAAATAATGTAAAGTATTACAACGTTAATTGTCAGGTTCATAGGGGAAAAGTTGACGAAAATACATCGTGGAAGAAATATACAAATAAAGTATGTCAGAGGTTTTTGGAAGTAAAAAATAAGAATTATCTTGATATAGGGCTTTATTTTATGATGTTTATTATTATGTCAGCTAATTTGCGTACATTAACTAATAAAGTTGATGGAGAGCAAACATATTGGATGCATGTGGCTATTAACCTGATGGTGGGAGAATCAATTTATTATATGTATAATTACTATTATCATTTTTTGTGTATATATAAATGGCGTTATATTATTGGTGTTATTGTTGGGATGATATCTTGTATGATTCCTTTTGTGTTTATGGATTATTGGGCAATAAGTTTAGGAATTGAAATATGTGTAGTTGGTATTGTTATGGGCTGCATTTGTTGTAATATAAGAGAGGAAGAAAAAACTTTTTTTAGGACAAGATGCGGTGTATTTTCTGGTATAGGATTTATTGTTGTATTATTAGGAGTTGCTTTTCCTATATATACGCAAGACAGTATTAAATTAGCATTACCCTTGTTCGCATTGTATGGTATTTATATGTTAATGGGAATCGTGAATCATATCAATAGAAGTTATATTCATGCTATTGTCGGAAAAACATTATATGGTGGAAGGAGAATGAAAATATGATTTCAAAAAGTGCATTAGTTTTGGAGGGAGGTGCATTGAGAAGTGTATATGCAGCAGGTGTACTTGATGTATTTATGGAAAATAAAATTAATTTTGAATACGTGTTGGGGGTTTCAGCAGGGGCTTTGAATGCAGGAAATTATATATCTGGACAGATTGGAAGATCGGCAAGGGTAAATATTGACTATGTGAATGATAAAAGATATATAGGACTTTGGCATTTGTTAAAAGAAGGAAGTATTTTTAATTTTGATTTCTTATTTGGAGAACCTACAAAAGAGTGGATGCCATATAATGAAAAGGCGTTTATGAATTCAAAGCAGCAATATATAATAGGTGCTACAAATTGTATTACAGGGAAGCAGGAATTTTTTGAGCGTCATACTTATGAGGAGTTAATAGAAGTTTTAAGGGCATCTAGTACATTACCCATTTTATCTAAATTAGCATTTATAGATGGCGTACCATATATAGATGGGGGAGTTGCAAATGCAATTCCTATAAAAAAGGCACGAGAAGATGGATATGAAAAAATAGTAATTATTTTAACAAGACCAAAGGGATATCAAAGCAGAGGGAACATAATGCTGAATCAATTATTTAAAGTATATTATAGAAATTACCCAAATTTGGTAAAAAAATTATGCACAATGCCAGATAGATATAATACTCTATTAAAACAAATTGAGAAGTTGGAAAAAAAAGGAAAGGTTTTTGTTATACAACCTAAAACAACATTGAAAGTAAAACGTGTTGAACGTAATCAAGATAAGTTAAGACTCTTATATTTGGAAGGAAAAGAAGACGCAAGGATATTACTCCCGAAGATGCTAGAATATTTAGATGAATAGTATGGATTATGATAAAAATATTGTTTGCTTTGTTAGATAGTTAAAAATATATAAAATACTGTAAATTTATTGGACTGCGTGGCAGTCCTTTTTTATCCTGACTATTATATAAATTCTGCTCAAAGAAAGAAACTGTAAAAAATAACTGTGAAGGGAGCTATATTGAATTAAAAAAATATGATACTGATTAGAGTTATTTGGTATAATCTCATAGAAAATGGGAATCGAAGCAGTGATACAGAATTGGAAAGTTGTAAGAAATGGGGCAATTCTATTACTTTATATGCAAGATTTTGTATAATTTGCTTAGAGCGTGAAAACGAAATCGGAATAGGCATTAGAAATGATAGCAGAGGTAAAGTAAGATTAGTGAAAGAAATTGCTTCTTAATATCATTAATCTTTAGGTTGTAACTATATAATTATTTATGCTACTTTCTATTGTGGGATTTAATGATATAATGTAAGCAAAAAAATAAATTTTTTTAGTCCCTACTTGACAGAAGAATACCCGATATGGTGGGGCGAAGCGCCACACATTGTTTACAGCCTTGTAGAAAATGTAAGCCTGAAGAAGAAAACAGTGATTCCATTTTCCACATCCATCAGCAGCGGTCTTGGAAGCAGCGGAAAACATTTAAAAACAAGGGCGCAGATTTCAGCTAAGACAAAATGGATGAAAGGGCGCAATTTCTACGATGTGCCATCCCAGAAGACAGTCAATAAATAGGTAAAGAACTTAAAGTATTAAGGTGTTTTGGGAAAATTACATGTCCCGTAGCTTGCTGCGGGGTATTTGACTGTGGTGTGTCTGGCTTGAAAACGAAACATTCTGGTTTGGATTTCAAAAAAATAATGGCGGATTTTAGGAAACATTAAGAGAAAGTATTGACAAAGAAAGATTATATGCCTATAATAATAGCAACATATAAACCTACCATACAAATAGGAAAGAAGGCAATGTTATGAGCGAAATAAAAGAAAATGCATTGGAACTGATTGGCAGGACCCCATTATTGAAACTGAATCAATACAGCAGGCAGGCAGGAGCGACAGATGCTGTGATTCTTGCGAAGCTGGAGTATCTGAATCCGGCAGGTTCCGTGAAGGACCGCATTGCGCTTGCTATGATAGAAGATGCAGAAAAGAAAGGGATTTTAAAGGGGGGCGCCACCATTATTGAGCCAACCAGCGGCAACACAGGAATCGGTCTGGCAGCAGTTGCAGCGGCAAAGGGATACCGGGCAATCCTGACATTGCCGGATACCATGAGCATAGAGAGAAGGAAGCTTTTAAAAGCATATGGCGCTGAACTGGTTCTGACAGAAGGTGCAAAAGGCATGAAAGGTGCAATTGCCAAAGCAGAAGAACTGCAGAAAGAGATTGCAGGGGCAGTGATACTGGGGCAGTTTGTGAATCCGGCAAATCCTGCAGTTCATAAAGTAACAACAGGTCCGGAAATCTGGGAGCAGACAGATGGAAATGTAGATATTTTTGTGGCCGGAGTTGGAACAGGCGGAACGATTACTGGTGTCGGAGAGTATCTTAAGGAGCAAAATCCAGATGTAAGAATCGTGGCAGTAGAGCCGGCGGACAGCCAGGTGCTGGGAAAAGGCACACCGGGACCACACAAGATTCAGGGAATTGGTGCAGGATTTGTGCCAGATATTTTAAATACAGAAATTTACGATGAAATCATTGCTGTTAAAAATGAAGATGCATTTGCAGAAGGAAGGGCATTTGCACACAGCGAAGGTGTTTTAGTGGGAATTTCGTCTGGCGCGGCATTAAAAGCGGCTACGCTTTTAGCGGTCAGACCAGAAAATAAAGGAAAAACAATCGTGGTATTGCTTCCCGATTCCGGGGACAGATATCTGTCAACAGAATTATTTGATTAGTTATCCTGATATTAATTAACTGACATTTGTGGAGGAACTCTTGTGAATGGCGTAGGTACGCTGTTTGCAAGGGTTTTTATATTTCTTGACACTGTTACGATGTACCGTTATAATTGATAGTAAAAGAATCAACCAAATGGAGAAATGAGAAATGGAATTGATGGGACTGTTAAAGGAAAAGCAGCTTTCAGTTTATCAGTGTGCGAAAGAAAGCCATGTACCATATACTACGCTGTCAGATATAGTAAAGGGAAAAACGAGAATTGAAAAATGCACGGCAGAAACTATATATAAATTGGCAAAGACGCTCGGTGTGGCAATGGAGGACCTTTTGGAGGAAAAATTATGAGAATGTATGATATTATCAACAAAAAGAAACGCGGCGGATGTCTGACGAAAGAGGAAATTACTTTCATGGTGGAGGGCTATACGAAAGGGGAGATTCCTGATTACCAGATGTCTGCCTTGATGATGGCAATCTGCTTTCAGGGCATGGATGAGCAGGAAACGCTGCAGCTTACGCTTGCCATGAGGGACAGCGGGGAAGTGCTGGATCTGTCTGCGATAGAGGGCATTAAGGTGGATAAGCACAGTACGGGCGGCGTGGGGGATAAGACCTCCCTGGTATTGACGCCGATGGTGGCTGCGCTGGGAATTCCAGTGGCGAAAATGTCTGGCAGGGGGCTTGGCCATACCGGCGGCACAATTGACAAGCTGGAATGTTTTCCGGGGTTTTCCACCGCACTTACCACGGAACAATTCTATGAAAACGTGAACCGAATCAAAGTCGCCATTATGGGGCAGACTGCCAACCTTGCCCCGGCGGATAAGAAACTCTATGCCCTCAGGGATGTGACGGCAACCGTGGACCAGGTTTCCCTGATTGCTTCCAGCATTATGAGCAAGAAATTGGCTGCCAATGCCGATGCTATCGTGCTGGACGTAAAGACCGGCAATGGAGCTTTTATGAAGACGGAGGAAGAGGCATTTGCGCTTGCCCGGGAGATGGTACAGATTGGAGAGGGCGTTGGCAAGCAGATGGCAGCGGTGATAACGGATATGGACCAGCCTTTGGGCAATGCCGTGGGCAATTCCCTGGAAGTGAAAGAGGCAATTCTTTCTTTGAATGGGCTGGGTCCTAAGGATTTTATGGAAGTCGTTTATGCCCTGGGGGCAGAGATGGTTCTGGCAGCCGGCAGAGCCAAGACGCCTGAGGAAGCAAGAGCGTTGTTGGAGCAGACCATCCAAAGCAAAGCTGCGCTGGATAAGTTTGCCGAATTTGTAGAATCACAGGGCGGGGATAAACGTTATGTGTATCAGCCGGAACTCTTGCCGGTTGGCAGTATCCAACTGCAGGTCATGAACACGGAAGAAGGGTTTGTTTCCAGAATTCTTGCCGAAGAGGTTGGGCTGGCAAGCCTTGTGCTGGGCGGCGGACGCCTCACAAAGGACAGTGAAGTGGACTTATCTGTGGGCATTTTACTGCATAAGAAGAGAGGGGATACCGTGCATCCAGGGGAAGGGCTTGCCACAATTTTTGCAAACGATATGCAAAAGGCAAGAGATGCTTACGGAAAGATAGTGCACGCTTTTGAAATCAGTTCTGGCCCTGTGGGAGAGGTTGCCATGGTGAAAGGGGTTATTCGCAATGGCGTGAGGCTGTGATAATATTGCATTGTTCACAACTGCTATGCATGGCATTCAACAGTTCAGCCCGCGCCATTCGCAAAGATTTAAAGCTTCTATTTTGCTATGCATGGCTGAACCAGAGGCTGCATATGTTTAACTATGGGAATATGGAAGAAAAAGAATCTGACACAGGTAAAATCAAATATTGTGGAGTCCCTAGAACTGCCCAGGGATATCGTGTACGGTGCGGTGATTATAACGGCGATGGGGCGTAACCAGGTGCTGATAGAAAATTATAAAGGCATTATCGACTATACCAGGGAAAAAATACGTCTGCAGACCAAGAACTGCCAGGTCAGCATCGTGGGGAAGCGTCTGGTGGTCGAATATTATACGAATGAGGAAATGAAAATCACCGGATTCATTCAGGGAATATTATATGATTCATAAGGGGTAAGTATTTTGTTGATTGATAAAGTAAAATATTTTCAGGGGTACGTGCGGGTCCGGCTATTCGGATATGCGCCTGAGCGCTTTTTAAATCTTTGCAGCAACCGCAATATTCTGATTTGGAATCTGGAATATCACGATGACCAGTATGAATTCTGCATCAGCCTGCGGGGATTTCGACAGTTGAAGCCAATTCTGAAAAAAACAAGGACAAAGCTGGTGATTATTGAGCGGACAGGGCTGCCGTTTGCCATGCGCCGTTACCGCAAACGCAAGCTTTTTTTTGCCGGGATTGTGATTTGCTGTGCACTCTTGTATACCATGTCGTTGTTTGTGTGGAAAATCGAAGTCAATGGTAATCTTCATGAAACGGACAGCAACATAATTAAATTTTTGGAAGAGAAAAAGGTATATCATGGGCTGTTAAAAAGCAAAATAGATTGTGAGAAGATAGAAGAGGAACTGCGCGCCGGCTATGAGGATATTATTTGGGCTTCGGCGAAGCTGAACGGCACGATGCTGATTATCGACATCCAGGAAAATCTTGCCACCAACCAGCAGGTCGAAAAACAGCAGTCAGAAGACGGTACGCCGATGGATTTAGTGGCGGACAAGGAAGCGGAGATTTACAGTATCCTTACCAGGGCGGGGACTCCCCAGGTGGAAAAAGGCGCTGTGGTAAAACCGGGAGATGTGTTGGTGGAGGGGAAAAACCCGGTATTGAACGATGCCAAGGAAATTGCCAGTTACCAGTACTGCGTATCGGATGCGGATATCCTTGGTATAACTTCGTATCCCTATCAGGACAGCTTTTCCCTGAAATATGAGGATAAGGTGTTTACCGGCGAGGAAAGCAGCTCTAACGGTATCCGAATCCTGCAAAATCAGTTTTGGCTCCCAGATTTTTTGCACAAATTTGAAAAGTATGATACTATAACAGATGAGTATGATGTCAAAATCGGAGAGAGTTTCTATTTGCCGCTGGTATTTTTGAAACAAACGCATAAAGAGTATCAGATGGAAACAAAGCGGTACAAAAAAGAGGAGGCAAAGAAGCTTGCCGAGCAAAAATTACAAGAATTTTGTAAGGAATTATCAGAAAAAGGGGTACAAATTATAGAAAATAATGTTATGATAGTAACGGATGAACATAACTGCACAGCTTCCGGCAGCTTAAAAGTCATTGAACCTATAGGCATCCGGAAAGCAACCAGTATTACAGACCTACCACAGGAAGGGCAGATAGAAGATGAGTCTGATGGAGAAAGCAATTGATATACCCACGGAACATATTGCCAATGTATTTGGGCAGTTTGATGTATACATGAAAAAAATAGAGCGCGCATTTGGCGTAACCGTGGCGCTTCGCGAGAATAATCTGAAGCTGCTGGGGAAAGACGCGGATGTTAAGAAAGCAGCGCGTGTTTTTACACAGCTGTTTGAATTATCGAAACGCGGCAACCAGATTACAGAACAGAATGTGGATTATGCGATTTCTTTGACATTTGAAGAGAAAGAATCGGCAATCGTAGAGATTGACAAAGAGTTAATCTGCCATACCATTAGCGGCAAACCGATAAAGCCCAAGACTTTAGGGCAGAAACGTTATGTGGACGAGATTCGGGAAAAGATGATTGTATTTGGCATGGGACCGGCGGGCACCGGCAAGACGTATCTTGCCATGGCCATGGCAATCACGGCGTTTAAGAATGAAGAAGTAAGCAGGATTATCCTCACGCGCCCAGCCATTGAGGCGGGGGAAAAGCTGGGATTTTTGCCGGGAGACTTACAGAGCAAGGTCGACCCTTACCTGCGCCCCTTGTACGATGCCTTGTATCAGATTATGGGGGCGGACAGCTTTCAGAAGAATATGGAGAAGGGATTGATAGAGGTTGCGCCACTTGCTTACATGAGGGGAAGGACCTTGGACAATGCTTTCATTATTCTGGATGAGGCTCAGAATACCACGCCTGCGCAGATGAAAATGTTTCTGACGCGTATCGGTTTCGGCTCAAAGGTGGTGGTGACAGGCGATGCCACACAGAAGGATTTGGCTCCGGGCAGCGTCTCCGGCATGGATGTAGCGCTGAGGGTTTTGAGGAAAGTAGAAGATATCGGGATTTGCCAGCTGACAAGCAGTGACGTTGTGCGGCATCCTTTGGTGCAGAAAATAGTAAAGGCTTATGAAGATTATGAGAAACAAGAGAGAAAAGGAAGCAGAGACAAAAACCGGGACAGAAACAGAACCCATAAAAGATAAAAAGGCAAAGGAACAGGATTTTAAATTCCGAAAGCTGTTTGTAGTTCTTATTTTTATTTGCACTGTTTTGGAAAGCGCAGCTGCCGCAATCATTAGTGGGCAGGAATGGGAACGGCAATTAATGTTGGTGTTTATTGGCATATTTTATGCAGTGCTGTTTTTGGCGGCGCTGGAAATCAGCAGGATACAGCAGGAGTGGTTATATGAGAAGCTATGGAATTACCGGCAGATTGCCTTATGCTATTTCATTATCTGCGTGATGGCTGTGCTGTTTCTGTACCTGCCGGAATTTGTACGGCCGGTACTGCTTCTGAGCATGGGGGTGTCCATGATGTCGAGCCCCATCTTTGGCATGGTATCCGGGGCATTCCACTGTACCGTTTATCTTGTGTGTGGTGAAGGCGATGCCAATATTTTGCTGTGTATGCTGCTGTTATTGCTGTGCGGCTGTTTCGCCAAATTACTGCTGAATAAGAAGGAGCATTTTTGGTGGGGAATCGTATTTCTGTTTTTGTTTTCCTTTGGCAGTGTGGCGATTTTCTCCTATCTGTATGCAAGACGTCTGGAAGCAGATCTTGTTATCTATGCATTGTGCAATGGCGTCCTCTCCGGGGCTGGCGCAGCCTGGATTTACCAGATGTGTTCTTTCGTGCCGGAAGACGGCAGAGAACAGGCATTGAAGAAAGTTTTGTCTGAGAATTTTAGCCTGGCCAAGGAAATGAAACGGTTTTCCAATGCAGACTATGAACATGCAAGGAAAGTTTCACAGATTTCCGAGAATTGTGCGAGGATTGTGGCGGCTGACCCTTATGTGGCGGCAGCTGGCGGGTTATATTACCGCATAGGCAGGATGGATGGGGAACCTTATGTGGAAAATGGCGTGGCGCTGGGGCGAATCAATTACCTTCCCAGGGAAATCATAGATATTTTAAAGGAATACAATGGGGAGAAGAAACTGCCGTCCACGGTAGAATCCGCAATTGTGCACATTGTGGACAGTGTGGTGGCGAAGTTTGACGTTCTGGACAAAAACACCCTCTCAAGTTCCTGGAATCAGGATATCATCGTCTATCAGACTTTGAATGAGAATTCCTCGGCTGGGCTCTATGATAAATCAGGGCTGGGCATGAATATGTATCTGCAGATCAGGGATTATCTCATAAAGGAGGCGAAACTGTTATGACTTTGACCGTGGAAGAAGAGACCGGGGTTGATTTTGATTTCGATTGGCGGGGTCTTGCCGAAGAGGTGCTGCAGACAGCTTTGGAGGCAGAGGGCTTTCCTTATGAAGCGGAAGTCAGTCTGCTGTTGGTGTCGGCTGGGGATATTCTGCAAATAAACAGGGAACACCGGGGAATTGATGCGGTGACAGATGTCTTGTCATTTCCGCTTATCAGCTATCCGTCCCCCGGAGAATTCGGGGAGATTGAGGCAGATGAAGATAATTTCAATCCAGACACCGGAGAGGCGCTTTTGGGGGATATCGTACTCTGTATTGATAAGGTGAGAGAACAGGCAAAGAATTTTGGGCACAGCGAGAAACGGGAATATGCATTCCTTATTCTGCACAGTATCCTGCATTTGCTTGGTTATGACCATATGGCACAGCAGGAGTCTGAATTGATGGAAGAAAAACAGAATAAAATACTGGGTCAGATGGGAATTTTAAGATAAATGGCAGATTTAAGACGAAATAAAATTATGGAGGAATTACTATGAAGAAACGTATGATTTATCTGCTTCTGGCAGCATGTATCCTTTGTACTGCTGTAGGATGCGGCAAAAAGAAACAGGAAGTGCCGGAACCAGAACCGGTGGAAGAAGCCGAGGAGCCGGAACCAGAGCCGGAACCAGAGCCGGAGCCGGTAGTGGATACCCATGAAGGCATGGGCAAGAGTTACCTTACCGGAGAGTGGATTGATGAGGAACTGGCGAAGAAGAGGCCTGTGGCCATCATGATTGGCAATACCTCAGATGCTTTGCCGCAATATGGGATTTCCAAGGCAGATGTCATCTATGAAGTGCCGGTAGAGGGGTCCTATACCCGCCTGATGGCAATTTTCCAGGATTATAATGGGCTGGAGAAGATTGGCTCTGTGCGCAGCTGCCGCCATTACTTTATCTACTTTGCCAGGGAATTTGATTCGATATATGCACATTACGGACAGGCTGTCTATGCGGAGCCAATTCTTGCCCGCGAAGATGTACACAACCTGAGCGGTATGGATTCTTCGATTGAGTCCATCATGTTTTACCGCGATCCGGAGCGCAAGTCGCCGCACAATGCCTTTACCAGCGGGGAAGGCATCGATGCCGGAATTGAAAAGATGGGATACCGTACAGAACTATCCGATACCTACCAGGGGCATTTCCAATTTGCAGATGACGATGCGCAGGTACAGCTTACCGGGGAAGATGCGCTGGTGGTAAGTCCTGGATATTTCGTAAATAAGCCCTGGTTTGTCTATAACAAAGAGGATGGGCTGTATTACCGCTATGAATTTAAAGATAAGCATATTGACGGTGCGAACAGTGAGCAGCTTGCCGTGAAGAATATCCTGATCCAGTATTGCGACTGGTCTTTTAAAGATGAGAACGGTTATATGGATATCGACACGCTTTCCGGCGGGGAAGGCTATTATATTACCAATGGGAAGATGGAAAAAGTTACCTGGACCAAAGATAATGAGGACTGTCCGGCACGTTACTTTGATGAGAGCGGCAATGAGATTACCATCAATCAGGGCAAGACATGGGTATGCATTGCCCGCAATAAATATAAAGACCGCTTCGGCGTGTATGCAACGGAAGAGGAATTATCGGAGGCAAGGGCAACAGAACAGTAGGAAGTTTTATTGAGGAATTTCAATGGGCAGAACAAGTAAACGTGAATCCAATTTCCTTGTACAGGGCTCGATTCTGGCGGTAGCGTCCATTATCAGCCGTATCATAGGATTGCTTTATCGGATTCCTTTAAAATCCATTATCGGCGATATTGGAAATGACTATTATGGCACAGCGATGGAGATCTACAGCATTTTGCTGTTGATCTCCTCCTACAGTCTGCCGGTGGCAGTTTCTAAGCTGGTATCGGCAAGGATGGCGAAAGGGCAGCGCAAAAATGCATATCGGATTTTCAAGGGAGCCCTTATATTTGCACTGGTTTCCGGTACGGCGGCATGCCTGATTGTATACTTTGGGGCTGGATTTATTACCACTTATATTGTAAATACGCCCTTGAGTATTTTTGCTCTGAAAGTATTGGCGCCTACGCTGCTGATTGTGGCGCTGCTCGGTGTTATCCGTGGGTTTTTCCAGGGAATGGGCACGATGATGCCCAGCGCTGTTTCCCAGCTGATAGAGCAGATTATCAACGCTGTGGTCAGTGTATGGGCTGCTTACATGCTGTTCCAGTATGGTACAAAGATTGGAGCAGTCCTGGGGAACCCAGCTACTTACGCGGAGGCATATGGCGCGGCAGGCGGCACATTCGGAACGGGCGCAGGCGCTCTTGCCGCCCTGGTATTTACGATTGTGGTCTTTATTCTTTACCGTGTGAAATTCATCAAACGCGTAAAGAGCGATTACAGCGGCAAGACCGAGAGTTACGGCAGGGTGTTCAGCGTACTCATTATGACCATTATGCCGGTGCTGCTGAGCACTACGATTTATAATATCACTTCTTTTCTGGATACCAGCGTATTCAAGCAGATTGCTGAATATCAGGGCTACAAAGCCTTAGATTACAGTAAAATGTGGGGGATTTATGTTGGCGAATATAAAGTGCTGGTCAATGTGCCGATTGCTATTGCCTCGGCAGTCGCGGCTTCCAGCGTCCCCAGCCTTTCGCGGACATTTACCTCGCAAGATATGCGGGAGGTGAGGCGCAAGGTGGGGTATTCCATCCGTTTTGTGATGGTTATAGCCATTCCCTGTGCGGTAGGCATGACGGTCCTCGCTTCTCCCATTCTGCAGCTATTATTTCAGGACAGCCGAGAAATGCCGGAAAAGATGATGCAGATTGGCGCCGTTTCCATTATCTTCTACTCGCTGTCCACGTTGAGCAATGGCATTTTACAGGGCGTCAACAGGATGAATGTTCCGGTTAAGAATGCAATCATTACCTTGGTATTACATATGGGCGTGCTGGTAGCCTTGATGTATGGATTGGATCTGAACATTTATGCGGTAGTCTGGGCAAACACATTTTTCTCATTTCTGATGTGCGTGTTAAATGGAATGGCTATCCGCAAATATCTCCGCTACCGGCAGGAGATTCCCCGGACATTTATCATTCCCAGCATCTGCGCAGCGGCAATGGGCGGAGCCGTCTATGGCGTATATTATTTATTGATGAAATTTGTAAACAGCAATGCGGCAGCGGTTTTGGTCTCTATCACAGTGGGAGTCATTATCTATGGCATATTGTTGCTGCTGCTGCGTGGTCTGCGTGAGAAGGAACTGCGCAGTTTCCCTATGGGAAATGTGATTATTAAGATTGCAAAGAAGCTTCATTTGATGTAAAATTTTGTATAAAGTGGCAAAAATAGCAGATACTACCATTAGGAACACGAACTGGAAGGTGGCGCGCAGCAACGCGTGCCGATACCTGAGGGAGGAAAGCAAATGCGAAGCATTTCTTGAATGTTTTCCGACGACTTGGAAGGTGGCGCGAAGCGACGCGTGCCGATACCTGAGGGAGGAAAGCAAATGCGAAGCATTTCTTGAATGCTTTCCGACGACTTGGCAGGTGGCGCGAAGCGACGCGTGCCGATACCATGGAGGAGTTTGCCATGAGAAAGACATGTAGTATCCGCTCACTTTTAGTTGGAATTATCCTGACAGCTGCTTTAGGTTTTTGCATAGGTTTTTGGCTGGGAACAGCCAAGAACTGGGAAGCGTATGAACAGCGTATCGCATTGCTTGAGCAGAACATTGAGAGATTGCTGAACAAACAGAGACTGGCAGAGGCAGAAAAAGACAAAGAAAACGCCGCAGAAAGCCTAAATGTAATTGAACCCTATGCATTTGTGCTTCTGGCGGAGGATGGATTTGTGGCAGTTTATCAGGCAGACCGTGAGACCTTATATGCCACGACAGGAATTTTGGTGGACAACCTGCCCGATAATCTGCAGCAGGAAATCCAGGAGGGAAAAATCATAGACAGCGAGGAACAGCTTTACAGTTTTTTGGAGAATTATTCCAGCTAACAGATAATAGGTACAATGCGAGGAGAAAATAATAATTTTTTTAATAGCGCGCTCTCTGATTTTGCTTACGACATTGCGTGCGGCGCGCAAATCAGACATCTGGCAGACCTTGGACATCCGGTCAGCCAGATTGTGAATGAACTGGATGTCACCGTACCCTATGGGCGTGTACAGCAGACGGTGACGGAACATTTATGCAAAATGGGCGTTCTGCTTTTGGACAGACCGGGCAGTGAGAATTCTGCCAAAGTCAAATTTATCAGGGAATATGACAGTTACGGCAGGCCAAGTTTCCGGCAGATTGTCGAAGAGGGGACAGAAGCAGCGGTAATTTCCTGGCAGGAGCGCATATTCCAGTCCTCTTTGACAGGAGAATTCTTTCGTTTCCTAAACGATAAGACAACGGAGAATGGTGAGGACTGTTCCTATATTTCCTGTGATTTTGGGCTTGGGAAACAGGAGGTACAGCAATCTCTGGATGTGCTCGAACGGCAGCAACGGGCATATATCGAAGGCATTTTATGGGAGAAATCACGGATGTACCATCAGCTTACACCTCTCATCAGGTCGCTGATGTCTCGTCTATATGAGAGCGGCTGCTATGAAGGAGAATGCTATTTTAAGAAGACCAGGGAACATGTGGTGTTTCCACGCCGTTCTTGATTCTTGTATCTTGTGGCGTTATAATTTGACATAAGGATTTGATTATTTATGGACAGACAATTTGATATTATTATCGTAGGGGCAGGCGCTTCTGGGCTTACAGCGGGGATTTATGCGGCAAGGAAAGGGGCGCATGTGCTGATTTTAGAACATATGGACAGGGCCGGCAAGAAAATTCTGGCGACTGGCAATGGAAAATGTAATTTCACCAACGAGAAGCAGGGAATTGCTTATTATCATGGCAAGAACCCTGCCTTTGTATTGCCCGCGCTTCGTCAGTTCGGTTTACAGGAGACGCTGCAGTTTTTTGAGGAGTTGGGAATTTATCCTAAGAAGAAGCGGGATGGCTATTATTATCCGGCGAGCGGACAGGCAGCCTCGGTGGTGGAAACGCTGCTGATGGAATGCAGACGGCTGGATGTAAGGATAAAGTATAACATCGGTATCCGTGAGATTGTAAAAGAGAGCCAGCAGTTTTCTTTTCATACGAAACAGGGAATCTTTAAAAGCAGAGGCTGTATTATTGCCACTGGCGGAAAAGCTGCCAAAAAGACGGGGAGCGATGGCAGCGGAAATCTATATATTGAGAAGTTTGGACATAAATTGACAGATATTGTGCCCGCTTTAGTTCAATTGCAAGGGAAACAGTCGTTTTTGAAAGAAATTGCAGGAATTCGTGCAGATGGAAAGGTCCAGCTCTACATAGATGGGGAAAAAATGGCAGAAGACGTAGGGGAACTGCAGCTGACAGCATTCGGTGTGTCCGGCATTCCCACATTCCAGGTCAGCCGTTATGCTTCTCTGGCTTTGCTGCATGGGAAAGAGGTGTTTACTGCTTTGAATTTCCTGCCGGATTTGACCAGGGAGCAAGCGCAGGAATTGTTCCTACAGCGTTTCTGCCATTATGGCGGAGGGAAGACAGCGGCTCAGGCATTGACAGGGCTTTTTCCAGATAAGCTGAACATGGCGCTCTTAAAGGAAGCGCAGATACCTTTGGACAAGCCGGCTGTAGAATGCACAGCGCAGGAGTTGGCTGCTCTGGCAGCCCGAGCGCAGTGTTTACGCATAGATATCATCGGCACGAAAGGATTTGACAATGCCCAGGTCTGTGCGGGCGGTGTAGATACGGAGGAGGTCAATCCCACGACCATGGAATCCAGGCTGGTGCCGGGTCTCTATTTTTGTGGGGAAGTGCTGGATGTGGATGGGCTGTGCGGCGGTTATAATCTGCAGTGGGCGTGGAGCAGCGGCCATCTAGCCGGAGTTTCCGCGGCTGCGGTCTGCAAGATAAGTTGATGCCAGGGAGGTACTTATGATAAGGATTCAGCAACTTAAGCTGCCAATTACCCATAACAGGGAACAGCTATTGAAGAAAATTGCCAGAACATTGCGGATTCGGCAGGAAACGGTCATTTCCTATACGGTCCGCAGACAATCCATCGATGCCCGCAGGAAAAGTGAGGTATCTTTTGTCTATATGGTAGATGTCAAAGTCAAGAATGAAGCAGACGTCCTGCGGCGAGCAAAAGGGAACCAGATTTTGCAGGCCAAGGATGTGCCGTACCAGTTTCCAGAGGGCGGAGAAAAGACATTGAAGCATCCGCCAATCATTATCGGCAGCGGTCCCGCAGGATTGTTCTGTGCCTATCTGCTCGCGGAGTATGGGTTTTGCCCCCTGATTCTTGAGCGTGGGAAGCCTGTGGAGGAGCGCACCAGGGAGGTAGAGAAATTCTGGCAGCAAAATATCTTAAATCCCCATACCAATGTACAGTTTGGCGAGGGCGGTGCGGGAACATTCTCCGATGGGAAGCTAAATACGCTCGTGAAGGACATAAAAGGCAGGAATAAAAAAGTATTGGACATATTTATCCGCCATGGCGCGCCGGAGTCCATCTCTTATCAGGCAAAACCCCATATAGGGACGGATATCCTGCGGACTGTGATTTACAATATGCGTAATCAGATAGAATCATGGGGCGGCGCCTATTTGTTTGATACCTGTGTAACCGATTTGGAGTTTTCTCATGGAAACCTTCGTGCAGTAGTATGCCAAAACCAAACGACAGGAGAAATCCATAGCATAGAGACGGAATTGGCGGTACTTGCTATAGGGCACAGCGCCAGGGATACCTTCGCCATGCTTGAAAGCAGGGGATTGCAGATGGAGGCGAAATCATTTGCCGTGGGGCTTCGCGTGGAGCATCCACAGGAGATGATCAGCGAGTCCCAGTATGGGAAAGAGGCGGCGCAAATTTTGGATGCCGCCCCCTATAAGGTAACGGCAAACCTGGAAAATGGGCGTGGCGTTTACTCGTTCTGCATGTGCCCGGGCGGCTATGTGGTCAACGCCTCTTCCGAGGAGGGGCAGATTGCCACGAATGGCATGAGTTATAGCGCAAGAGATGGCAAAAATGCCAACAGCGCCATCATTGTCACAGTGACGCCGCAAGATTTTGGCGCAGAGGGACCGCTTGCTGGCGTACAATTCCAGCGCAGCCTGGAGAAAAAAGCTTTTGGGCTGGGAAAGGGCAAAGTCCCCCAGCAGCTTTTTGGCGATTTTGAGCGTAAGAAGTTATCGGAAACTTATGGCAGTTTTGCCTCTGAAATCAAAGGCCTGCACGAGTTTGGCGCGCTGCATGAACTTTTTTCTGAGGAAATCAGGGAATCCTTTTGTCAGGGTATGCATAAGTTTGCACATCGCATCGCGGGGTTTGACCGTGAGGATGCCATATTATCCGGGGTGGAGAGCCGGACGTCTTCACCGGTACGGATTACCAGAGATGAAGAATTTGAGAGCAACCGCAAAGGAATTTATCCCTGCGGGGAGGGCGCCGGTTATGCCGGAGGAATTATGTCTGCCGCCATGGATGGCATGAAAGTGGCGGAAGCGATTGCACAAAAATACAAAGGAGGGGATTGATTGTGGCAGAAATGACGCCGATGATGCAGAAATATTTAGAGACGAAAAAGGAGTACCCGGACTGTATTTTGTTTTACCGTCTGGGAGATTTCTATGAAATGTTTTTTGAGGATGCCCTGACGGCATCCAAGGAACTGGAAATTACCCTGACTGGGAAAAACTGCGGGTTAGAGGAGCGCGCCCCCATGTGCGGCGTACCATTCCATGCCGTGGAGAATTACCTGAATAAGCTGGTGGCTAAGGGATACAAGGTGGCAATCTGCGAGCAGGTGGAGGATCCTAAAATGGCAAAAGGCCTGGTCAAGAGGGAGGTCGTGCGCATTGTGACCCCCGGGACAAACCTGGATACCCAGGCTTTGGATGAGACGAAGAACAATTATATCATGTGTATCGTCTACATTGCCGACCGCTATGGCGTCTCCATTGCAGACGTCACGACGGGGGATTACTATGTGACCGAGTTGGACACGGAGAGAAAGCTGCTGGATGAGATACATAAATTTACACCTTCGGAGATTATCTGTAATGAAGCGTTTTATATGACGGGCATGGATTTTGAAGAACTGAAGCACCGGCTGAATATCGCGATTTATTCGCTGGACAGCTGGTATTTCAGCGATGAGACGGCCAAAGGCACGCTGCTTAGCCACTTTAAGGTTGCCGATATCCAGGGCTTAGGGCTTGAGGACTACGAATCTGGGACAATTGCGGCAGGCGCGCTGCTGAAATATCTCTATGAGACCCAGAAAAACAATCTGGCAAACATGACTTCGCTGCAGTTATATAGTACCGGAAAATATATGATTATCGACAGCTCCACGCGCCGCAACCTGGAGTTGGTAGAGACTCTGCGGGAAAAACAGAAAAGAGGGTCTCTGCTGTGGGTGCTGGACAAGACGAAAACAGCAATGGGCGCGCGGCTGCTCCGCAGCTTTGTAGAGCAGCCCTTAATTGAGAAAGCGGAGATTGAGCGGCGTCTGGATGCTATAGAATCATTGAAAGAAAATGCGATGGTCCGGGAAGAAATCCGCGAATACCTGAACCCCATCTATGACTTGGAGCGGCTGATTGGCAGGGTGACCTACCAGACGGCGAATCCCCGGGATTTGATTGCGTTCAAATCTTCCCTGCAGATGCTGCCGTTCCTGAAAACACTGCTTGGGGAATGCAAAGTATCCCTGCTGGAAGAAATTCAGGCAGACCTAGATCCGCTGGAAGATATTTTTACGCTCATCGAAGCTTCCATTGCCGAGGAGCCTCCTATTTCCATCCGGGATGGCGGCATCCTCAAAGAGGGCTATGACGAGGAGATTGATAAGCTGCGCCATGCCAAGACGGAGGGAAAAGGCTGGCTGATGGAACTGGAAGCGAAAGAGCGGGAGCGCACGGGTATCAAAAATCTGCGCATCAAATACAATAAAGTATTCGGTTATTATCTGGAAGTGACAAATTCTTACCGCGATATGGTTCCCGATGACTACATCCGTAAGCAGACATTGACCAATGCCGAACGTTACATTACCGCAGACTTAAAGGAACTGGAAGACATCATTCTGGGCGCAGAGGACAAGTTGGTGGCGTTAGAATACGAAATATTCCAGGATATCCGCAACAAAATTGCCGGGGAGGTGCTGCGCATCCAGAGGACGGCAAAGGCTGTGGCAGGCATTGATGTGCTGTCTGCCCTTGCGCTGGTGGCGGAGCGCGGCAATTACTGCCGTCCTTCCATCAACGAAAAAGGCGTGATTGACATTAAAAATGGACGCCATCCGGTGGTGGAGAAAATGATAAACAACGATATGTTCATTGCCAACGACACATATCTGGACAATAAGAAGCAGCGGATTTCCATTATCACCGGACCGAACATGGCCGGCAAATCCACGTATATGCGCCAGACAGCGCTGATTGTGCTGATGGCGCAGATTGGCAGCTTTGTGCCGGCGGAGAGCGCCAAAATAGGCATTGTGGATCGCATTTTCACAAGGGTCGGCGCTTCCGATGATTTGGCAAGCGGGCAGAGCACGTTCATGGTAGAGATGACCGAGGTTGCCAATATTTTAAGAAACGCCACCAGCAACAGCCTGTTGGTGCTTGACGAGATTGGACGCGGCACGAGCACATTTGACGGCCTGAGCATAGCCTGGGCGGTTGTGGAACATATCAGCAATCCCAAATTGCTGGGAGCAAAGACCTTGTTTGCCACCCACTACCATGAGCTTACGGAGTTGGAGGGGAAACTTGACAATGTCAATAATTACTGCATAGCCGTCAAGGAAAAGGGGGACGACATCGTATTTCTGCGCAAGATTGTCCCCGGCGGCGCTGATAAGAGTTACGGCATCCAGGTGGCGAAGATTGCAGGTGTGCCGGATTCCGTGATTGCGCGTGCCAAAGTGATCGCCGAAGAATTATCGGCGCATGATATTGCGGAATTTACCGGGAGGATTGCAGTGGAAGGGACTCCTGCTAAGAAACAACGCAAGAAACTCGATGAAGTGGATTTGACGCAGATGTCATTGTTTGATACAGTAAAAGATGATGACATCATCCAGGAACTGCAGGATCTTGATTTGGGCAATTTAACCCCGATTGATGCCCTCAATAAATTATACCAGCTGCAGAATAAGATTAAAAACCGTTGGTAGGTTTACATAAGAAAATTATGTAAACTTTATATGCTCGGGAAAGGAGAATGCTATATGTCTTTAACACATGCAATACCGAAAACAAAAGAAACAGATTATACAGAAGATGATTATTACCGTATTCCAGAGAAATTCCGTGCGGAACTGATTGATGGGCAAATATATTATCAGGCGGCTCCGAGCAGGATTCATCAAAAAATATTATCATTCCTGCATGCCCTTATCTATAACTATATTAAGGGAAAAGGCGGTTCCTGTGAAGTTTATCCCGCCCCATTTGCCGTAAAGCTCTTCAATGACAAAAAGACCATCGTGGAGCCGGACCTCAGCATTATCTGCGATTTGGATAAGCTTACGGACAAGGGGTGCAGCGGCGCGCCGGACTGGGTGATTGAAATCATATCACAAAGCAATCCAGGAAATGATTATGTCCGCAAACTGAATCTGTATGCAGATGCAGGGGTGCGGGAATATTGGATTGTAGACCCCTATGGGAAAATAGTCTCCGTCTATAATTTAGCATCAGGGACATTCCGTGCAGTGGAATATTCTTTTGAAGACGAAATAAAGGTTATGATATTTGAGGACTTATCAATCACATTTGTGGAATTTGCTAAGAACAGTCAAGGGTGATGGGATTTTAAGGTTTTGTATTTTATAATTGATGATAACCAAAGGTCTGCTGTCGAAGTTATCTCCATACCAAGAGGTCTTGCTACCAAAGTTATCTCCGTACCAAAAGGTTTTGCTGCCAAAGGCAGCAAAGACATCTTGCACAAAAAGTGATTGGAAAGCTAGCTTTCCATAGCACTTTTATGTGCAAAGTGTTCACATCAAGATGTGATGTGAACCTTTTGGTACGAAAGCAAATTTGTACATAAAAACCTTCTTGGTGCGAGAGCAAATTACAAAATGCAGAATCGCCATATAAGGAGCGCATATGCCAAATATTCAGATTTTAGACCAACAGACAATTGACAAGATTGCAGCCGGGGAAGTCATTGAGCGTCCTTCCTCCGTTGTCAAAGAATTAGTAGAAAACGCCATTGACGCGCAGGCAAGCGCAGTCACGGTGGAAATCAAGGAGGGCGGTATCTCGTTCATCCGCATCACAGACAATGGCTGCGGCATTGAAAAGGAACAGGTTGCCCTTGCTTTTCTGCGCCATTCTACAAGTAAGATTAAGAGTGTGGAGGACCTCTTTACCGTCTCCTCGTTAGGATTCCGCGGGGAGGCTTTGTCCAGCATCGCTGCCGTTTCCCAGGTGGAACTGATTACCAAGACGCCCAAGGAAATGAGCGGCGTCCGCTATGTCATCGAGGGCGGCAAAGAGCAGTCCTCCGAAGAAATCGGTGCGCCGGAAGGAACGACATTTCTGGTCCGGAACTTATTCTATAACACCCCTGCAAGAAGGAAATTTTTAAAGACGCCGCAGACTGAGGCAGGATATATTAATAGCCTTATGGAGAAACTCGCCTTGTCCCACCCGGAAATTTCCTTTAAATTCATTGCCAATAATCAGCTCAAACTCCATACCTCAGGCAACTCCAATCTCAAAGAGATTATCTACCATATCCATGGGCGGGATATTGCCAGCAATCTTTTAGAAGTCCATGGAGAAAACGAGCTGTTTTCCGTCAATGGTTTTATTGGCAAACCGCTGATTTCCAGAGGGAACCGTAATTATGAGAATTACTTTATTAATGGGAGATATATCAAGAGCGCACTTATTGCCAAAAGCATTGAAGAGGGCTATAAATCGTTTGTTATGCAGCATAAGTATCCATTTACCGTGCTGCACATTTCCGTCAAAGGGGAACTGTTAGACGTCAATGTCCATCCCACGAAGATGGAATTGCGGTTTTCTAATGGCGAAGCCATCTATCAGTTCCTCACAGATTTGGTAAGGCAAGCTATCAACCAGAGTGAATTGGTCTATCAGGCAAGCCTGGAGGATGGGAGGGAAGCCAAAAAGCGGCAGGAACTGCAGAAAAAAGAATATTTAAAGTTGGGAAGGAAAGCACCGGAACCTTTTGAAACGAAGCGATTGGAAGCGGTGAAAGCGGAAATCCGCAAAGACAGCCCTTACGAGAAGAAATATGAGAAATATCCGCAGGAAACAGAGCCGCAACCGCCAGCAGAAGTACCTATAGCAGGAACACAGCTGCAGCAGCCGGCAGAAGTTCAGACAGCAGGAACAGGCGTACAGCAGCCAGCGAAAGCGGATATGGCAGGGAAACAGCCAGATTTAGCGGCCGAGGCAGCAGATTATGGCATTTCGCCGGAGAAGATGGGCGAACAGCCAAACACAGCATATCATGTTTCCGAAAGTGCAAGGCAATCCGAAACCGCTCGGGAAGAGACGGCTGCTGATAGGGAAAGCGGTGAATACCGTCAAGAAGAATTTCCACAGATTACCCATAGGCTTCTTGACCTTTCCTCCCAGAACGAACATCGGATCATCGGACAACTCTTTGAAACTTATTGGCTGGTGGAATTTGACAATAAGCTCTATATCATTGACCAGCATGCGGCTCATGAGAAAGTATTGTATGAGCGTACGATGAAATCTCTGGATGATAAGGAGTACACGTCCCAAGTAATTTATCCGCCTATCTTATTGACCTTAAATATGCAGGAGGAAGAACTGTTAAAGAAGTATATGGGTTATTTTGAGAAGCTTGGGTTTGTGCTGGAACATTTCGGCGGCAAGGAATATTCTGTGACGTCAGTGCCGGCAAACCTGTTTGGCATTAAAGGAAAGGAACTGCTGGTGGAAATGTTGGATAGTTTGTCTCAGTTTCATGGCAAGGAGACTCCGCAGATGATTACGGAAAAGATTGCTTCCATGTCCTGCAAGGCGGCAGTCAAGGGCAATCAGAAATTGTCCAGGCAGGAAATGGAAGCTTTGATTGCAGAACTGCTTACGCTGGAAAATCCGTATCACTGCCCTCATGGGCGGCCGACCATCATCTCTATGACAAAGTATGAATTGGAAAAAAAATTTAAGCGGGTGTTATGATGAAAAAACCTTTGATAATCTTGACCGGTCCCACGGCAGTGGGCAAGACAGAACTCTCTATCCGCCTGGCAAGGCTGGTGCAAGGTTCTGTCATCTCGGCGGACTCCATGCAGGTGTACCGCCATATGGATATCGGTTCCGCGAAGATAACTAAAGACGAAATGCAGGAAATCCCACATTATCTCATTGATGAATTTGAGCCGGAGGAAGAATTTCATGTCGTCCGTTTTCAGGAATATGCCCGCAAATATATGGAGGAAATCTATGCACAGGGCAGGATTCCCATGATTGTGGGCGGCACTGGCTTCTATATCCAGGCGCTCTTATATGATATTGATTTCACGAAGGAGCAGGAGAATAAGGAGTATCGGGCATATTTGGAAGAAATTGCCAGGGAGCAGGGCGGGCATATTCTGCACGAAATGCTGAAAGCAGCAGACCCCGAGGCGGCTGGGCAAATCCATGAGCATAATTGTAAGCGCATCATACGCGCGCTGGAATTTCACCATTTTTCCGGCCAGAAAATTTCTGTTCATAATGCGGCAGAGCGGCAGAAGGAATCCCCCTATCATTTTGCGTACTTTGTCCTCAATGACGACAGGGCGAAGCTCTATGAGAGAATCAATGGGCGTGTGGAACAGATGATGGAAGACGGACTGGTGCAGGAGGTGAAAAACCTGCGGGAACGCGGATGTAATCGTACTATGGTGTCCATGCAGGGGCTTGGCTACAAAGAAATCCTTGCCTATCTGGAGGGGGAATTGACCCTGGAGGAAGCTGTCTGCCGTATCAAGCGTGATACAAGACATTTTGCCAAGCGGCAGCTGACCTGGTTTCGCCGCGAGCGGGATGTAATTTGGGTGGACAAGCAGGCGTTTGCGTACGATAATGATAACATTCTAAAATATATGCAGGAAATTCTGGCAGAGAAAGGTATCATATAAAAAGCGGGAAAGGAAATTGCACATGAAAGAAATCTATCAGGAACTGGGAATTGATGAAAAGGTTTTTGCTTACGGCACGAAGTTTGAAGAGAAGTTAAAAGAGCGTTTTGCCAAGATTGACGAAACAGCAGAATACAACCAGTTAAAGGTAATTAAATCACTGCAGAAACACAGGGTCAGCGCAGAATGTTTTATGGGAAGCAGCGGATATGGGTATAATGATTTAGGAAGGGATACCTTGGAGGAGGTGTACGCTTCCTGCTTTCGGGGCGAGGCGGCGCTGGTGCGCCCGCAGATTACCTGCGGCACCCATGCGCTGGCATTAGCGCTTATGTCCAATCTCCGTCCGGGGGATGAACTCCTATCGCCTGTGGGCAAGCCGTACGACACGCTGGAGGAGGTCATTGGCATCCGTCCATCGAAGGGCTCCCTTGCCGAATATGGCGTTACTTACCGGCAGGTTGACCTTTTAGAGGGCGGCGGTTTTGACTTTGAGAATATCAGAAAGGCAATCAATGATAAGACGAAGCTGGTCACTATCCAGCGTTCCAAGGGATACCAGACAAGGCCAACGCTTTCGGTAGCGCGGATAGGCGAACTGATTTCTGTCGTCAAGGAAATAAAGCCGGATATTATCTGCATGGTGGATAATTGTTACGGCGAGTTTGTGGAGCGGCAGGAGCCGCTGGAAGTGGGCGCCGACATGATAGTCGGTTCCTTAATCAAGAATCCGGGCGGCGGTCTTGCCCCGATTGGCGGTTACATTGTCGGCAGTCAGGAATGTGTGGAGAATGCGGCGTACCGCCTGACGTCTCCCGGGCTTGGCAAGGAGGTCGGGGCTTCCTTAGGGGTTATCCAGTCCTTTTACCAGGGGCTGTTCCTCGCCCCCACAGTCGTTGCCGGGGCCTTGAAAGGAGCAGTTTTCGCGGCAAATATCTATGAAAGCCTGGGATTTCCGGTAGTGCCAAACGGCAGTGAAAGCCGCCATGACATTATCCAGGCAGTGACCTTAAAGTCCCCGCAGGCATTGGTCGCTTTCTGCAAGGGTATCCAGGCGGCAGCGCCGGTAGACAGCCATGTTACCCCGGAGCCATGGGCGATGCCTGGTTATGACGATGACGTGATAATGGCAGCGGGAGCCTTTGTGCAGGGATCTTCGATTGAACTGAGCGCGGACGGTCCATTGCGGGAGCCATATGCCGTGTATTTTCAGGGAGGGCTGACCTGGTACCATGCAAAACTGGGCATTCTTATGTCTTTGCAGAAATTATATGAAGAGGGATTAATAAATTTTTAGCTAAATTTTAGTAATAATTAGTATACATCAAAGACCTTTTGTGCTAAAATAAAATGTATTATTTTTTCCTTGCCTTTTGAGAGAGTAAAAGGAAAAGCATGAATTTACACTTAACTATGAAAGAACTGCCGAAATCAGAACAGCCGCGCGAGAAGTTTTTTAGCTATGGTGCACAGGCATTGTCGGATGCGGAACTCTTGGCGGTAATATTGAGAAACGGCACAAGGGAGATGACCGCGCTGCAGCTTGCGCAGAAAGTGCTGGCGCAGAAAGACCAGAACCTTTTGAATCTTGTCCATATGAATACGGAAGAGATGAAACAGATTTCAGGCATTGGGCAGGTAAAGGCCGCTCAGTTAAAGTGCATAGTGGAGCTGGCCAGGCGTATTGCTATGTCCAGCCGGGAGAAGGATATTTGTCTCAGCAACCCTGCCAGCATTGCATATTACTATATGGAGACGCTCAGGCATGAACCGAGGGAAACGCTGATTCTGGCAATGTTCAATGCAAAGTGCAGCCTGCTGGCTGATGAGGTTATCTCTATCGGCACGGTGAATTACTCTCTGGTATCGCCCAGGGAAATCTTCATCAAGGCGCTGGAGCGCAAAGCTGTGCATATTGTGCTCCTCCATAACCATCCAAGCGGAGACCCTACGCCGAGCGAAGCAGACATACAGGTGACGCAGCGGGTCATGGAAAGTGGGAATATTCTGGGAATCGCCCTGGCAGATCATATCATCATTGGCGATAACCAATATATAAGCTTTAGAGAAAACGGCCTGCTTGGCCAGAGGAAAGGAACTTAAGTTATGTCAGCAAATGTATACGGAATTGATTTGGGAACCTGCAATCTGAAAATTTTCTGTAAGGGGACCGGGAAGGTAATCAATGAGAAAAATACCATTGCCATTGTCAACAAGAATCAGCTCTATGCTTTTGGCGATGACGCATATGCTATGTACGAAAAGGCACCGGACAGCATCAAGGTATCTTTTCCCGTGGTCAACGGCGTAATTGCAGATTACAACAATATGCAGATAATGATTGGTGAGCTGCTGGAGAAATATGCCAAGAGCCATATCAAAGGTGCGGAGTTTATCGTTGCCGTGCCTACGGATATCACAGAAGTGGAGAAAAAGGCGTTCTTCGATTTGTTTTATAAGAGCCGTTTCAAGCCGAGAAGCGTGCTGCTGTGTGAGAAGCCGATTGCCGATGCGGTAGGCCTGGATCTGGATGTGAACTCTCCAACGGGTTTCATGATTGTGAATATCGGTGCAGACACCACGGAGATTTCCGTTATCTCCCTGGGTGGGTTGGTGCTCAGTGATTTACTCCATTTTGGCGGTAAGCGTATCGATGAATCCATCATCAACCACCTCAAACGGAATTTCAGCCTGGTCATAGGGCAGAAGACGGCCATGTATCTGAAAGAGACCTTAGGCTGTGCCATTGCGCAGCAAGAGGAGACTGTGGAGACAATTGTGGGAAGGGATGTTGTCAGCGGACTGCCGATAGAGATGCAGATTAATTCCTCTATTGTGTATGAAGCAATCAAAGACCCCCTGAATACTATCTGCAATTCCATCAAAATGATTTTGGAGAAGACGCCGCCAGAACTGGCGAGGGATATTATCCATTCCGGTATCTATATTACCGGCGGCTCTTCTAAAATACAGCGTTTGGACGAATTGTTCACCCAGATTACCAACATGAAGGTAAATACCTGTGAGTTCCCGGAAGAGAGCGCTGTACGCGGTCTGGACAAGATTGTATCGGACGAAAAATACCGGAAACTTGCTTTCAGCATGAAAACAAGAATCTATAAATAGAGGTTGCAAGCATTTATGAAACGAAGAACAAAACGCTCTATTCCAACCAAATATACTCTTTTGACAGTGACTGTGCTCTGCGTACTGGTGATGTTCGTCAGCTTTACGATGAATTTATCGGGCGGACCGCTGAATACTGTTGCCGGATACGTCTTTGTCCCCATGCAGAATGGAATCAATAAGGTAGGGACCTGGATTGTCAGCCGGGCGGATGATTTGGCATCCCTGCGCAATGTGCAGCAGCAAAATAAAGAACTGCAGGCAAAGGTAGATAAGCTGACCCAGGAACTGAATACCATCAAACTGGAACAGTATGAATTGGATAACCTGAGGGAACTGATGGAACTCGACCAGAAGTACCCCAGTTATGAGAAGGTGGCAGCGCGTGTCATTGGCAATGACGGCGGCAACTGGTTTTCGACCTTCCTAATCGACAAGGGCGAAAAGGACGGCATCGAAAAAGATATGAATGTGATTGCCGGAAGCGGCCTTGTCGGCATTGTAATTGATACCGGACCTAATTACGCGAAGGTCCGTTCCATCATAGATGATGCCAGCAATGTCAGCGGCATGGCTTTATCCACGGCTGACCGCTGTATTGTCAATGGAAACCTGGTATCTATGAACGATGAGCAGGTCATCGGCTTTAGCGATTTGAAATGTGAAGACGATGCAGTCAAGACAGGAGAGCAGATTGTAACTTCCCATATCAGCGATAAATATTTAGAGGGAATCCTCATAGGTTATGTCAGTACGATTGAGCGCAATGCCAATAACCTGACTTATTCCGGGACAGTAACCCCGGCAGTGGACTTCCAGCATCTGCAGGAAGTGTTGGTAATACTGGATAAGAAAGAGACCCCGGCGCATTAAAGGAGCAGTTCTGATGAGACGTAAATTGGCAGTATTTTTAATTATAACGGTGTGTTTCTTATTACAGAGCACCTTGTTCCAAAGCTTGTCCTTTGCCTCCATTTCCCCCAATTTATTGATTGTAGTGACCTCTTCTTTTGGATTTATGCGGGGAAGGAAAGAGGGCATGTGGATTGGTTTTTTCAGTGGGCTGATTCTGGATATATTCTTTGGAAGCGTGATTGGTTTTTATGCACTGATTTATGCTTATATCGGCTATGTTAATGGATTTTTCCGTAAGCGTTTTTTCCCGGACGATATCAAACTCCCATTGATTCTGATTGCGGCGAGCGACCTTTCGTACAATATATTGGTCTATCTGTTTTTGTTTTTCCTGAGAGGACGATTACGGATTGGCTATTATTTTCTGAATATTATGCTGCCGGAACTGGTATACACGATTCTTGTGACAATTGTCTTATATTTTATAATTCTGAAAATAAACAACAAATTGGAAGAGACGGAAAAAAGGAGAGCAAGCAAATTTGTTTGATTTGATAAAAGATTATGGTAAAAAAATACTGACCTCCAGGTTATTTGCGCTCAGTGTAGTGATGGTCTTCCTGTTCGGTGTATTGCTGCAGCGGATTTTTGTGCTGCAGATTATCAAAGGGCAGGAGTATCTGGATAATTATATGCTGCTGATTAAGAAGGAACGCGTCACTTCCGGCACCAGGGGCAATATTTTTGACAGGAACGGCAAGCTGCTTGCCTACAACGAACTGTCGTATTCTGTGGTTATTGAGGATAACGGCGTGTATAACAGCACGAAGGAGAAGAACCGCCTGCTGAATGAAGAACTGAATACGGTCATCCATATGATTGAGGAGAAAGGAGATTCCATCAGCAATAATTTTGATATACAAAAAGGCGAGAACGGCAGATATGAATTTACGCTGACAGACCGGGCTTTGCAACGTTTTCTGGCGGATGTCTATGGGCATACGAAGATTGATGACCTCAAATTTAATAAGAAACTTGGGTATGATGAGGGCGAGGCAAAGCCTGAACAGGTCATTGAATATCTCCAGAACAAGTTTTCTATCTATGTCGAGGGAAAGGCAAAGGAAAGCGAACTCTCCAAAGAAGATGTCTTATATACCGAGGAAGAGGCCTATAAGATTATGCTGCTGCGCTATGCGATTTCCCAGAATAATTACCAGAAATATGTGCTGACAACGATTGCCCAGAACATCAGTGAGGAGACGGTTGCCGTTATCAAGGAGAATTCTGATATCCTTCAGGGTGTTGATATTACCGAAGACAGCATCCGTAAATATGTGGACGGCGAGTATTTTTCCCATATTATCGGTTATACAGGCAAGATTTCACAGGAGGAATACGATACACTCTCAGCAAGCAGTGAAGAGTATACACTTAATGATGTAGTCGGAAAATCCGGCATAGAGCAGGTCATGGATATGCAGCTGCAAGGCAGCAAAGGAAAGGAATTGTTCTATACAGACAACATGGGGCGGATTACGAAGATGATTGAGCAGGTAGATGCAACTTCGGGCAATGACATCTACCTGTCCATAGACGCAGAACTGCAGGAGGCCGTCTACCGTATGTTGGAACAGGAACTTGCCGGTATTGTCTATGCCCAGATTGAAAATATTAAGGAATATGATACCAGCACCGGTACGGCGTCTGATATAAAGATTCCGATTGACGATGTATATTTCGCTTTGCTCAACAATAACGTTGTTGACATTGGGCATTTTGAAAAAGAGGATGCGCAGCCTGTAGAGCAGCAGGTGTATGCTGTTTTCAATAATAAACAGGGCAATGTCATAGAAAGCCTGCGGCAGCAGTTAACTTCTCCGTCACCTGCAGCATACGGCGATTTGGATAAGGAATACCAGGTCTATATGAGCTATATCCTGTCCATGCTGGGGGAGAAGAAGATTTTCCTGTCGGATAAGGTGGACATTGATGATGAGGTGTACCTGTCCTGGAAAAACGATACGGCAAGCCTTGCAGAATACCTGCACCGTGCTATTGCCATGGATTGGATTGATATCACCGGCTTTGATACGGAATCAAAATATTCCGATTCTACAGAGATTTATGATGCACTGATTGCTTACGTTTTGGAGGAATTGCGGACAGACACAGAATTTTCCAAAAAAATATACCAATACATGATACGGGACAACCTGATTTCAGGAAGCCAAATCTGCCAGATTCTCTTTGAACAGGGGATTCTCAAAGATAAGAATGGGGAGCAGGCATCGCTGGCAAACGGCAGCCTCAGTTCATTTGATTTTCTCAGGGATAAAATTAAGAACATTGAAATAACCCCAGCGCAGCTTGCGCTGGATCCCTGTACGGCCAGCTGTGTGATGGTAAATGTGCAGACTGGCGAGATGCTTGCCTGTGTGACATACCCAGGCTATGACACCAACCGGCTTGCCAATACCGTAGATTCCCAATATTTTGAGAGCCTGCAGAAGGATTTGTCCGTACCTCAGTACAATAATGCGACACAGCAGAGGACAGCGCCAGGTTCGACTTTCAAGCCGATTACCGCGGCAGCGGCTCTGACGGAGGGCATTGTCAGTGTGGGGGAGCAGATTAAGGATGAGGGTGAGTACACTAATATCACGCCCTCTCCCAAATGCTGGATTTATCCGGGAAGCACACATGGCAAGGACAATATTTCAGAAGCAATCCGGGATTCCTGTAATTATTTCTTTTATGAGATGGGATATCGGTTAAGTTCAGAGGCTGGGGTCTACAATGAAAATAAAGGTATTGCGGCATTAAAAAAATATGCGGCATTGTTCGGGCTGGATGAAAAGACGGGCATTGAGATTCCGGAAAATGACCCGCAGATATCGGACGAGTATCCAATTACCTCTGCCATTGGGCAGGGTAACCATAATTATACGACCACACAGCTTGCCCGCTACCTCACGGCGGTAGCCAGCAGCGGAAATGTTTACCGGCTGACGCTTCTGGACAAGGAGACTACCGCGGATGGCAGTACAGTCAAGGAGTTCCAGCCTGAGATTATCCGTAAGATTACGGAGGTATCTCCAGTTTCCTGGAACGCTATCCAAAGCGGTATGCGGATGGTGGTGGAAAATAATAAGTCCTTCAAGGATTTTCCAGTTGCAGTTGCCGGCAAAACGGGTACGGCACAGCAGATGGAGAGCCGGGCGAACCATGCGCTCTTTATTGGGTATGCGCCTTATGAGAATCCGGAGATTGCCATTACGACCCGTATTGCTTATGGGTACACTTCTGCCAATGCAGTGGAAGTGTCCAGCAATATATTAAAATATTATTTCAATCTTGCAGATACGAAGACGCTGTTGGACGGACAGGCAGAAGAAATTGAGAGCAGCGCCAATGGATTTACAGATTAGAGTTTGGAGGGATGAAAGTGCCAAAGCCAGTGATTTTAAAAAGCAATAAGTATGGAATTAACTTGATTTTAGATGAACACATGGACTTTGAGGAGTTACGGAAATGCATATTAGATAAATTTAAAGAATCAGAAGGATTTTTTAAGAATGCAAAAATGGCGATTTCTTTCGAGGGCAGGAAGCTCACCCAGGAGGAGGAATTTGAGATTATTGAAACTATTACAGATAATACGTCTGTAAATATTATCTGTATCTTGGATAACGATGCGCTTAAGGAAGAACTGACACGCCAGAAAATAGAACGTTTTGAGGAAGAGCAGTCAGGGAAGACCGGAGAATTTTATAAGGGAACGCTCCGGTCCGGGCAGGTCCTTGACTGTGAGAGCAGCATCATTATATTGGGCGATATCAACCCTGGCGCCAAAGTAATCTCAAAGGGCAACATTGTTGTCCTGGGAGCTTTGAAGGGCAACGCCTATGCGGGGGCAAATGGCAATGAACAGGCATTTGTGGCAGCGCTTATTATGGACCCTATACAGATAAAGATTGGCGATGTGATTGCCCGCAGTGCAGATAAGGTCCAGGAGGGCAAAAAACGCAGGAAGAGACATATGGCCGAGACCGAGGCAGATCCGCAGGTAGCGCTTGTTAAAGATGGAAATATTTATATTGAACCAATTACAAAGGGGCTTTTGAATAATATATAAATATCAGGAGGATATGGTAAGATGAGCGAAGTAATTGTTGTAACGTCAGGAAAAGGCGGTGTTGGTAAGACCACCACCACTGCAAATGTAGGAACAGGTCTTGCACAGTTGGATAAGAAGGTTGTATTGATTGATACAGATATCGGGCTCCGCAATCTGGATGTGGTCATGGGGCTGGAGAATCGGATTGTGTACAATCTGGTCGATGTGGTAGAGGGAAATTGCCGTATGAAGCAGGCATTGATTAAGGACAAGCGTTATCCCAATCTGTCTTTACTGCCCTCTGCACAGACGAAGGATAAATCGGCTGTCTCCCCGGAACAGATGGTAAAGGTAATTGATGAGCTGAGGGATGAATTTGATTACATATTGCTGGACTGCCCGGCAGGTATTGAACAGGGATTTAAAAATGCCATAGCAGGGGCGGACCGTGCACTGGTTGTCACCACGCCGGAGGTATCTGCCATCCGTGATGCGGACCGCATTATCGGGCTTCTGACGGCGAATGAGATTACCCGCGTGGATTTAATCGTCAACCGCCTGCGCATGGATATGGTAAAACGCGGCGATATGATGAATATCGGGGATGTCACAGATATTCTGGCAATCAATCTTATCGGCGCGGTGCCGGATGATGAACAGATTGTAATTTCCACCAATCAGGGAGAGCCGCTGGTTGGTACTGACTGTAAAGCAGGAATCGCTTATGCAAATATCTGCCACAGAGTATTGGGAGAGGAAGTGCCATATCTTGATTTGGAGGAAAAGGAAGGTATGTGGAACAAGCTAAAAGGGATGTTTAAGAAAAATTAGGAGGAAACCAACATGGGATTGATGGATCTGTTTAAAAAGAAGAATTCCGGCGATATTGCCAAAGACCGGCTAAAGCTGTTATTGGTTTCCGATCGAGCAAACTGTTCCCCAGAGATAATGGAAAAGATTAAGAATGACATTATCCAAGTGATTTCCAAATATATGGAGATTGATGCGGAAGGTTTGGACATCCAGATTACACAGACTGAATCTGAGGGGAATAATGGGAATGTCCCGGCATTGTTTGCAAATATTCCCATCAAAGATATGAGGCACACGGGTATTTCTGAATAGTATGGCAAAAGTAAGGAAGTTTTATTATGTTGAAGCAATATCAGATTAGGGACTACAATTTTCGTTTGGTTATTTATGTGACAGCATTGACCCTGATAGGAATCAATGTAGTTGGGAGTGCGCAGAAATCTGTGCAGAATAAGCAGATAATGGGTCTGTGCCTGGGGTTATTTGCCATGGCAGTTGTTTCGGTTATAGATTATTCCTTTATCCTAAAATTCAACTGGCTGATTTATGCATTCAACATAGGGCTGCTTTCCCTGATTACCTTTCATGTGTTCGGGGATAAAGCAGGAGGTGCAGCGCGCTGGATTGAAATCGGGGGATTTCGGTTCCAGCCATCCGAGCTGTCAAAGGTGCTTCTCATATTGTTTTTTGCCTGGTACTTTGGGAAATATTATGAGAAAGTAAATAAGTTTTATTTTCTTATCATAACGGGGGTTCTGATTTTTATTCCCTGGTTTATGATTGAGCATCAGCCCGACTTATCCACAAGTATTGTAGTGGCGATTATTTTTATTGCCCTCTTGTTTTTAAGCGGGTTAAGCTATAAAATAATAGCAGGGGTTCTTGCTGTATTGGTTCCGGCGGGTTCACTTTTTGTCTACCTGATTCTCCAGCCTGGACAGACGATTTTGGACCAATACCAGTGGAAGCGTATCATGGCATGGCTGCAGCCTGAGAAATACGCAACCGATGCATACCAGCAGCAGAATTCCATTATGGCAATTGGTTCTGGTTTATTATGGGGGAAAGGACTGAATAACGATACCGTATTTTCAGTTAAGAATGGTAATTTTATTCCGGAGCCGCAGACAGACTTTATATTTGCCGTTGTAGGAGAAGAGTTGGGTTTTGTGGGAGGCGCTGCTATTTTAGTCCTTCTTTTTCTCATAGTAATTGAGTGCATTTTAATTGGCAGGAAAGCGAAGGATTTACCTGGGCAATTGATTTGCGGCGGTGTTGCCGTGTGGATTGGCTTCCAGACATTTGTCAATATCTGTGTGGTAACTGGGATGATGCCCAATACCGGACTGCCGTTGCCTTTTGTAAGTTATGGCCTCACTTCGCTGGTCAGCCTTTTTATTGGGATAGGACTTGTGTTAAATGTAGGCCTTCAGCCTTTAAAATACCGAAAGGGGGATTTTTAACGTGAACATTGGATTGATTGCGCACGATTCCAAAAAGAAACTGATGCAGAATTTTTGTATTGCCTACCGGGGGATACTGTGTAAGCACGAGTTATGTGCAACAGGAACCACCGGAAGGCTGATTGAGGAAGTTACGAATTTGTCTGTCCACAAATTTTTGGCAGGACATTTGGGAGGTGCGCAGCAGCTGGCAGCCCAGATTGAGCATAATGAGATTGACTTGGTGATATTTTTGAGAGATCCGATTACCCCCAAGTTCCATGAACCGGATGTTAATAATGCGGTGCATCTATGCGATATGTATAATATTCCGTTGGCAACCAATCTTGCTACAGCGGAATTGTTGATTAAGTCATTAGACAGAGGAGATTTAGAGTGGCGTGAGATGTATAGATAGAAGAAAACGAGTGTTGGCAGCAGCGCTGCTGGCAGTTGTCCTGTTCACAGGCTGTGGGCAGCCGATAGAGATTGAGAATCCTTATGACGTATATGAGAGCCCGAGGGCTTATGGCCTGAACATTACGGTGAGCAGTGAGAGCAGCCAGACATTTTTCGGCAAGGACCTCTGCATTGCCGGTACGGAGGACAAGCTAAGCCAAAATGTCACAGCTTCTCTCTCTGAGGCAGCGGGATTGTTTGACATCAAGGAGAATACCCTCAAATTCGGCAAGAATATTTATGGGCGTGTATACCCGGCAAGCACTACCAAGATTCTCACTGCATATGTGGCCCTGAAACATGGAGACCTGACCAAAAGCGCGACTGTGACAGAGCAGGAACTTCAGTTGGAAGAAGGTTCCTCTACCTGCGGACTGGCTGTCGGCGATACAATCAGCTTGGAAGAATTATTATATGGATTGATGTTGTGCAGCGGCAATGATGCTGCCAATGTGATTGCTGATCTTGTATCTGGCAGTACGGAGAAATTTGCAGAGCTGATGAATCAGGAAGCATTGGCGCTGGGAGCGACAAATTCCCATTTTATTAACCCGCATGGCCTGCACAGTGAGGAGCATTACACGACTGTTTACGATATGTACCTAATCTTTCAGGCAGCTTTACAGGAAGAGAAGTTTGTCTCTGTCATCAGTTCACAGAGCCATACCGCTTCCTATACCAATTCCGCCGGGGAATCCGCTTCCAAGGATTGGCTGAATACCAATAAGTATCTGAACGGCGAGGTTGAGACGCCGGAGGGCATTCAGGTAATGGGCGGAAAGACGGGAACCACCAATGATGCCGGCTACTGCCTGGTGCTCTACAGCAAGAACAGCAGTGATGTCCCTCATATTTCAATTGTCTATAAATCGGAGAGCCGGGAGAATCTTTATCATGAGATGACAGAATTGTTAATGGAAAGTGCAAAATAGCAGTTGAATTCTCAGTTAATATATACTATAATTGTCGTATAAAAAGTAACTGTTGTTCACAGATTAGATAAAAAACCGTTGCCTTTTGACGCGTTAATTATCTATTTTGTACAAAGCGGTTGAGACTAGGAGGAGATTGACATGGTACAAATTATAGCTGGCGAAAAGGGAAAAGGAAAGACAAAACATCTATTGGATAAGGTAAATGAATCGGTGAAATCGGCTACCGGCAATATCGTGTATCTGGATAAGAGCCAAAAACATATGTATGAACTGAGCAACAAGGTCCGTCTGATTAACGCTTCGGAATATCTGATTGCAAACGGTGATGAGTTTTTAGGATTTTTATGTGGAATCATTTCACAGGACCATGATTTAGAAGAAATGTATTTAGACAGTTTTCTGACAATTGCGAAGTTAGAAGACGGAGATATTGAACGTGCAATTATTAAATTAGAAGATATCAGTAGTAAATTCCATGTCAATTTTGTACTTAGTATTTCTAAAAATGAAAAAGATTTACCGGAATGTACGAAAGGCAAAGTCATTGTTTCGTTATAGTTTATCTTATAGGAAGATACTTCCACACTTCAGCGTGACAAGATTTTTCCTATAAGATAAGAAAAGAGTTCGCTTGTAGAAAATTGCAGTGCACCAAAGAAGTTTAATTTCACGGATGCGCCCGGCATGGAAGTCCACAAGCGAACTCTTTATGTTAGGGCTTGTATTTTCAGGCTTCATTCATAGAACGGATCCGTCCAAATACACTGCACAGATACAGTCCGCCAATTCCTACGATTCCATAGACAATCCGGCTAATCCAGCTCATGTCACCGAATAAAAAGGAAACTAGGTCGAAACGGAATAATCCGATTAAACCCCAGTTAATCGCACCAATGATTACAAGTGCTAATAACGTGTAATCCAAACCTTTGGTATTCATATGCATTTCCTCCTTTTTCATGATTTATTATTGCCTGTAATCAGAAAATCATGTTGGAAATTCATGGAACAAATGATAAAATAATAATAATCATAGAAACAGGATGTTGGTTTATGGCAAATAAAAATAAAAAAATCATTAAATTCCATAAAGCTTCCCAATTCAATATAGGGGTCATTATCTTCCTGATTATCCTTGTCTATATGCTGTATAATATTTTTCAGTATTTTACTATGGAGAGGGTGGCTGTGTATGAGGTTACCCAAGGGACGATTGCCCAGGACAATGTCTTTACCGGAGTGATTTTGCGGGAGGAGAAGGTATTTA
The DNA here is from genome assembly GCA_910583835.1 of uncultured Lachnospiraceae bacterium. Classification (GTDB taxonomy): domain Bacteria; phylum Bacillota; class Clostridia; order Lachnospirales; family Lachnospiraceae; genus Petralouisia. The sequence continues at coordinate 49,535 of CAJTYM010000010.1, read as the reverse complement.
GTGTGGATTCCCCAGGCTACATCAGTTATTATAATAAGGATGCCACGAAGGTTGGCGTCCATAGTTATGTGTATTCCGTGGATGCGACAGGGAATTTCTATCATGAAATGATGGAGAAGAACGATGGCAAGCTGTTTGCCGATAAGGATGCTTACCGTGAACTGGAAAAAACAGCGGAAGAATATGTGCTGGATTATACAGATGAAAATTTCTACCAGGCCTATACCTTTCAATATGATATGCAGGCAAAACTGATGGAGACAATCAGCGCGAATGCATTATCCAATCTGGGGGCGGCAGCCAGCCAGGGGCTTCGTGCCAGCCGTGCATCGGAACCAGGTATTGTGGTATATAATACAGATGGGTTGGAAAATGTCACACTAGAGGATTTCACGGAGGATATTTTCGACAAATCGGCTCATGTAAAGACTAATTTGATGGCGCGCGAACAGGTCAGCGCTGGGGATGTGGCATATAAACTGATTACCAGCGAGATTTGGAATCTGCTGATTCCCATAGATGAGCAGCTGGCAGCTGATTTGGCGGATGAGACATCGGTGAGGGTCAAATTCAAAAAAGATAACTCCACTGCCTGGGGAAGTTCAAAGATTTTAAAACGCAATGGCGCTTATTATCTGGCATTGACGTTTCAGAGCGCCGGTCTTCGTTTTGCAACAGACCGCTATCTGGAAATTGAGCTGATGACGTCAGATACCAGCGGCTTAAAGATTCCCAACACTTCATTGACGGAAAAGAGTTTTTTTATCATACCGAAGGAGTATCTCACCAAAGGAGGGGCCGATGATTCCAATGGCGTTATGTGCCAATATGAGAATGAAGACGGTGAACCTGTGCCCAGGTTCGTAGCGGTTGCCGTGGCGGAAGAAATAGATGATATGTATTATATCGCTGCCGAGGAACTGACTGCCGGGGACACCATACTCAAGACAGATTCGAGCGAGACATATGTATTGGACAAACAGGCGTCTCTGCAGGGCGTTTACAACATTAACCGCGGGTATGCAGTATTCCGCAAAGTGGAAATACTATTTCAAAATGAAGAGTATTCCATTGTAGCAACCGGAACGAAGTATGGAATTTCACTTTACGACCATATTGCACTGGAAGCCGCAAAGATACAGGAAAATGAAATCATACAGTAGTGTGGGACGAGGAGGAACGAAGATGGTAAAGGAAAATCTTACACAAGTCCGTGACAATATTAAGAGAGCATGTGAGAAAGCCGGGAGAAATCCAGAAGAGGTGACGCTGATTTCTGTCAGCAAGACGAAACCGGTGCCTATGTTGGAGGAAGCTTACGCAGCCGGAAGCCGGGATTTTGGTGAGAATAAAGTACAGGAAATCATGGACAAGTACCCACAGCTTCCCGAGGATGTCCATTGGCATATGATTGGGCATCTTCAAAGGAATAAGGTCAAATACATCATTGATAAAGTATCTCTCATCCATTCCGTGGATTCTTTGCGCCTTGCCCAGGAAATCAGCAGCCAGGCCCAAAAGAAACGGGTGGATATTGATATTCTTGTAGAGGTAAACGTTGCCGGCGAGGAGAGCAAGTTTGGCATATCCCGCGAGGAGACGCTGCAGATGATTGAAGAAATGTCCATTCTTCCGCGTGTTCATGTGAAAGGGCTTATGACGATTGCGCCCTTTGTGACAAATCCGGAAGATAATCGCGAATATTTTCGCCAAATTCGTGAATTAGCTGTTGACATAGGGAGGAAAAACATTGATAATGTAAATATGTCTGTTCTCTCCATGGGGATGACAGGCGATTATATGGTGGCAATTGAAGAAGGGGCGACCATGGTACGTGTCGGAACAGGAATTTTTGGCGAAAGGAATTATGGACAGCCAGAAACAAAGTGAGGTGAATGATATGGGAATGTTAGATAAATTTTTAGATGTGATGAGACTGAACTCAGATGATGACGACTTTTATGATGACGATTACGAAGATGATTATGAAGAAGAGATGCCCCGGAAGCGAAGCCGTTCCAAAGACAGGGATGCGGATGAGTATGATGAAGACGATAAGAAGATTCGCCCCATCAAGACGAACTCCAAGGTAGTGACGCCGATGCGCCCCAGCAAAAAGTCAGGGTCAGGCATGGAAGTATGCGTCATTAAGCCTATCACGGTGGAAGATGCCAGGGAGATTACGGAGACATTGCTGCTTGACAGAACTGTAGTGCTGAATGTAGAAGGATTGGATGTGGATATTGCACAGCGTATCATTGATTTCACATCTGGTTCCTGTTTTGCCATCAATGGCAATCTGCAGAAAATTTCCAACTACATATTCATCATTACTCCGCCAAGCGTTGACGTGTCCGGTGATTTTGCCAATATTATTGACTCGTTAGATATGCAGCCTATCCGCACGAAAATATAAGGAATTGTCATGACGAAGGAAGAAACAATTTTAGCAAAACGATTCCTTGATTTATCCAGGCAGGCTGGGCAGAAAGACATTGTAGTATTCAGCGAATTTCTGAATTTAAATGAATTGAATATTTTCAAGCAGGAAATCCCCAATCTGTATTCTGGATATGAGGCTTTTGGTGGATATGCGTTGAGTGAGCGTCAGATGATAGCATTTATACCTGATGCTCTTTGTTATGCCTGGGATTACCCGATTGTCTGTCTGAAAATCACGCCATTAAATAAAAAATTTGCAGAATCCCTGACGCATAGGGATGTCCTGGGAAGCTTGATGAATCTCGGCATTGAACGCTGCAAATTGGGTGACATTTTGATAAATGAGGAAGAGATTTACGTGTTCTGCCAGGAAAAAATTGCGGCATTTGTGATGCAGGAGCTGACAAGGATTCGCCATACTACGGTAAAGAGCGAGCAGGTCAAAGCAGATTCTCTGTCAGTAGAACCGAGGAAGGAACTGGCAGAGGGAATTGTCACATCCAACCGTTTGGACAGCGTGCTTGCCTGTATCTGTAAAATCTCACGTTCCCAGGCAAGCATGTGGATAAAAAGCGGCAAAGTTTTTTTAGATAACCGGCAGATTCTGCAGGTCACTGCGGAGTGCAAGCCAGGCGAACTGATTTCTGTCCGTTCTGTGGGAAGGTTTCGTTTCGTGGAATCCTTTGGCGAGACGCGCAAGGGACGTCTGAAAATAAAGTATGAGAAGTATCTATAAAAAGGAAAACTTATAAATAATGTATCAGAAGTATTTATAGGAAAGGAAATCTATAATGGGAAAGACAATCACAGTCTCTTATGAGGGACAGCCTTATTATGACATAGAGATACAGCATGATTTTTCCCTGCTTGCGGATAAATTAGGCAAGCTGGGGTATGGCACAAATAAAGTGTGTATCATTACGGATTCTAATGTGGCAGCTTACTATCTGAAAGAGGTGGAATCATTGCTTTCACCAATGTTTGCTGTTTGTACCTCCTTTGTGTTTGCGGCGGGAGAGGACAGTAAGAACACAGATACCGTAGGTCATGTCTATGAACATCTGATTGCACATAAATTTGACCGCAAAGACCTTCTTATCGCATTGGGCGGCGGCGTTGTCGGAGACCTCACTGGGTTTGCTGCAGCCACATATCTGCGGGGAATAGATTTCGTCCAGGTGCCGACAACGCTGTTGGCACAGACAGACAGCAGCATCGGCGGCAAGACGGGCGTAGACTTTATGCAGTACAAGAACATGGTGGGGGCTTTCTATATGCCCAGGCTTGTGTATATGAATATTTCTGTATTGAAATCTCTTCCGCAACGTCAATTTACAGCGGGTACGGCGGAATTGATTAAACATGGCTTTATCAAGGATACATCGTACACGCAGTTTATCCGGGAAAACAGCACGGCCATCATGGAACAGCAGCCGGCAGCTATGGAGGAGATGATTTTCAGAAGCTGCCATATCAAACGTGAAGTCGTGGAGCACGACCCCAAAGAGCAGGGGGAGAGGGCTCTCTTAAATTTCGGGCATACCATCGGCCATGCCATCGAAAAATTGTCGGATTTTACCCTGTACCATGGAGAATGCGTATCGCTTGGTATGGCAGGCGCAGCTTACATTTCTTATCGGTTGGGAAAATTGACAGAGCAGGAACTGCAGGATTTACTGCATATCCTTACAAGTTATGGGCTGCCGGTATCACTGAAGGAATTTCCATATGGAGCAGAGGAAATTCTTGCCGCTACCAAACTAGACAAGAAAATGGAGTCAGGAAAGATAAAATTTATCATCTTAAATGCTTTGGGGCAGGCTTGCATTACCAGGGAACTGACGGATGAGGAGATTCTTGGTGGAATTTCATATATAATAGTTCAGCCAGCCGAAACAAAATGAGACAAAGGCTGAATTATGATTCTTAAACATCATTTTAGTAAAGAGGTTTATTTATGGATAAGAAAAAGAACAGTTGTATTATAGGAATGGCAAGCGTTGTCCTTCTGTTGGCATTGGACCAATTTACGAAATACCTTGCTTCTGCCTATTTAAAAGGCGGCAATTCCATTATATTGATAAAAGGCGTATTCCAGTTACATTACCTGGAGAACCGCGGCGCTGCCTTTGGCATGATGCAGGGCATGAAATATCTGTTTGTGGCAGGGACGCTTGTGCTGCTCGTGCTGATGGTTCTCGTCTACTGGAAGTCGCCCATGGAGAAAAGGTTTGCATGGGCAAGGTTTATTTTAATCTTGTTGACTGCCGGGGCGCTTGGGAACTTAACAGACAGGCTAATTCGTGACTATGTGGTGGACTTTTTCTATTTTGAACTGATAAATTTCCCCATTTTTAATATGGCGGATATCTATGTAAGCTGCGGCATGGCGCTTTTGATAGTGCTTTTCCTGTTCTACTATAAAGACGAGGAGATAAGCAGGCTGATTCCTTTTAAGAAGCCAGGAAAGAAGGGATCAGATAAGTCATGATGGAAAGCAGTACAGTACAGCAATTTGAGATAGCCTCAGAACAAGCAGGAGAGCGGCTGGATAAAACCTTGTCCCTGCTGTATCCGGAATTGTCCAGGTCATATTTCCAAAAGCTAATCAAAGAAGGGCAGATTATGGTAAATGATGTTGTGCGAAAAGCCAACTACTGTGTGGACGAGGGCGACCTGCTCTCCGTGGTAATTCCCAGGGCGCAGGAAATTGCTATTCTGCCAGAAAATATTCCCTTGGATATACTATATGAGGATAAGGATGTCCTGGTGGTGAATAAGCCCAAGAGCATGGTCGTGCACCCATCAGCAGGGCATTATTCCGGTACCTTGGTCAATGCTGTCATGTACCATTGCAAAGACAGCCTTTCCGGGATTAATGGGGAAATTCGTCCGGGGATTGTCCACCGTATTGATATGGATACCACAGGCGCATTGATTGTCTGTAAAAATGACCAGGCGCATGTCAAAATAGCAGAGCAAATCAAAGAACATTCGGTCACCAGACGCTACCTTGGCATCGTCAGGGGCGTTGTCGGGCCGGACAATGGGGTAATTGAGGGTACGATTGGCAGACATCCCAGGGAGCGCAAGAAAATGGCAGTCAATGTGCCGAATGGCAAGAGGGCAGTTACGCATTACCGCGTATTGCAGCGTTTCCAAAACCATACTTATATGGAATTTGAATTGGAAACAGGGCGCACACACCAAATTCGCGTTCATATGGCAAGTTTCGGTCATCCGCTTCTTGGCGATTCCATCTATGGCAGTGGGAAAATTCCCTGGAAGCTGCAAGGACAGACGTTGCATGCGGCTGTGATTGGGTTTATCCATCCAGCGGACGGAAGGTATTTGGAAATAGAAGCTCCCTTGCCGGAGTATTTTCAGTCCTTGTTGAGAAAGCTGCCGTGAATTGAGATTGCACACTTTGACGCGCCGAGCACAATTGCTCACACCTGAATCATTTTCTTACGGACTTTGCAGTAAATGCAAAGTTCTGTGTGAACAGTAACACTTTTATCATAAAATGGAAAATCTCAAACAGAAATTGTATATACATTTTTGGCGAAATATATTATAATATTAATAAACATGATAAATCAAATTTTTCTAAGACCCTGTAGCTGTAGGTGCATTGCTTGCGGGAATAAAGGTCATAGGCAGAATCTCTCCCAATATAGCAGATTATGGAAAAATAATCATTCCTTCGTGATTGTAAGTAAAATATAAGAACTGACAGAAAGGTGGTAATCTTATGGGAAATTTCGTTATTACAATTGGCAGAGAATTTGGCAGCGGCGGTATGGATGTCGGGCGGATGCTTTCCGAAAAATTAAACGTAAAATGTTATGACAAGGAATTGTTATCTCTGGCAGCAAAGGAGAGTGGTCTCTGCCAGGAGATTTTTGAGAATCATGATGAAAAGCCTACGAGCAGTTTCCTGTATTCGTTGGTGATGGATACTTATTCGGTCAATGGCTATACATCTGCTCCGTTCCTGGATATGCCGCTGAATCACAAAGTGTTCCTTGCCCAGTTTGAGGCAATCAAGAATCTTGCAGCCAAAGAGTCCTGCATTATCGTGGGAAGATGTGCAGATTATGCACTGGCAAACCATGATAATTGCCTGAGTGTTTTTATCCATGCTGACATGGATTTCCGTATCAACCATATCATGGAGAAGTTTAAAGTGACAAAGGAAAAGGCTGCTGACATGATTCGCAAGACCGATAAGAAGCGTGCCAGCTATTATAATTATTATTCCAGTAAGAAATGGGGCGATTCCAGAAGCTACCATCTGACGCTGGACAGCAGCCAGCTTGGATTTGAGGGCTGCTGCGATATGATTCTGCACTATATGGATTTAAAACATAAAAAGAAATAATTTTCTTAGAAAAGGGCTAAGCAGAAGAAAGAAAAGTGTTTTCCGAAAGGAGGGCGCTTTTCTTTTTTCATCCATCTTCTCGGAAAATACTGCCAGAGAATTTCCCCGCAAGTTTCCTGCGTTCGTCATCAATGGCAGCGTAGTGCTGGCGGGTTGTCTCTACGCTTTTGTGCCCGAGGGCATCGGCAACCAGATAGATATCCCCGGTTTCTTTATAAAGGTTTGTTCCGTAGGTGCTGCGCAGCTTGTGCGGCGTAATTTTCTTCGTGATATTTGCCGCAGAGGTATATTTCTTAACAAGCTTTTCCACAGCACGTGTAGTCAGCCGGCTGTATTTTAAGGAGAGAAAAAGAGCGTTTTCCTGGCCAGGAAGAGCCTTATCTGCCAACATGGGACGTTCCAATTCCAGATAGTCCAAAAGGGCATCAGCGACTTCTTCCCCAAAATATACAGTAGATTCATTACCTCCTTTGCGCACAACACGCATACCATTATTTTTGAAACTTACGTCTGCAACATCCAGTCCTACACATTCCGATACACGGATACCAGTTCCCAAAAGCAGCGTGAGTATGGCAATATCCCGGTATTTTGTCTTTTGATGGGCTGCAAGCTGCCTGGGGGTCAGGGAACTGCCGTTTTCAACAGTGGTAATCAATTCTGCAACCTCATCTTTGTCCAGACGAATAATATTGTCCTTGTGTTTTTTGGGCGTCTCAATCATGGATGGAGCGTTTGTCTTGATAAATTCCTTTTTGAAGTAATAATTGTACATGGTGCGAATCGCAGAAAGCTTCCGGGACTTGCCTTTTTCCCCATTGGTTATTGCCTGACCGGATTTTTTCTCATAGTAGGAAAGGTAAGCAAGATACTCCTCAATATCTACCGGCGTCATTTCATCCAGAACAGTAAACGGTATGTCATGCATGGGCATTTCCTTATAAATAGGATTATTATTCTGAATAAATTCAAAAAAAAGGCGAATATCATAGGCATAAGATAATCTTGTCCTGGATGAAGTGTTTCTGGTATCAAGATAGCGGAAAAAATCACTGCAGAATTTGGGTAGTTCTTTTAATAAAACTTGCAGTTTCCGTTTATTTTCTAAATTAATCTGTTCAACGTAGTCCATTTGTAGATTCCTCTTTTTATTCTTTTATTCTGTCTAGTTCTGTAAATTTGGCTATTCCTTTATCTTATCTAAATCTGTAAGGTTTACGCCAGATACTGTAAGTATTACTTTCAATTCTATATAACGGTCCTTCATTAATTTGTATGCTTCCGAGTCTTTCTCGCAATGCAACATATAGTTTTGCAGCCGGGAAAATTCTTCAATGGACAATTTCAGCATTTCTTTCTCAGTCATACAATCACCTGCTTCCTATAAAAAATGATAGATTCTTATTAAAATTATAGCAATCCCTGACAAAGGTGTAAAGACTGAATGTTTTGAATTTTATCATATTATAAATTATTGACCTTAAAAACATTTCGTAATACAATATTAGTAAGTATCAAAAGAAAAACATGTCCAAGTTCTGGCGGATATTACATTTGTAAAGGGAAACAATAAATGGATTTAAATATTGAAAAACTTCGTATAATTTGTTCTATAGAAAATATCGAAATCACATTACATGCGGCAAAGCGCCTGGAACAACGTGGCATATCAATTGCAGATATTTTATCCTGCATTTTGAATGGAGAAATTATAGAGGAATATCCCACAGATTATCCTTATCCCAGTTGCCTGATTTTGGGATTCTCAACAAGCCAACAGCGCTTACATGTTGTCGTTGGTACAAATATGGAAATAATCTGGATTATAACTGCTTATTTTCCCGACATGAAAAAATGGGAAAAAGATTTTAAAACCAGAAAGGAGAATGTGTAATGAATTGTTTTACTTGCAAAGGAAATGTTGAAAAATCTATTACAACCTATATGACAGATTACAATGGCTGCTATATTATAATCAAAAATGTACCTTGTACAAAATGTACACAATGTGGAGAAGAATATTTAAATGGTGTTACACTTCAGAAAATTGAAATGATTCTTAAAAAGTTCAAAGATATTTTGACAGAAATCGCTGTAGTTGATTATAATCATGCAGCTTAAATTCCTAAAATAGCCAGAAACTGCGAGCCGATAGAGAAATTTCCATTCTAAGGATTTCGCCATATCAGTTCGTAAAATCAACATTTCGCGAACTGATATGTGCAATACTATCTCTCTTTCCTGAGGATGGTTTCCAGACCTCTCCAAATACTTTAGTTGAAAACCAATATCAGGAGTTGAACATATAATTAATTATCCAGAAAATTTTATCAGAAGATTTCGTTGGAATCCAGCATAATTGTGAATGGTCCATCATTTAACAGAGAAATTTTCATGTCAGCGCCAAAAGAACCCATCTGCACAATAGGAATTTGTTTTTGGCATTCTAAAATTATATATTCATATAGCTCATTTGCCAGTTCTGGGTTGCCGGCTTTAATGAAGGAGGGACGGTTGCCTTTTCTGCAATCCGCGTATAATGTAAATTGTGAAATTAATAACAATTCGCCGGAAACATCTGTCAGAGACAAATTTGTCTTGCCATTTTCATCTTCGAATATCCGCATCCCCAACAGTTTGCGAATCATTCTGTCAGCAAGTTCTTTTGTATCTTCCTGGCTGATACCGATAAAAACCAGAAATCCTTTGTGGATTTTACCAATAACTTTAGAATCTACCTCCACCGAAGCATGGCTTACCCGTTGAATCAGAAATCTCATATATTATCAATCACCTCACCTATCCTTGCCTGCACAACTTTGGCAATATCAATGGTCTTTAAATTCTTATATTCTTCATAAAATAATGGCTTTAAATAATGTACCTGGGTAGTAACTTGTCCTAATGTGAAACTGTTAAAAACTTTATAGGAATCAATCAGGGCTACCGGTACAATCGGCGCTTTTGATTTCAATGCACATTTAAAGCATCCTGCCTTAAATGGTCCCATTTGGTTTTTGTTATTAAAGGTATACCCTCCTTCTGGAAAAATGATATATTTCCTTCCACGTTTCACATCTTCTGCCACTTCATTTAATACAGTGATTGCCTGGCGCACATCATTGCGGTCCAGACGCTTTGCCTGCACTAAATCTACAATTTCATCTACCAGTATCATCTTGGACTTAACTTTGTCCATCACAAAAGAACACGGAGATTTATGGGTTATCATTATGCCTAGAGCATCGTATTTGCCCTGGTGATTGGGATACATGATATATCCACCCTCTTGGGGAAGATTTTCCTCGCCATACACTTTCGTATGGATTCGTCCAGTACGTTTCATCAGTGTTATTGCATGGCAAACCAACGCATAACGTTTCTTTTCAGAATATTTATCTGGATGGTTTGCCTGATGCCTCATTTTGGGAATCATGTAAGGTGCACGAAACAGATTCATAAATATAACATAAAATAATTTGAACATTTCTAATCTCCCATAGCAATTATGCCTTTCTTCTGCAATTATTATAAAATGATTTGCAAAAAAAGACAATAATATTTTCAGTATCCCCATTTTTTATCTTATGGTGCTATGAATTAAAAAATGGGGATACTGGAAAATATTATCTATTTGAGATTTCTATTTTAATTCCGATGAATAATACGGAATAATTAAAAACTGTCCCGAACGGATACTGTCTCCTTGCATTCCGTTCAGACATTTAACCTCTGTCACATATTCCTGTAAACTGGCATACTCTTTTGTAATGTATTCGGAGGCAATATTCCAGAGCGTGTCCCCATTCTTAATCTCTATACTGGTATAATATTTATAACTGTTATCATTTGAGGCTTTAGAACTGCTGCCAAAGAGTGTGCCTAAGCCTATCAGGCTGCAAACGGATAACGCTAAAATAGCAAATATGGTAAAATGCCGGATTATTGTTAAACTCTGAATTATTCTCTGTATAACCAGTTGGTATCTCCTATCTATCATCATAATCTCCTCCTTTCGCAAAACATCATGCCGAACATGCATTCCAAACATTTGTTTACATTATTGTAAAGCACAAACATCTGTTTGTCAAGAAAAATACCGAACAAATTTTCGGAATATGTGTTTGCATTTTGCGGAAAAGTATGATATGATAGTGATACGATATATTATTCATGCCAATAAATTGGCAAATGCATGGGAGGTAGGATTATGGCATATGGTAAGATAAGCGATAAGCAGAAAGAGATATTGGAATATATTAAGAGTGAGATTTTAAACAGGGGATATCCACCTTCTGTCAGGGATATTTGCGAGGCAGTCCACTTAAAGTCCACTTCTTCTGTCCACTCTCATTTGGAGACATTGGAGAAGAACGGATATATCCGTAGGGATCCGACGAAGCCGAGAGCTATTGAGATAATTGATGATACATTTAATCTGAGTCGCCGCGAAGTTGTGAATGTACCTCTTCTAGGACGTGTGGCTGCAGGGGAACCATTGCTGGCAGTAGAGAATATTGAGACTTATTTTCCGATTCCGGCTGAATATATGCCCAATGATGAGACATTCATGCTGAAAGTCAAGGGTGAAAGCATGATTAATGCAGGTATATTTGATGGAGATAATATTCTTGTACAGAAACAGACTACGGCAGCCGATGGGGATATGGTAGTGGCACTGGTTGAAGATTCTGCTACAGTGAAGACTTTTTATAAAGAAGATGACCATTATCGTCTGCAGCCAGAAAATGATAATATGGACCCGATTATTGTGGATGACTGCACTATTCTGGGCAAAGTATTCGGTGTATTCCGTTTTTTTTAAACGCCTGACAGGGACTCACGGTCAAATTATTTTGATATGGCGTTTCCCCATGATGTATAGCGAACGACAAAAACAAAAATTTTTGTCGTTCGCTTGCGCCGATTTTGGCTGCGTGAAACGCAGCATCTTCCTTACAAAATCGTGTGCATCTCCCCTGAAAGGGTTATAGTAAGAGACAAATTATTTTGTCCCTTACTATAGATTTGAATTTCTACACCAATTCGTCCACTTCGATTCTCTTGCCATCTGTCCATATTTTTTCCAAATCGTAGAACAGACGGTCTTCTTTAGAAAAGATATGGACGATAATGTCACGATAATCCATCAATATCCAAGTGGAATTGCGGTTTCCCTCAATTTGCCTGGGTGAATATCCGGCAATGGTCAAGGCTTCTTCTACCGCATCGACCATTGCCTGAATCTGATTGGTGTTGGCACCGGTTGCGATGATAAAGTAATCTGCCAGGGGAGAAATTTCGCTGATTTCTATTACCCGCAGGTCTTCAGCTTTCTTTTCATTTAATGCATGGCAAGCCGTTTTTGCCATTTCACGTGAAATATCCATATTTATCAACTCCTTTTGCTAAATTAAATTGTGATTTTATTTATTGGGTTACGAATTCCTTATAATAGTTATATGTCTGTAAGGTCATGGTATCCAGTTCGCCCCCCTTTTCTCTGAGATACGCCAGAGTATCGCTCAAAATCTGCAGCATAGCCCTGTCTAAATCTTCAAATGCCAGTCTGCGTATTTCCGGCAGGTTTGGTGCAGATTTCCGGTTTGGCTCAATGTAATCTGCAATATAGATAATTTTATCTAGGGTGTTCATGTCGGGGACGCCTGTGGTATGCACTTTAATTGCATGGTGAATCATGGGGTCATTGACTTTATAGTTATATTCAGCATAATATGCGCCCAGCTTTGCATGGAGCAAAAATGGACAACGGCGCTCGGAATCACGGACAGGAATTTGATATTTTTCACATAATCGAAGTTTGTCTTCATTGGGAATGCATTTGGCACAGTCATGAAGAAGTCCGGCATACATTGCCTGTTCTATATCTGATTGATGTGCCATTGCCAGGGCAGCGGCTGTATACATAACGCCCATCGTATGTTCATAACGTTCTTTATCAAGTTCTTTGCGTAGTTTTTTTTCAATTTTTTTGCGTTTCATGCTCAATCTCCAACGGAAACTATTTAATCTATATATAATTTGTTCTCTTGAATATATGTTTCTACTGTTTTAGGCACAAGGTAGCGAATCGTTTGCCCATGTCGCACTCTTTGGCGTATTTCTTGCGAGGATACTTCCAGATTCGGCGTGTCCAGAGGGTGGAATTTTCCTGGATGCTTTTCATTCAGGTATGCAATATGGCGGAAAAATTCTTCCTGTCTCTGGTGTTTCCGATATGCTGCCAGTATACTGCAGCTTTCCAGGATTAAGTCCGGGTTTCTCCAGGATTCAAAATCAAATAAAGAGTCTGCTCCCAAAATAAAAAATAATTCACAAGAAATATAATTTTTCTTTAATTTGTTGATTGTATGGAATGTATAGCTGATTTCTGGAGAATTCACTTCAATTTCATCCAGGACAAACTGGGGGTTATCTGCTATTGCCATAGAGACCATTGCACACCTGTGGCTGCCAGAAGTAATCTGCTGTTTGTGTTTCAAAGGGGAATGCCCTGTGGGAATGAACAATACCTGGTCGAGGGCATACTGCTCTCTCGCATTCTCAGCAATCACCAGATGTCCATTGTGAATAGGGTCAAACGTTCCGCCCATGATGCCAATTTTCTCCAATTTCCTGTTCCTGTCCTGCATGTATTTAATCTCCATTTCCATAGTCCTTGTGTTAGCACAACGAATGTTAAATAACTGATACCTTCACCTGTATCCTGCGTGAATATATCAAAGATTCAATTTTCGTTGTACCAGTTTGCTTATCGGGGTAGCTGGATTTTGGGATTTTTCTCTGATGGTCGGTATAGTACAATCTTTTTTCCGACTACATGCACGACCTGGGAACGTGTCCTGCCAGCAATTGTATCAGCCAGTTCATTGGGGTCATCAAAACAATTTTTCAAGACGGAAATCTTGATGATTTCTCGTTTTTCAAGCGCTTCATCCACTGCGATTACAATTTCTGGCGTAATGCTTGCCTTTCCCACCTGGAAAATAGGATTGATATTGTTGGCAAGGCTTTTTAAATAAGCACGCTGTTTGCTTGTCATAACTTTTTTCCTTTCTTTTCTTCTAATTCTTGTAGTAGTCAAACTGCAATCCATACATACGGACAGTGTCTCCTTCGGAAATGCCGAGATTTTCCAATTCTTCAAGGATTCCTTGCTCACGGAGGAATTTTTGGAAAAACAGAAAACCTTTTTCAGAATCAATGTTGGTATATCCCAGCATTTTCTCTATTTTAGGTCCTTCCACAAGGTACACATTTTCTTTTTCGTCATATTCCACCGTGAAAGCTTCTTCCTGGAATAACAGTATTTCCGGATTAAATTCCTGCTCATAAATTATAGGGGTATCATCTATGGTGGATAACAGTTCTTGTACATAGTATAATAATTCTCTGAGGCCTTGTCCGCTGACGGCAGAAATGGGGTAAACTTTTATTCCTTTGGACTCGAACTCCTCTTTCAGGATTGGCAGCGCACTGTTGGCCTCATCATAGATAGCATCAATCTTATTTGCCGCAATCACCTGTGGTTTCTTTGCTAACTGTGGATTGTAAGATTCAAGTTCTTTGTTAATTGCATAAATATCTGCAATGGGGTCACGTCCTTCTACAGAAGCGACATCCACCATATGGATGATGACCTTGGTTCGCTCGATATGCCGCAGGAAATCATGTCCAAGACCGACTCCCTCGGCAGCTCCTTCAATCAGCCCTGGAATATCTGCAATTACAAATCCACCAGCATCGTCTAAATCTACCACGCCCAGATTAGGGTTTAGGGTGGTAAAATGATAATTTGCAATTTTGGGACGCGCATTGCTCACCCGGGATAATAACGTAGATTTGCCAACGTTGGGAAATCCCACCAAGCCTACATCTGCAATTACCTTTAATTCCAGGCGGACTTCCAGTTCAATGCCTGGCTGTCCAGGCTGGGCATATTTGGGAGCCTGCATGGTGGCAGTGGCAAAGTGCTGGTTGCCAAGACCGCCCTTGCCGCCGTGCAGGACAATCTGCCTTTTATTATCGCCGGACATGTCCGCAATGACTTTGTCGGTTTCGGCATCTCTGATGATTGTTCCGGCAGGGACTTTTACAATAAGGTCCTCTCCCTTTTTTCCATGGCAGTTGCGTTTTCCGCCCTCCTCGCCATTTTGAGCAGCATATTTTCTTTTGTGGCGAAAATCCGCCAGCGTGTTTAGGCCATCATCTACCTGGAAAATCAAATCACCGCCCTGCCCGCCGTCTCCGCCGTCCGGTCCGCCGTTAGGGACATATTTTTCCCGACGGAAAGATACATGCCCATTGCCGCCATTCCCTGATTTTATAATAATTCTTGCGTTGTCTGCAAACATTGCATTTACCTCATGAAAAGAATAGACCCGGCTATTCAGTCGAGTCTATCAGTCGTATTGAATACAGTCTTATTCGTTGCTTGCTACCGGATATACAGAAGCCTGTTTTTTGCTTCTTCCTTTTCTTTCAAATCTCAGCACACCATCTACCTTAGCATATAAAGTGTCATCGCCGCCGATTCCCACATTTGTACCCGGATGAATCTTTGTACCGCGCTGCCTGTACAAAATATTTCCTGCCTTCACAAATTGTCCGTCAGCTCTCTTTGCGCCCAGTCTCTTGGATTCGGAATCTCTACCATTCTTGGTAGAGCCAACTCCCTTCTTATGAGCAAAAAATTGAAGGTTCATATTCAACATGTCTCTTACACCTCCTTGAATATAAGCGTCATATATTCAGTTCCGTAATTTTCTTGTATTCCTTGTAAGCCTAAAACCAATGATTGGATTAACAGCAGAGATTCCTTCGAATATCCATTTTTTAAAGAGAATTCAATAAGACCGCTCTCTTGCTCTGTCACCAAATCATATTCATCATGAACGAAATGTTCCACAGAATTGATAGTATTGATAACAAGTACAGAGACTGCAGCACATACGATATCCTCTCCCGCATCGGCATATTCTGCATGTCCGATACAATGGAATGCTGTATACTCCTTCGCTTGATTTTTAAAAATCGTTACCTGAATCATAACAATTTCCGTATCAATTAGCCATTAATCTTTTCAATTTTAACCTTGGTGAAGGACTGTCTGTGACCGTTCTTCTTATGATAGCCGGTTTTTCTCTTGTACTTATACACGATAATTTTCTTACCTCTGCCATTCTCAACGACAGAAGCTTCAACAGTTGCATTCGCTACGTCATCTCCGACTTTCAGAGAATCAGCGCTAACTGCCAACACGTTATCAAAAGTAACTTTCTCACCAGCTTCAAGACCAAGCTTTTCAATGGTAATGATATCGCCTTCGGATACTTTGTACTGCTTACCACCAGTTGCTATAATTGCGTACATATGGCACCTCCTATTATCATTACTCGCCAGTTGCGGTGCTGCTTGCGCAGACTTAAAACCTCACTGTGCGGCACACTAGTACAGATTACCATAAAAGGAGGATTGTGTCAACTGCTTTGTAATTTTTTATTGAATTAATGTAGCTCATCGCAGATATTATGTGTTCATTCATGCATACCCACAGGGCACTTAGCATGATTTACCCATAATATCTGCGATGGCTCAACTGCTACAAACTATAGTTAATAAGGTTTTACCGTGGAATGCCCATAATAGCATACCCCATTGTGTTTATGCTTTTTCGTTTTCCTGCAGGTTGGAACGGTACACTGGCTGTATGTTGTGCCGCCGGTGGAATGCCCATAATAACATTGTCCGTTATGGTTATGTTTCTTTGTTTTCCGGCAGCCTGCCACCGTACATTGGCTATAAGTGATACATCTGCTGGAATGTCCATAGTAATAAGTCCCATTATGTTTATGTCTCTTATTCTTGTTGCAGCCTGCTACCGTGCACTGGCTGTATACTCTTTTTCCGTTAGAATGACCGCAGTAATAGCTTCCTCTGTGGCTATGTGTTCCTGTTTTCCGGCAATTTGCCACGGTACATTGATGGTATGTCACGCAGGAACCGGAGTGACCGTCGTAAGTGGTGTTTCCATGGCTGTGATGGCCGGTATGGTTACAGCCTTGCTGTGTACAGGGAGCGTATGCTGCATCCTGGTTATGATGCCCTCCTCCGCCATGATGACCGTGTGCCATAGCTGCTGCTGGATCCAACAGAACCGTTACGGCAACGGCAAAAAGTAAGATGGATTTTTTAATTCTGTTTTTCATGCTCTCTCTCCTCCGTTTCATCGGTAGCGGCACGCGCCGCACTGCGTCACCTGCCAAGTTATCGGAAGGCATTTATAGAAATGCTTCGTATTTGCCTTCCTCCCTTTTGTGCATATTTCAGTTGTTACCACAAATGTAACACAGAACGGTATGCAATTCAAGGGTATTTTTTACTTACTTATGTTAGTAATTGTTCTGCCAGGGATTTTTTGATTTTCTTGCGCGTGATCTCTACCAGGTGAAGTTTCGTCATATCCACTATCTGCACGGGAACGCTGTCCGCACGGACGCAGGTACGCAGCGTTCTCAGCAGAAGTTCATTGTTTTCCTCTGATTTCATGTCGATGAAATCTACGATAATGATGCCTGACAGATTCCGCAGCCGCAGCTGAAGGGCAATTTCCTCTGCCGCTTCCAGATTAATCTTAAGGTAATGTTCCTGTACCTTTTTCTTAGCGATGCTTTTGCCGGAATTAACGTCAATCACAGTCAGGGCTTCCGTGGGCTGAATCACGAGGTAGCCGCCAGATTTCAGCCAGACACGTTCGCGCAGTGCAGATTCAATCCGGCCCTCCAGGCTGTAGAGTTTGCTCAGGCTAAGCAGCGGGTCTTCATAGAAACGCAGCATATAGTTCTGTTGGGGAAACTGTGACAGGTATTGGCGAACCTGTTCATAAATTTGTCTATCATCCGTGACAATGTCATCCAGTTGGTCTTCTTTCACACCTTGAATGATATGCAGGTATTCAGGCAGTTCTTTCTTAAGGCAGCTAAACGTTGTCCGGTGCCTTGCATTTTGCTTTAACGTGAGGTACTCCTGCTTTAACTTATGGTACTCTTCGGCAATCTCTTCTGCCGAAGCATGGGCGGCGTTTGTGCGGATAATAAGCCCAAAATCCGACTCCTTAGTAAAATCAATCGATGCTTTTAAGCGTTTTTTCGTCTCGGCATCCAGTTTCTTGGAAATTCCCAGAGAACGTTTGCCGCTCGTCAGGGCAAGGTATTTACCGGAAAAATTCAAATCGGTACTGACCCTGGGAGGCTTGCTGCCACTGCTCTCACGGACAACCTGGACGACCACCTCATCCCCCTGGACCATACGTGGGCTGTTAATCTTCTTCACGTACAGGGGGTTGTTTAAATCATCCAAATCGTAATAGCAAGGGATTCCCGGTGCAATCTCAATGAAGGCAGCATTGAGGTTCTTCACAATATCCTTCACCCTGCCCACGTAAATATTGCCCAGAATGTTCTGCCCATCCAAAGATTCCAGCGACACTTCCAGTAATTGTTTCTGGCGGTAGAACGCTGTCGCAAGATAACGTCTGTTTTTCCAGGTAAGTTTTGTTATCAGTAATGTATTGTCCATGAAATTTCCCCTTATGCTTTCGATAGTGATTCCTTATATATCTCTCCCAAGCTCTCCTAATGTAAAAAATTCTGGAAACGCCCTCCCCTGACGCTGATAAATGCTTTTTTGCCCTTGCAGGTAATTCTCATACGCTTTCCGTTCCGCTTCACCTTTTACTGGAATCTCTTCTGCTTTTGCGTAAACTTCAAGGCGATGAATCTGTAGGCCTGCCATTTCAAGGGAAAGCCCATGAAATTTACAGAAAGCTTCCAATACTAATTCAGGTTTGACATTGTCGGCGCTTCCAGTACAGACTTTTAAAAATAATGCCGGAACACTGTCCTTGGCGCCGTGCTCCTTACAGGCGGCAAGGAGTTCTGGATTTTTAACTTTTATGGCGCTTAATGTCTCTTCTGAACGAACGTTTAAGGCCTTCATCTGATAGATTAAGGGCTTTAAGTCCATGGTGATTTCCCGCTTTTTCGTCTGTTTGTCGATACAGATTTCCGATTGATGTTCATAAAATGCCTGAACCTTTGCCTGAAGCCCTTCTGGCGTCTCGGCAAGCGGTGCAGCCCCTGGTTTGGCATATATCAGGTAATCGGCGGCAGCCACCAGCGACATGGCAGTTTTCGCCGTATCTGGAAGCTGTTTATATTCCAGGACACGGATCCCCTCAGCCATCGTTTCATTCAGCGCCTGTATGGATTCCTGGCTGGATTTGGAGGAATTCACCCTTATGTCAAAGTATTCACCGTCACTGGTAACGCCCACGCCCAGCGGTGCGGCAAAAGACATAATCTGGTGGGGGCTGTAGCCTCCTGAGTAGGCGATATCGATATCGGCACGGCGGATTGCTTTCTGAAAATACCGCATCATATCCAGGTGTCCGATAAATTTCATGACGCCATATTTCTGAAACTTAATTCTGATGTTCAAGACAGACACCTCCTTGAAATTGCGCGGCTCCGCAGCCACTGCACTGCATTTTGCAATTGGGGGTCACTGTTTCTTCCAGGGCATTGCGCCATTCCCTTTGCAGAAATGCTTTGGACACGCCGCAGTCGATGAAATCCCAGGGAAGGACCTCATCCAGGGACCGTTCCCGCAAATTGTAGAAATCAATGGACACGCCGCATTGCTGAAATGCTTCCATCCATTTTCCGTTATCGAAAAATTCACTCCAGGCATCAAAGATACAGCCTTTCTCGTACGCCCTGAGAAGGACTTGTCCCACACGGCGGTCCCCTCTGGCAAATACCCCTTCTAAGACAGTCACGTCAGCTTCATGCCAGTTATACTTTAAGCTCTTACGGTTTAACTGTTCCTTCATTTCCTCGTTGACTACCCGCGCACGTGCTAAATATTCTTCCTTGGGGTACATGCTTGCCCACTGGAATGGCGTAAACGGTTTGGGCACGAAAAACGAGGTGCTGATGGTAATCTGGCATTTGCCGTTCCTTTTGTCTTTGGGGATTTCATAGTAACGCCGGGCAATTTTGTCAGCCAGCCGTGGGATTTCCCGCTGATCCGCCTCTGTCTCCGTGGGCAGCCCCAGCATGAAATAAAGCTTTACTTTCTGCCAGCCGCCCGCAAAGGCAAGCCCAGCGCCCTCTAAGATGGTTTCTTCGGTCAGTCCTTTGTTGATGACGTTGCGCAGGCGCTGGGAACCGGCTTCCGGTGCGAA
This sequence comes from uncultured Lachnospiraceae bacterium, assembly GCA_910583835.1. Lineage (GTDB taxonomy): Bacteria > Bacillota > Clostridia > Lachnospirales > Lachnospiraceae > Petralouisia. Next base: position 29,442 of record CAJTYM010000010.1, on the reverse strand, counting down.
TGTCAGGCTGCTCTTGCGGATATCCTGTACCTTGCTCATGACATCCAGCGAAAACGCATCGATACGCAGCGATGGCAAAGAAATATTGACGCCTTTCTCCCTAAAGCTGATGAGATAATTGATTAATTCGGGAAGCCTGCTGTAGTCGCTGGAACTCAGGGAGCTTAGAGAAATTTCTTCCTGTCCGCTGTTTTCAAGCATTTCCCGCGCACACATTTTCAGCATCTGTACATCGCGTTCCCTTGTGGGACGGTAAATCATGCCAGCCTGGCAGAATCGGCAGCCACGGATACAGCCGCGCTGGATTTCCAGTACTACCCGGTCCTGCGTTGCCTTGATATAGGGAACCAGCGGCTTGCGGGGATAACATGCAGCGCTCAGGTCCATCTGGATTTCTTTTCTGACGGTTGCAGGGACGTCCTCATATTTCGGCGTGAATGATTGGATTGTGCCATCCGCTTGGTAACTTACTTCGTAGAGGGAAGGCACGTAAATTCCTGGTATTTTGCAGGCTGCGCGCAAAAATTCCTCTCTGGTCCCTCCCTGTTTACGGTTTGCCTGATAAAGATTAAACAGAGCATCGTACTGCGTTTCCCCTTCCCCGATGTAGAACAAATCAAAAAAATCGGCCAGCGGTTCCGGGTTGTAAGTACAGGGACCGCCGCCGATGACAATTGGGTCTTCCTCCGTACGTTCCCCGGCAAGCAGCGGAATCTGGCTCAAATCAAGAATCTGCAGAATATTGGTATAGCACATTTCGTACTGAATCGTAATGCCAAGAAAATCCATCTCTTTCACCGGAGACTGTGTTTCCAGTGTAAACAGGGGGATTTTCTCATCCTTCATTATTTGATGGAGGTCAACCCAGGGGGAGTAGACGCGCTCGCAGTAAACATCCTCCCGCTGGTTGAACATATCGTATAAAATCTGGATGCCGAGATGGGACATGCCGATTTCATATACATCAGGAAAGCACATGGCAAAACGAATTGCCACATTTTGGGGATTTTTCCGTACAATATTTATCTCATTACCGATGTATCTGGCAGGTTTATCGATTTTTAACAAAATTTCATCACTTAAAGCAAGCTTCTCCATATATTGCGCTCCTTTGTTATTGTGGGTTGCTGCTCTTGGGACCGCCGGTTATGCTGACATCTCCGAAAAGTTCTTCCAGTTTTTCTGTAGGCAGTGGATTCCAGCTGACCTGCTCTATTACCTCCTTGGAGCCAATCCCCTGAAATGAAATATGTTCCTGGTCACAATACACGAAACAAATGAACAGGAGGATGGCAATTACAAGCCGAATCCCCAAAGTGGAGACGCTTTCGGCTGATTCTGCGCTGGTCGCTTCAGGGGCGGGACTTTGTTCCTGGTTCCCAAAGGCGGCGCGTGCCTGCGCAATGTAATTTCTGCGCTCCCTGGCGCTTTCTTCAAAAGATTTTCCCATAGAATGCTCCTAAAATAGCTTTGTACTATTTTAGTGGTCATTTCGGAAAAAAATGCATGTTTTCTATAGCTGTTCTGGTGATAGAACAAATTTCTTACTCATGAAACCCCAGTTTGGTTTACATAATTATTTTATGTAAACTACTGCTTGTTTTTGGCGGTAAAATACCGTTGGTTCAGCTCTTCCACGATATCATCCCAGATAATGCCAGTCTCTGCCATCATCACTACAAGGTCATAAATAAAATCACAAATCTCATAAGTAATTTCATGCGGTTCCGCGTTCTTGGCGGCAATGACAATCTCGGTGGCCTCTTCTCCGATATTCTGTAGGATTTTATCTAATCCTTTATCGAAGAGATAATTTGTATAAGAGCCCTCCTTGGGATGTTCCTTGCGTTCCGTAATGGTCTCGTATAGATTTTCAAATACTTTCAGCGGATTTCGGCTGATATATTCCTTTTTCACGAGATTTTGGAAAAAGCAGGTAAGGTTCCCGGTATGGCAGGCGGCGCCTACCTGAGAAACATTAGCAAGTATCGTGTCCTTATCGCAATCGATGGTCAGGGATTTGACATACTGGTAGTGCCCGGAAGTCTCCCCTTTTATCCATAATTCCTGGCGGCTCCTGCTGTAATAAGTCATCTTCCCTAAGGCAAGCGTCATATTGTAAGCTTCCTCATTCATATAGGCAAGCATCAGCACTTCATACGTCTGGTACTCCTGCACAATCACGGGAATCAGGCCATCCTCATTTAACTTGAATTCAGACCAGGGGATGGCGGATACAAATTTCCTGGTCTGTATGCCCGCAGCGGCTAAATTTCTCTTTAAAGCCATGACATCGGTATCAAGGCTGCTGACGTAGCCGCCGCCTATCCCCGTCACAGAATCAAGCTTTAATATCTCAGTCCACTGAGTTTCATCATAACCGGAAACAATGACGCTGAACGGTATATCGGTGATATTTACAAGCGATTCCACAATCGTCTCGTTCAGTACGACCAGTTTATGGATATGTTCTTCGGCCTCTTTCTTATGTTTGAAAATCAAGTCTACTGTCTCCATGGAAACCAGTAATTTTTCTTTGCCAAAACGCTGCGCCGCTTCTTGCGCCATCTGGATAATGTCGTGCCTGGAGCCGTCCAGGATAGCCCCTTTGCAGCCGGCATAGAGGATTTTTTTGATGTCCTCTGATTTGTTGATGTTGCCAGCGCCATAGACGGGTATCTCTATCATGCGGCTCAGCTGCTTGATTATCTCCAGATGGATATCATGCTCTTTGTCAGACTGCGACAAGTCAAAAACATACAGCTTGTCTACGCCGCTTTCATTGTATGCTTTTGCCAGTTCTTTCCAATCTCCGGCAACTGTAAAATCTTCCCGCCCCTTTACGGCATTGCCGTCCTTTAAATAAATTGTGGCAATTAAGTTCTTGTGTTCCATAACTGCACCTATAAACTACCTTTCGTTGACAGAATGTCTGTGATTCGGGGGTCTTTGGCGGTGGCTTCGTCCAAAGCGCGTCCAAATGACTTGAAAAGCCCCTCTATCATGTGATGGTTGTTGGTTCCTGACAAGATTTTCATATGCAGGTTCATTCCTGCATTATAGGAGATGGCATAGAAAAATTCGCGTACCATCTCCGTCTCCATATACCCCACCCTCTCCGTGGTAAACTCTCCCTCAAAGGCAAAATATGGTCTGCCGCTTAAGTCAATGGCACACAGTACCAGCGTCTCATCCATCGGCAGAATACAGCTTCCGTAACGTTTGATGCCCTTTTTGTCCTTAAGCGCATAGCGGATGGCTTTTCCCAGTACAATACCGGTATCCTCGATGGAATGATGGGTATCCACGATTAAATCGCCTTTTACCTGAACTTTCAAGTCGAAGAAGCCGTGGCGTGCAAAACCATCCAGCATATGGTCAAAGAATCCGATGCCGGTGTCAATCTGTGTCTCCCCGCTGCCATCGATATTCAGCGTGAGGTTGATGTCTGTCTCTTTCGTCTTACGGCGCTGCCTGTTAATCCTTTGTTCTGACATGTTGATTCCCCCTGTATCATTCTTCAAATCTTACTTTAATAGAATTTGCGTGCGCCGTCAACTGTTCTGACTCGGCAAATTGTACAATATCTTTGTATATTGGTTCCAGCGCCTCCCTGGAATAAGAAATAATGCTGGATTTCTTGATAAAGTCATCCACACTGAGAGGTGAAAAGAACTTTGCTGTTCCGTTAGTAGGAAGCACATGGTTCGGTCCTGCAAAATAATCGCCCAGAGGTTCGCTGGCGTACTCTCCCAGGAAAATAGCGCCGGCATTCTCAATCTTCATCATTGTCTCAAATGGGTTGGCTGTAAGGATTTCCAGATGCTCGGAGGCAATCTCGTTGGCGGCTCCTATGGCGTCTTCCATATTTGCAGCCACCAGGATGTAGCCGTAATTTTCCAAAGATTTCTCAATGATATCTTTTCTGGAAAGCCTTGCAGTGAAACAATCAATTTCCGTTGAAACTTGCTGCGCAAGCGTTTCACTGTCAGTAATCAGGATAGCGCTTGCCAGTTCGTCGTGCTCTGCCTGGGATAATAAATCTGCCGCCACATAGCGTGGGTTTGCCGTCTCGTCCGCAAGGACCAGGATTTCACTGGGACCGGCAATGGAATCAATGCTCACATACCCAAATACAGCTTTCTTTGCCAGAGCCACGTAAATATTGCCAGGCCCTACGATTTTGTCCACTTTGGGAATGCTGTCCGTGCCAAATGCAAGCGCAGCAATCGCCTGGGCGCCGCCTGCTTTATAGATTTCATCTACGCCGGCAAGGTCGGCAGCTGCCAGGGTTGCCGGATTTACCTTGCCCTCGCGGCTGCAGGGCGTTGCCATGACAATCTTTTTAACCCCGGCTACTTTGGCGGGCAATACGTTCATCAGCACGGAGGAGGGGTAAGCGGCCTTGCCCCCGGGCACGTATACGCCCACGCGCGCAAGCGGCGTCACCTTCTGCCCCAGCATAACGCCGTCAGGCCTGCTGTCAAACCAGCTGTACTGCTTCTGTTTCTCATGGTATATGCGGATATTGGATAAGGATTTTTTCATGACCTCGATAAGCTTGTCATCAATCAGCTCATAGGCTTCGTCAATCTCCGCTCTCGTCACACGGACTGTTTCGCTGTCAATGTCTGCGCCGTCAAACTGTTTGGTATAAGAAAATACGGCGCTGTCGCCATTTAGGCGGACATTTTCAATAATCTCATTTACGCTGTCTTCATACTGTTTATAGCTGTTGGGGCTTCGTTTTAAGAGGTCCTCCAGAAGATTTTTCCTGGTGTCCTCCGTCAATGATAATATTCTCATGATTCCTCCTTGTCTTCCCGGCTAATGTGGGCTTGCCCACGTTGCTCCCTGCTACAGGACCTCTTTTAAATCACGGATCAATTTGGTGATGCGCTCATTTTCCATCTTCATGCTGACCTGGTTCACCACCATCCTTGCAGATAAGGGGCAGACTTCTTCCAGTACGCCAAGCCCATTTTCCCGCAAAGTCGAGCCAGTCTCCACGATATCCACAATCACTTCGGAGAGACCGACAATCGGCGCAAGTTCAATGGAGCCGTTCAGCTTGATAATTTCTACGGTCTGATGTTTTTTATTGTAGAAATAATCTTTGGCAATCCTTGGGTATTTGGTGGCAACGCGGATCAGTTCATGATGCTGCAGCAATTCCTCCGCTTCTTGGGGACCGCAGACGCACATCCGGCATTTGCCAAATCCCAGATCCAGGACCTCGTAAATGTTGCGTGCCTCCTCTAAAATGGTATCTTTACCCACTACGCCGATGTCTGCTGCGCCATATTCCACATAAGTGGGCACATCCGGTCCTTTGGCGAGGAAAAATTTCAGTTTCAGTTCTTCGTTGACAAAAATCAGTTTGCGGGTATCCTTATCCTTCATCTCCTGGCAGGTAATCCCTATCTTTTCAAAGGTGGCAAGCGTCTGCTTTGCCAGCCGCCCTTTTCCCAATGCAAATGTTAAATATCTCATGATTTCCTCCGCTTTCTTATTCAATGAACATCAGTGACCGCATATGCATACGTTGCGCATAGGCACGGTAATCCTCCTTTGTCTTATGCTCTTCCCAGCAGACAAGCGCGGCGCCAAAGTCCTGTTCCCGCAGCGAAACTGCCCGCTCAATGGCATCCTGCTGCTTATCCCTGCGGTATACGATCAAAGTCTGGTCATTTTCTGCCGGAATCGTGATTTTCTGCCGTGCCAGCGCTGCCAAAAGCTGGTCAATCACCACGGCAAAGCCGATAGACGGCGCATGTTTGCCGAAGTAATCCATCAGATGGTCGTACCGCCCACCCTTGACAATCGGCTCACCGCTGCCGAAGGTATAGCCGGCAAAGATGATGCCCGTATAGTAATGGTAGCTGCTGAGCATCCCCAGTTCAATCGTCACATATTTGTCTACGCCATAGCATGACAGGACCTGCATCAAGGCTTCCAACCGCTCCAATGCTTTTAAGATAACCGGAAAATCAGCCGACAATGCTTTGGCGCGGCTCATCATGTCGTCTGTCATGCAAAGATTTCCCAACATGGAGAACAGTTCTTTCAGCTGTGGGGACAGATGGAGCGAATCCACCAGTTCTTCCACGCCAAAGAAATTTTTATTGGAAATCAATGTGATAAGCTCCTGCTCCAGTTCCTCCTCCAGCTTGGCTGCCTGCACCAACCCGCGGAAGAAATCCATATGTCCTACGCCTATCTGGAATTCCATAAGGCCGGCAGTTTTCAGGGAATCTGCTACCAGCGCAAGGATCTCGGCATCTGCTGCCACGGAGTTATCCCCCACCAGTTCCGCGCCAAGCTGCGTATTCTCTTTCAGCCTGCCCTGATAACTGTTATTATTGATAAACGTGTTCCCTATATAGCTGAGACGAACTGCAAATTCTTCCTCTGCATAATATTTTGCCACGCATCTGGCAATCGAGGGCGTCATATCCGGGCGCAGCACGAGCGTGTTTCCCTCCCTGTCAAAAAATTTATATAAGTCTTTGGAAGGAGTCGTGCCGATTTCCCGGCTGAAAATGTCGAAAAATTCAAAAGTCGGTGTCTCAATTGCATGATAGCCGTACTTTTTCAGCAACTTCTGCAGGTTTTCCTGCAAAACCAGCTTCCGTGCACATTCCATATTATAGATATCCCGAACCCCTTCCGGGGTATGTAATAATTTGCGTTTCATTGGCGAATGATTCCTTTCTGATAGAAATAATTCCAGTATTGTAAAGGCATGGCGGCATCAAATTACACTTTAGCGCGCTGCCATGGTAGCATAACAAACAAAGCATATTATAACTAAGCCCCGCTGAAATGTCAACCTCGTTCTTCTAAATCTTTCTGCATGGCGTCCAGGTAGGGAATTAAAATGCCTCCTTTAGAGGGAAGAAAATACCCCTCTTCCAATTCCTCATAGCGGAAACTTTTCCTGCCGCCCTCCTCGGCACGTTTCCAGAACGACATCAGTCTCTCGTGGCGGAGGTAATACGCCATATTTCGGTGTGAATAGAAAATCAACAGAAAGGCAATCCCTTGCTGCTGCTCAAACCGTTCCATGAACTGCACCTGGTGGGGATGAATATTCTGCAAGGGGAAGGTATCGGTGTGGCATTCCTTGGCATCAAAACAGACCGGAATCCCCTGTACCGCCCCAATATAGTCCACGGTACTTTTCTGGTCAAAATAGGCGAGGGTAATGTGGCGGCTTTCTTTGTCAATATTGATGGGCGTGATGGGGGTAGGTACTTTTTGAATCAGGGCCAGCCCATGTTCCGCATATTTCTCATTGGTGAGGTTGATCAGTTCTTCTAAAGTGGAACCTCGCAGCCCTCTTGAATTCCATGTAGGCATAAAAATTCCTTTCTCATATCATATAAGGGAGCGTTGACGGAATCAGCATTTCCCTAACACCCGCTGAAACTCGCGTTCCAACGGAGCCTCGAATTCCCGCCCATCAGCAAACCGGATGCGGTATGCCTGCAGCATCTGGGTACGGATTTGGAAATGACGGGCAAACCAGTCGTTTGCTCTGCGGTCCCCATATTTATAATCCCCCACGATGGGATATCCCAGAGAGGCCAGATGTGCCCGTATCTGATGGGAACGTCCGGTAATCAGATGAACGTTTAGCAAAGTAAAAATTTCTGTATTATCGGAAATTTCTGCAGGCTGACTCTTCTGCAGACAGCCCTTGCCATTTCTCTTTGCGCCTTTCACATAATAGGCTAAGGGTTCATAGCCGGTCTTGATATATCTGCCGTCTTTCACCTTAGATTTTAAGACCTGGACCTGATTCGTTTGTTCGTTTTTTATCAGCCAGCCTTCCCTTGTCTGCGGTTCTGTAAGATTTCCTTTTACCAGGCAGCGGTAATATTTGCTTACAGAACGGCTGCTTAGCTCGTTTGCCATGTCCTGCAGACCCTTAAGGCTCTTGCCCGCAATCAGCAGCCCGGAGGTGTTTCTGTCCAGCCGGTTGCAGACAGAGGGCGTGAATGTTGCCAGTTGTTCTTCTGTAATCGTTTGCTGCTGCAAGAGATAGCCGATAATGTATTCATTGGCCGAGATATCCTCCGGCTGTGCTTTCTGTGACAACATGCCGTGCGGCTTATTGATAATCAGGATATCATCGTCCTCATAAATGATATCCAAATGGATATATGGATATTTCCCCTCAGGGATAGTCTTGCACAGATGTTCCCCAGAGGATTTTAACGCAATGTGGGCGAACTTGGCAAAAGTCTCATCGCTGAGGAATAATTTTACTTCATCGCCACGATTCAGCCTCTCCGAACCAGCGGCTTTCTTCCCATTCAAGGTGATATTTTTTTTGCGCAGCATTTTATAGAGGAAGCTTGCCGGGGCTTGGGATAAGAGTTTTTTTAAATATTTGTCAAACCGCTGACCGGCTTCATTTTTACCAATCTGAAAGCTTTGCATCACCGTCTCCTTTTCTTATTGATATGGCGAACAATTTTCCTGGGCGGAATCAGGCAGTTTTTGTCAAAGCCAATCAAATCTGTCCGTCCGGTTTTTTGCAGCGCTTCTTTTACAAGTTCATAGTTCTTTGGGTCACGGTACTGGATTAAGGCGCGCTGCATCGCCTTTTCATGTGGGTTGTGCGCCACATAGACCGACTGCATGGTGCGCGGGTCTAAACCAGTGTAATACATGCAGGTGGAAATTGTCGAGGGCGTGGGATAAAAATCCTGTACCTGCTGCGGCATATAGCCGAGGTCCCGCAAAAATTCCGCCAATTCCACGGCTTCCTGCAGCGTGGAGCCTGGATGGGAGGACATAAGGTAAGGCACCAGATACTGCTTCTTCCCTAATTTCTCATTCATCTTCTGGTATTCGCGGGCAAACTGGTAGTAAACCTGTGCCTGCGGCTTGCCCATTTTCTCCAATACGGTATCGGAAATATGTTCCGGCGCGACTTTCAGCTGGCCGCTGACATGGTATTGGCACAGTTCCCGCAGAAATGTGCGGTCCTTATCTGCCAGCAGATAGTCAAAGCGGATACCGGAGCGGATAAACACCTTTTTTACGCCGGGAATATTACGCAGTCTGCGCAGCAGCTTCAGGTAATCCTTATGGTCAGCCTTCAAATTCTTACAGGGCTGGGGAAACAAACATTGTCTGTCTGCACAGACGCCTTTTGACAGCTGCTTGTCACACGCCGGGAACCGGAAATTGGCAGTGGGTCCGCCTACATCATGGATATATCCCTTGAAATCTGCTTCTTTCGTCAGGAGTTCTGCTTCTTTTACAATCGACTCGTGGCTTCGGGACTGAATGATCCTGCCCTGATGAAATGTCAGCGCACAGAAGCTGCAGCCCCCGAAACAGCCGCGGCTGCTGGTCAGGCTGAATCTGACCTCCGATATGGCAGGGACGCCGCCCAACGGTTCATAAATGGGATGGTAGGTGCGCATATAAGGAAGCGCGTAAATATCATCCATCTCCATCTGGCTTAGCGGCTGCGCCGGGGGATTCTGCACGACAAAAATCTTGCCGGGATACTGCTCAGCCAGGCGTTTGCCGGAAAATGGGTCGGTATTGCAGTACTGCTGGTAAAAGCTTCTGGCATAAGAAGACTTGTCCGCTTTCACTTCCTCAAATTCCGGCAGGAAAATGGCATCGTAAATGTCTTCTTTTTTCTGGGTCTTATAGACAGTTCCTGCCACAAAAGTGATATCCGACACGGAAAGCCCGCTGTCCAAGGCTTCCGCCAGTTCGATGATGCTGTGCTCCCCCATGCCGTACATGAGGATGTCTGCGCCGCTGTCCAAAAGAATCGAGCGTTTCACTTTATTGCTCCAATAGTCGTAATGTGCCAGACGGCGTAGGCTCGCCTCCACGCCGCCGAGGAGAATGGGCGTTTTTTTGTAGGTCTGGCGGATTAAATTGCCATAGACAACGGTCGCATAATCCGGGCGTTTTCCCATTTTCCCGCCGGGGGTAAAGGAATCCTTTTCGCGGAGACGTTTTGAGACGCTGTAATGGTTCACCATGGAATCCATATTGCCGGCGCTGACCAGAAATGCCAGCCGCGGTTCGCCGTAAATGGCAATGCTCCCCTTGTCCTTCCAGTCCGGCTGCGCGATAATGCCGACGGAGTATCCATGCGCTTCCAGCAGACGGCTGATAATTGCATGACCAAAAGAAGGATGGTCCACGTAGGCATCCCCGATAATATACACAAAATCAAACTGTTCAATTCCGCGCTCCAACATGTCTTCGCGGCAGATGGGCAAGAAATTCCTCTCCATGGCAGCTCCTATAAGATTTCATATGTATTGTCCAGCACCTGTTCATAGCTTGTGATATAATAATCCGCCAGCCGGCGTTTCTCCTGTTCCTGGTGTGCGGAAAAAGGGTCTTCCACGGCGCATACCCGCATTCCGGCATTTTTCCCGGCGCGGATTCCCATGGGAACATCCTCGAAAACAAGGCAGTTCTGCGGTTCACAGGAGAGCCTCTTTGCTGCTTCCAGATAGACGTCCGGCGCGGGCTTTCCATGCGCCACCTCACAGGCAGTGACAATCTCTTTGATGTCAGAGCCAAATTGCAGCGCCGATGTCACGGCATTGACCAGTTCTTTGGAGTTGCTGGTGGCAATGCCTAAGGTTATTCCTTTCTGCCGGCAATGCCGCAGGAATTTTCTTGCTCCCGGTTTAAACGGCACTTCATGATGGTATTTTTCCATTGCCATCTGATTCCAGATGGACTTCAACTCTTCCACGCTCTCTTTGAGGCGGAACAAATCTTTTGTATACACGGCTGTCTCCGTGAAGCTCATGCCCTCAATGTCGTGCTGGTAAGTTTCCGGCAGGGTAAGCCCCCGCTGTTCCAGAAATTCCACATCGATATCATGCCAAAGCCACATGGAATCCACAAGCGTACCGTCCAGGTCAAAGATAATGGATTGTATATTCTCTAACATCGTTTCGTATTCTCCTTTGTATGTCCTAACAATTGTATTTCTTCTTCGGTCAGTTGCCTGTATTCTCCGGGCCGCAGAGAGTCATCAAGTTTCAGGCTGCCCATAGAAATACGTTTCAGATAAAGGACTTCCTTGCCCACTGCCTGAAACATACGCTTAACCTGATGGAACTTCCCTTCTGTGATGGTAAGCGTAATCTCGGAATATGTTCCGTCATCGGATAAAAGCTGCAATTTCGCCGGCAATGTGTCCCTCTCCTCCCCGATATCCATACCCCTGGCAAACAATGTGATATCCTCAGCAGTCACGTTGCCGGAAACTCTGGCAAAATATGTCTTCGGCACATGCTTTCCCGGCGCCAGCAGATTGTGGCAGAGCCTGCCGTCGTTTGTGATAAGCAGCAGTCCCTCCGTATCCCTGTCCAGTCTGCCCACCGGAAATAAATCTTTGCGGTTCTTTTTCTCTATCAGGTCCAGTACAGTCTGATGCTGCGGGTCAGTGACGGCGCTCACGCAGCCCTGGGGCTTATTGAGCATGATATATTCATATTCCTGATAAGAGACAGGTTTGCCCTGGTAAAGGATTTCATCTGCTCCCGGCTGCACATGCTGGTTCGGCCCGGTGGGCAAAGCGCCGTTTACACACACCTGCCCTTTATGTATCTGCTGCTTAACCTCGCTGCGCGTGCCTATGCCCATATCGGCAAGGTATTTATCTAACCGCATAGTTTCCTCCTTTTGGCATTTGGGTCTCATGGAAGTATATACGCTCTGGTTCCAGCCACTTTAGCGCCCAATAAGGATTCAGGCTCATCTCCTCACCGTTTTCATCGTCTGCATAAATCCCCACATGCAGATGGACGGCAAACTGTCCGATGGTCCCCTCCTCCCCATAACCGCTGTCCCCCATAAATCCCAGCAGTTCTCCGGCTTTCACCTCATCCCCCTCCTGAAGGCCCTCGGCATAATCATAGAGATGGGCATAATAATAATATCCTCCCTCGGGGGCGCGGATGCCGATGCGGTATCCGCCCAGCTTGAGCCAGCCAATCTTCTCCACCACGCCGTCCGTCATGCTGACAATGGGATAGCGCCCCCGCTCATTGAGGGAAGCCATGATATCTGTCCCCTCATGCGCACGTTCGCCGCCAAAGCTGCGGTCAAATCCCCAGGAATTCTCAAACGAGGTGTCCATGCCGTTTGCCGGCTGGGAAAGCGGTACCGGAAAATATTTTAAATCTTCCCAGACAGCCTGTTCCAGTTTCACAATATACTGGATTTTCCGAGGGTAATACTGGTATAACAGATTCAGGTATTCATCTAATAAACTTTGCTCACGCTTCTCTGTCAGGATAGCGGCAGCCAGGTAATCGTAGCGGGAAAATTCTGATTTCTCCGCATACTCTGCCGCCAAGTCATAGAGTTCTGCCGGTATCTGCTGCTGCCGCAGGAGTTCTGTCGTATCTTCTTCCAAAAGGCAGGTAATCTTTGCAAGCTGCTGTATGCGCCCAAGCAGCGCGGTGATAAAACAGAGCATTGCGGTAAGAATCAACACATGGATGATGACCTTCTTATAATACTTCATAGACTCCTTGCTGTTTTATGCTATTTCTTTGTTATCAAACATTTTATTTCAGACGTTTCAAAAACTCCACAATCAGTTTCCAGATTTTCTCTGTGGAGGAGATACTCAGACGCTCTTTCGGCGTGTGGATATCGAAATTGTTGGGACCAAAGGAAATACAGTCAAGCCCGGGAATCTTGCCGGAGAAAAGTCCGCATTCCAAGCCCGCATGGATGGCCTGGATTTTTGCCTCCTCGCCAAATAAATCCCGGTATGTCTCAGCCATCAGCTCACGCATCACGGAGTCGGCCTTATATTCCCACGCCGGGTAATCGCCGCCGATGGTAATTTCGCCGCCCAAAAATTCGGTGAGGAAGGTCAGGCGGTCCGCAACCTCCCATTTCCTGCTGGTAACGCTGCTGCGTACGGCAAAGCACACGGAAAAACTATCTTCGGTAAGCCGCATAATACCGGCATTTAAAGAGGTTTCTACCAGACCTTCAATGTCCATGCTCATATGCTGGATGCCATTGGGCATCGTGCGCAGGAAAAATAATGCTTTGGTAGCTGCGGTGCCATGAAGAACAGATTTCTTGCCATTTGCCAGCTTCTGGCAGGAAACGGTAATATCCGGGTCTGAAACCTGGAACTCCTTCTGCAGTTTCTGCTCTAGTGTCTGTAGTTTTGCACACAGTTCATTGCCCACTTGCTCAGAATCCACTACGATGACAGCCCTGGCATCGCGGGGGATGGCGTTGTCTTTCAGCCCGCCCTCCATCTCTGCAATGGCAAAAGGAACCTCTCGGCTTAAGGATTCTAACACCCTGCCCAGCAAGAAGATGGCATTGCCATGTTCTTTGTCAATCTCACTGCCGGAATGTCCGCCCTGCAGACCGCTTACTTTCATCTCATAGCTGACGCCCTCTGTCTCGATTCTGGAGACCGGTAGTTCACAGACTGCCTGCAGCCCGCCGGCGCAGCTTGTGAGGAAGATTCCCTCCTCATCGGAATCGATATTCAGAAGCTTCCGTCCCTTTAACATCGAAAGGTCCATAGACTCAGCGCCCAGCATACCGATTTCTTCATCTACGGTAAAGACTACTTCCAAAGGCGGATGTGCCAGTGAATCATCCTCTAAGATGGCAAGGGCATAGGCAACGGCAATGCCGTCGTCGCCGCCCAGCGTAGTTCCTTTCGCTTTGAGGAAATCCCCATCCACATATAAGTCGAGGCCGTCTTTTTCAAAATCAATCTCTACGCCGCTCTCTTTCTCGCATACCATGTCCAGATGCCCCTGGATGATAACTGGTTCCGAATTCTCATAGCCCGCAGATGCCTCCTTGAAGATTATCACATTATTATCTTCATCCTGGATATATCTAAGGTTATGCTCCTTAGCAAAGGACACGCAATAATCGCTGATTGCTTTGGTATTCCGGGAACCGTGGGGAATCTGGCAGATATCCTCAAAATAGGCAAATACCTTCCTGGGTTCTAAATGTTCACAAACTCTCATGATAGTCTCCTCCATTGGTATATTTATATATTTGGCTCATAGAATAAACTATGAAAAAAATCATGTACATTATTATTGTAATTGGATTTTTAATTTATATTCTTGCTTTTCCAGAAAAATCAGTCAGCGCTGCCGCCATCGGACTAAACCTTTGGTATGAAAATATGCTGCCCACGCTGCTGCCATTTTCTATCCTCTCCTATATCCTGATCCAATCCGGGATACTGGACAGCTTTGCGGGCTTTATCCACCGTTTTGTGGGAAAATTCTTCCCTATCAGCAGCGCGGGGATTTATCCGCTCACGGCGGGGCTTCTGTTCGGCTTTCCCATGGGAAGCAAAATCACGGCAGACCTGGTGGAATCCGGGAAAATGAGCCGCAAGGAAGGGCAGCGGCTGTTTTGCGCCTGTAATAATATCAGCCCCATGTTTGTCGGCAGCTTTATCTTAGGGGAAAGCTTAGGGCAGCCACAGCTGCGTCTTGCCACTTTCCTGATTCTCTATATTCCGCCACTTGTCCTTTATATGTTCTGGAACCGAAAACAACATTTTCAGACACCCACAGCAGTATCTGAAAAAAAAGCGGCATCCATGAACCTTCAACTCATAGACGCCGGTATTATGAACGGTTTTGAAACGCTGGCAAAGCTGGGCGGATATATTATCATGTTTGCCATATTGGCGCAGATGACAACACTGCTCCCCATCACAAATCCTGTGTTAAAATGCCTGCTGATAGGTTTTACCGAGATTACCAACGGCATCTCTTATACGGCAGAACAGGGACTTAGTTTCTCGCTTGCATATCCGCTGATGATAGCATTTACTGCCTTCGGAGGGCTCTCCGGCTTCGCGCAGACTGCCTCCATGGTCAAGGACAGCGGATTCTCCATGCTGCCTTACCTTAAGATGAAACTTCTGGGAACTGCTGTTTCCCTGGGGCTGGCGCTGCTGTTAGTCCATTAACCCTCAAAGCGAAATCTTTAATTAATATCTGTCAGCTGGATGGCCGGGGGAGCATCCTTCCCACCGGCAGGAGCCTGCTGTGCTTCCTGTGTCATCGCCGCTTCCATCTCTGCCGGCGCAAGTTCCCTGCGGTTTGCACTTACCTTATCATAACAGCCCTGGAGCGCGCCTAAGAGGCTTTCAGTCCTGGCGCTGGTCATCTCCATTGCCGTCACGATAATTTCCTCTAAGCTGTTTAACATGTCGTCTGTATACTGAATGGCCCCCATGCGGATGCTGTTGGCATCGTTGGTGGCATTGTCTAAAATCTCCTGCGCCTGGTTCGTGGCAATCCGTACCACTTCATCTGCCTGTGCATACGCCCTCTGCATAATCTGATGCTCGCTGATCAGTTCTGTGGTATGTACCTCCGCCTTGGCAATAATGGCTTCCGCTTTGGCTTTGGCGTCTGCAAGGATGGCTTCCTTGTTGCTTATCATCTTCTGATAACGTTTGATTTCGTCAGGTGTCCGGTGCCTGAGTTCTGACAATAAATTGTCAAGCTCCTCTTTATCTACAATAATCTGTGTATTGGAAAAAGACTTAAATTTACAGTTTTCAATAAAATCTTCAATTTCGTCAATCGCCTGTTCGATTTTGCTGCTCATACACAATGCTCCTTAAATATTATATTTTTCATAAATCTGTGGTATCAACTGTTCCGGCACAAAATGGGAAATGTCTCCTCCATAAGAAGCAACCTCCTTGACGATGGTAGAACTTAAATAAGCATATTCCAGACTGGTAGTCAGAAATATAGTGTCTATCTCTGAGTTGACAATCCGGTTGGTCTGGGCAATCTGCAGCTCGTATTCAAAATCCGTCACGGCACGAAGTCCCCGTATAATTATTGTAGCCTCAATTTTCTTTGCATAATCAATCAGAAGCCCATCAAAAAAATTAATCTTGACATTTGGCACATGATTGGTTATTTCCTTTAACATACTAACACGTTCTTCCACAGAAAACAATGGATTTTTTGCACTATTGTTCAAAATTGCAACCACCAGTTCATCGACAATTTTGGCCGAACGCTCTATCATGTCAATGTGTCCAAAAGTTACCGGATCAAAACTCCCCGGATATATTGCTCTTCTCATATGTCACCCTTATCCCGGCTTACCCGGTAAACCGTAAAAATGTATGTTGATTGGTTTTATATGCCTTCTCTCTTGTAATTTCATACCCAAGGCCTGCAGCATAAGACAAATCCGTATCAAGGGATGATTCTACAATAATCAGGGAAGATTCCCTGATTATATCTGAATCTGCCAGAGCTTTCAGCGCTTCCTTCTCCAAATTCCTGCCATAGGGGGGATCCATAAATACCACATCAAATTTCTCCTGGCCTGCCATCTGGTGAATCGCCAGAACCGCGTCCCTGACAAGCAAGGTACAGCAATCCGCGAGTTTCGTAAAATTTATGTTCTCCTCTATGCAGGCGGCAGCCTTTTTGTTGTTTTCCACAAACACTGCCAGCTTGGCGCCCCGGCTTACTGCTTCTAAGCCCATCTGTCCGCTTCCTGCGAACAGATCCAGGAAATGGCAGTCCTGCAGCCTGGGGTTCAAAATATTAAAAAGAGTCTCTTTTATCCTGTCCGAAGTAGGCCTGGTATCCAGGCCGGAAAGGGTCTTCAAGGGCAGGCTCCTTGCTTTTCCCGCTATAATCCGCATGGAATCACCTCGTCAATCTGTCAATGCCAGTATCGCTTGCCGAAGCAGCGTCAATGCACTTGCCACGGAATACTCCCGGATTTTGCTGCGGCTTCCGGTATACTGGTTCTTCTCTGTATAGAACTTGCCCCGGCAGTAACAGCTCATGTACACAAGTCCTACCGGTTTCTCTTTCGTTCCGCCGTCCGGTCCGGCAATTCCCGTCACAGCAATGCATAAATCGGCATTTGCCGCCTTAGCTCCGCCCATTGCCATCGCCTCCGCTGTCTGCGGGCTGACTGCGCCATGTTCCCGCAATGTCTCCGCTGGCACGCCCAGAAGTTTCTCTTTCGCCTCATTGGAGTAAGTGACGTATCCTTCTTTGAGGTATTCTGAGATGCCGGGGACATTGATCAGGCGTCCCGCAAGCAATCCTCCGGTACAGGATTCCGCGGTCGTCACCGTTAGATTGTGTTCTTTCAGAAGTTCATAAACCGCCATCTCCAGCGTCATCTGTGGGTCATCGGTGTAGATCAGGCTGCCGAAACGTCTCTTAAGTTCCTCCTCCACCGGCACAATCATCCGGTATGCCTCCTCCTCGCTTGACGCTTTGGCGGTAAGGCGAAGATGCACTTCCCCGGTCTTGGCGTAGGGAGCTACGGTTGGATTTGTCTGCGCTTCAATCAAATCCAAAATCTTTGTCTCAGCAGAACTCTCGCCGATACCGCATAATTTGACCATTTTAGAACAGATTGTCTCCGGCTGGCTCTCCTTAAGGTAAGGGTATACCTGCTCCTCAAACATGGGCTCCAGCTCGTTTGGCGGTCCAGGCAAAAGAATCACAGACGTCTGTCCGTCTTCCATGATGATTCCCGGCGCCGTCCCATTGGGATTATATAATACCATACATCCTTCCGGCACCAACGCCTGTTTCCAATTGTTCTCAGTAATGGCGCGGCTGCGTTTTGCCATGAATGCTTCAATTTCCTGGCGCGCGCGCTCATCTTCTACCAGCCGCTTCCCCATGACTTTGGCAGCCGTCTCCTTGGTGAGGTCATCCTGGGTAGGCCCTAAGCCGCCGCATAAGATAACTACCTCGGAACGCTCCGTTGCCGTCCGCAGAAGTTCCTCCAACCGCCCCTGGTTATCGCCCACCACGCTCTGATAATACATGGAAAGCCCCAACATGGCACATTTCTCGGAAATGAAGGCTGCATTGGTGTTTACAATATTCCCCAGAAGCAGTTCTGTTCCCACACAAATCAATTCTACTGTCATACCATCAACGTCCTTTTCTTTCATTATTTCTTCAAATTTATTTTTGCTCTTTGAGAACGTCTTTATTCTTCATCAGATAGTCAATCAGAGAAACTATGGTCAGAATCAGCGCAATATAGGTAACAACCACAGCGCAGACCTGATAAATCTCGTTGTCATAATTTAAGATCAGCATGATAATCATCACCATCTGGAATGTCGTCTTAAACTTCCCCCAATAGCTGGCGGCAATCACGATGCCATTGTCCGAAGCCACCAGGCGGAAACCGCTGATAATGAATTCCCGGCTGATGATGATAATGGAAATCCATGCGCTTAGCCTGCCATTTGCCGTGAGGCAGATTAATGCCGCCGCCACCAGCAGTTTATCCGCAAGCGGGTCCATAAATTTGCCAAAATTCGTGACAAGGTTATATTTGCGGGCGATTTTCCCATCAAAGAGGTCCGTCAGGCTGGCGATGATGAAAATTGCCACCGCTGCATACATGCTGACCATTTCCCCCCAAATCGGAATCAGCATAAAAACCACAAAGGGCACAATCAAAATCACGCGCAATATCGTTAATTTGTTCGGTAAATTCATGGTATCATCTCTCCTATCAAATCATATTCATATGCACCGGTGACACGCACTTTTACAAAATCACCCGTCATAAGCGTTTCGCTGGTGTCAATAAAGATATATCCGTCAATCTCCGGCGCATCCCGGTAGGTTCTTCCCACATAAGCATGTACACCATCCATGCTGCCCTCAATCATCACCCAGAGCTCCTGGTCCTTCATTTCTTCATTCTTATCGCAGATAATCTCTTCCTGCAGTTCCATGATATCATCGCGCCAAGCTTCTTTCTGTTCCTCAGCAATCTGGCCTGCAAATCCTGCCGCCGGCGTTCCCTCCTCCGGGGAGTAGGTAAATGCGCCCAGACGGTCAAACTCCGTCTCATTCAGAAAATACATCAATTCCTCATGCATTTCCTGCGTCTCGCCCGGAAAACCGGCAATCAAGGTAGTGCGCAGCGTAATATCAGGTATTTCCCGCTTTAAGTGGGCAATTTTATCAGTCAGTTCCGCCTTGGTCGTCCGCCGCCCCATCCGCTGCAACATCGTATCATTGATATGCTGGATAGGCATGTCCAGATAATGGCATACTTTCTGGTTGCGTTTGATGGAAGCAATCAACTCTTTGTCTATTTCCTCAGGATAACAATACATAATGCGAATCCACTGGATTCCCGGCACTTCGTTCAGCTTATCGAGCAGTACATGCAAAGATTTCTCCCCATATAAGTCCACGCCATAGCGCGTGGTCTCCTGCGCCACGAGAATCAGTTCCTTGACGCCCCAGTCGGCAAGTTCCCGCGCCTGGGCAAGCAATTCCTCCATGGGTACGCTGCGGTAAGCCCCGCGTATCTTGGGGATAATGCAGTAGCTGCAATGTTTGTCGCAGCCTTCGGCAATTTTTAAATGTGCATAATGCCCGCCTGTCGTCAGGGAACGTTTGGCTTTATGTAGCGGAAGCCCTTCTAAGGCATGGCAGCATACATAGCGTTTGCCATTTTGCACCTTAGACAGAGCCTCTGCAATCTCCTCGTAAGAATTGGTTCCCAACACAGCATCTACTTCCGGGATTTCCTCTAAAATCTCATCACGGTACCGTTCGGCGAGGCAGCCGGTGACAATCAGCGCCTGGCAGTTCCCATGCTTTTTGTATTCTGCCATTTCCAGAATTGTATTGATGCTTTCTTCCTTGGCATCATTAATAAAGCAGCAGCTATTGACAATAATAGCATCTGCCTTATCTTCCTCATTCGTGAACGTGTGCCCGCAGGTCTGTAATGACCCTATCATATATTCTGTGTCTACCAGATTTTTGTCACATCCAAGGGAAATAATTAAAACTTTCAAATTTCTTCATCATCCTCTGAATCGTCTTCACCCATAATGGTTACTTTGCTGTTGAACACTTCTTCCACCGCGATGGACAGCGGTTTACTGTTGGAGGGGCTGTCAATCAGGGGGTCTTCGCCGCTGATAATCTGCCGTGCCCTCTTAGATGTTGCCAGCACAATGGAATAACGGCTGTTTACCACCGGTTCATCGCCAGTCTCCACGCCGCTGTTTACTACCTTCATCAAGTCCGTATAAGATGGATGTAACATCATAATAATCAATCTCCTTTCACAAAGCCCTTAAGCTCTGTCCTGATATTCTCAATTACTGCATGGTTCCTTGCCGCACGGGCATGTTCATTTTGTATGATAGAATGCACTTGCTGTACACATTCTTCCAAATCATCGTTGATGACAAAATAGTCATACTGCTCCACGCCCTGTGCTTCCTGCCAGGCGCGGGCAAGCCTTGAATCAATCGTTGCCGTGTCTTCTGTCCCCCGGTTTACCAGGCGGTTTTTCAATTCACCGGCGTTGGGCGGGGACACGAACAGCAGCAGCGTATCGGGGTAAGCTTCTTTTACTTTGAGCGCACCCTGAATTTCTATCTCTAAAATAACATCTCTGCCCTCGTTCAGCTGCCCCATCACATATTCTTTAGGTGTCCCATAGTAGTTCCCTACATACCGGGCATACTCAATCAAGGCATTCTCCTCAATCATCCGCTCAAATTCTTCTTTTGACACAAAAAAATATTCCTTGCCATGGCTCTCGCCAGGTCTTGGATTGCGTGTAGTTGCTGAGATACTGAGTGCATATCTGCCAGGATACTCCTCCAACAGCTGTTTCATAATGGTTCCTTTGCCAGCTCCCGAAAAACCGGAAACAACGGCTAAAATTCCCTTTTTATCCATTTGTGCGCTTCCTTTACTGTGCATTTGACGAAAAGGTTACCCTTTCTTTATTCAATATTCTGAATCTGTTCCCGCACCTTCTCAATATCCGTCTTCAGATCAATCGCGATATCGGAGACTGCCATATCATTTGCTTTGGACAATATGGTATTTGCCTCACGGTTCATCTCCTGTGCGATAAAATCAAGCTTTCTGCCGATATTGTCGCCCTGCAGCAATGTATCTTTCATGCTGCTGATATGGCTCTTTAAACGGACCGTCTCTTCGTCCGTGCATATCTTATCTGCAAATATCGTAACTTCTGTCATCAGCCTGGCTTCATCCACCTGGGTATCTGCGAGAAGTTCCTGTATCTTATCAGTAAGCTTCTTGCGGTATTCTGCGATAATTTCCGGGGAACGTTCCTCAATCTGTTCCACATACCCGGTCATAATATCCAGTTTCTTTAATAAATCATCGCGAAGCTGAATACCTTCGCGAATCCTGGATTCTACAAATTTCTCTGCCGCCCCGCGGATTGCCTGTTCCAGTAACTGCCACCATTCTTTCTCGTCCAGTTCCTGGGCTTCCATCGTAAAGATTTCAGGGTATCTGGCAAGGGACTGTGCTGTCAGATCGAAAGGCAGGTCAAGCTGCTTTGCCATCTGAAGCATATATTTGAGATATTCCCCGGCAAGCGATTCATTGTATTTTAACTGTACCTGGTTCTCCGTACAATCTTCATAGTTGATATAAATATCAATCTTCCCACGCTGTGCATATTCTTTCATCAGGCTGCGCACCGGACTCTCAAAAACGTTCAGTTTCTTCGGCATCTTGATGGCTACATCCAGGTAACGGTGGTTCACCGACTTCATCTCCACAACAACTTTGCGTGATTCATTGGCAATTTCACAGCGTCCAAAACCAGTCATGCTCTTTATCATCGATAACATCCCACTTTCGTATGCATACTCTTGGGCAAATTTTAAAATAATGCGTTCCCAAGGTATAGATAAATGTATTATAAAACAGTTTCCAGAAATAGTCAAATTTTCTTTTTATGGTTTTCTATTCAGGGAAGTTGGTATATACTATAACTTATGAATGATACTTAAAGGAGATAAATGGCTATGGCTTTTGATGGAATTGTAATTGCAAATCTTGTGAAAGAATTAAATGAGAACATATTAAACGGAAGAATCAGTAAGATTGCCCAGCCGGAGAGCGATGAGTTACTGCTGACCCTCAAGGGGAATCAGGGGCAGGTGCGCCTGCTGCTATCTGCCAGCGCTTCCCTGCCGCTGATTTACCTCACGAGAGAAAATAAGCCCAGCCCCATGACTGCGCCCAATTTCTGTATGCTGCTGAGGAAACACATTGCCAACGGCAGGATTACCAAAATATGGCAGCCGCATATGGAACGTATCATCAACTTTGAAATTGAACATTTAAATGAACTCGGAGACCTCTGCCGGAAACAGCTGATTGTGGAAATCATGGGCAAGCACAGCAACATTATCTTCTGTGATGCCGAAGGCAAAATTATCGACAGCATCAAACACATTCCCGCCCAGGTCAGTTCCGTTCGTGAAGTCCTGCCGGGCAGGATGTATTTCATCCCGGAAACACAGGAAAAATATAACCCTTTGGAAACTTCCGAAAAGGAATTCATGGATAAAGTTTTTGCCAAGCCGCAGAATTTAGCAAAATGCATCTATACGACATATACCGGAATCAGCCCGGTGATTGCCTCAGAACTCTGCCATCGCGCAGGTCTGGACGCTGACCGGCCCGCAGCAGCGCTGTCAGCGGAGGAGCGGCTGCATCTCTACCATCATTTTTCCTGGCTGGCAGAGGATGTCCGTGAGGGCAGGTTTACTCCCAACATCATCAAAAAAGGCAAGGAGCCAGTAGAATTTGCCGCTGTTGCCCTGACACAGTATGAAGATTGGGACAATATCAGTTATCCTGATATTTCCACGGTATTGGAAACGTTTTACAGAGATAAGAACATCTACACGCGCATCCGCCAGAAATCCGTAGATTTGCGCAAAGTGGTAAGCACTGTTTTAGAGCGCAGCCGCAAAAAATATGATTTGCAGCTAAAACAGTTAAAAGATACCGAAAAACGCGAGAAATACAAAGTATACGGCGAACTCATCAACACCTATGGCTATGGGCTCGAAGAAGGGGCAAAAAGCCTGACTGCACGAAATTACTATACCAATGAAGATATCACGATTCCCCTGGATGCCCAGCTGACGCCACAGGAAAATGCGCAGAAATATTTTGACCGTTACAATAAACTCAAACGCACATACGAGGCGCTGACAGACTTAATCAAAGAGACAAAGGAAGAAATGGAACATCTGGAATCCATCTCCACCTCTTTGGACATTGCTGTATCCGAGGAGGATCTGACGCAGATTAAGGAAGAACTTACGCAATTTGGCTATATCAAGAAAAAGCATCTGGGCAAGAAAGTAAAAATCAAAAGCAAACCGTTCCACTATCTCTCTACGGATGGATTTCATATATATATAGGAAAGAATAATTTTCAGAATGACGAGCTGACATTTAAATTTGCCTCCGGAAACGACTGGTGGTTCCATGCCAAAGGGATTCCCGGCTCCCATGTCCTTGTAAAGGCAAATGGGGAGGAACTTCCTGACCGCGTCTATGAGGAAGCCGGACGCCTGGCTGCCTATTATTCCAAAGGCCGCGAAAACGACAAGGTGGAAATTGACTATCTGGAGAAGAAAAATGTCAAAAAGCCAAACGGCAGCAAACCAGGATTCGTGGTTTACTACACCAATTATTCGCTGGTTGCTTCCCCTGATATCAGCGGCCTGACGCTGGTTGCAGATTGAATTTCCTAAATTTGTCAAAAGCGGCAAGAACTGCATGTCTAATCCCTCTGCCACTGCATATAATATCACTGTAGCCGGCAAACGGCTGCAAGACAGGCACGCACATGTGCCAAATGGGCATTGTGCGTGATACCAAAGACAACAGGAGGGAAACGATATGTCAAATTCATCTAACAGGGCAGTAGTTACAGAGGCAAAAAGTGCATTGGATAAGTTCAAGTTTGAAGTAGCAAACGAAATTGGAGTTCCTTTGAAAAATGGTTATAACGGAGATTTAACCTCCAGACAGAATGGTTCTGTAGGTGGCTATATGGTGAAGAAAATGATCGAAGCCCAGGAGAGGCAGATGGCAGGCAAGTAAGCACGGACTGCAGCAACATGGGCGAACCCGCCTAAGGAAAGGGAGATGTCTAAGATGGCATCTCCCTTTTATGTAGAGAAAATAAACAATTCTGCACGCGCCAATCGCAAAGTTCTATGCTGCAGATGCTGAATGGTATTAGAGGTTTACGGTTTCTGACTGCCTGTCAAGATAATAGCCAAGTTCCGCGCGGATTTTTGCGTGCTCTGGCCATTCGAGCCTGCGGTCCTCCTGCAGCAATAAATTTGCCTCCTCAGAAGCCTCTTTGAGCAAATCTGCATTTTGGTAAATATCGCCCAGACGGAATTCTAACAGGCCGCTCTGGCGGATGCCGAAGAAATCTCCCGGTCCCCGCAATTTTAAATCTTCTCCCGCAATAAAGAATCCATCATTTGATTTATTTAAAATTTCCAATCGTTTTTGGGCTTTCTCGCTGTCTGTGGTGTTGACCATGATACAGTAGGACTGCTCACTGCCCCTCCCCACCCTTCCTCTCAGCTGGTGGAGTTGGGCAAGCCCGAAACGCTGGGCGTCTTCAATCATCATCACTGTGGCATTGGGCACGTTGACTCCCACCTCAATGACTGTCGTAGACACCAGTACCTGAATCTCATTGTGCGCAAACTGTTCCATAATCAGGTTCTTCCTGCCGGATTTCATTTTGCCGTGCAGGCACTCGATGACGATATCTGCGGGCAGATGCTGTTTCAGTTTTTCCGCATACTCTGTGACATTTTCCGCCTCCAGCCCCTCGCTCTCCTCCACCAGAGGGCAGATGATATACGCCTGATGGCCTTTGGCAATCTCTTTGCGCAGGAATTCATAAGAAGCGCTCCGAGACTTCTTCCCCACCACGCAGCTTTTGATGGGCAGCCGCTTTGCGGGAACCTCATCAATCACGGAGATATCAAGATCTCCATATAAGATAATTGCCAGCGTCCGCGGAATCGGCGTTGCGCTCATCACCAGCACATGCGGCTGTCCTCCTTTGAGAAATAGCGATTCCCGCTGCTTGACGCCAAACCGGTGCTGTTCATCGGTGATGACGAGCGCCAGGTTGTCATATACGGCGCGTTCCTGAATCAGCGCATGGGTGCCAATTACCATGGCATTGGGATAAAGCTGCATCCGCTCATAGGCACGGCGTTTTTCTTTTGCCGTCAATGAGCCGGTCAGAAGGATCAGCGGAATGCGCAGCCCGAAAGAATCGCACATTTCCGTAAAATTCTGATAGTGCTGCATGGCAAGCACTTCTGTCGGCGCCATCAATGCGGACTGGTAGCCTGCCTGCGCCGTATCCAGCATGGCAAGAAAGGCGATAATCGTCTTGCCAGACCCCACATCGCCCTGCACCAGGCGCTGCATGACCTTTTTTCCCCGCAAATCCCGGCGAATTTCTGCAAGCGTCCGTTTCTGCGCATTGGTCAAGCGATAGGGCAATTGCTCCATCACCTGGTCTGCCCACAACGTTTCGTCTTCTAACGGCAGAAACGTAAACGTGTTCCACACCTCTTCCATCTGCTCTTTCTGCATCCCGGCAGCCAAGATAAATTGGAAAAATTCATCAAAAACCAACCGTTTCCTTGCCTGGGCCAAGGCGGTTTCATTTTCTGGGAAATGAATATTGGAAAGGGCATAGTTGTATTCGGCTAGCCCATGCTTTGCCCTGATTTCCTCAGGAAGGTAATCCACAGACAGGTCCAATTCCTCCAGAACCTGGCGGATTGTTTGGGAAAGCTTGTTTTTTTTGAGCCCGGCAGTCAAGGGATAGCTTGGCCACAGGCAGTCCTGCATGTACTGGTATTTCTCCGGGCTAAAAATCTGGGGCTGTTCCATATGAAGAATTGTGCCCTTGCGCGTCACTTTTCCCAGGAATACAAACCATCCCCCTACTTTGAGGGTATTCCTCAGATAAGGCATACGGAACCAGACCAGTTCTGCCTTGACATTCCCTTCCAGCAATGCCAGGGTTGTCACCTGCATATTTCTTGTGGCACGTACAAACGGTGTCTTATCAATTCTTGCCGCAACTGCCGCTGTAACCTCCGGCTGCTGCCGTTCTCTGCTGTTATAATCTTGCGCTGTTTCCATCGCCGCTTCCTGCGCAGATGCCTGGCTGCCAAAAAGCGCTGGAAGTTCTACAAGAGGCGTAATCGTGGGCAGCCTGTCATAATCTTTGGGATAATGAAGGAGTATATCACCGATGGTGTATACTCCCAGATTATGGAATAACTGTTCCGTTTTTGCGCCAATCCCTTTTAATGTTCCGATACTGGATGTTCGTTCCATGGGACTGCTCCTTTTTTGTTAATGACTTAAAAGTTACATGCTATTCAGCTATCTTCGCAGGATAGCTGAAATTGCCGTTATTCGACAGAGATAACATAGTAATAAATCGGCTGGCCGCCATAATGAACCTCCACTTCACAATCGGGATACTGTTCCTCAAGTTCTGCGCCTAATTTCTGCGCTGTGGCTTCCTCTACCTCTTCGCCGTAGTAGACGCTGATAATTGCAGAATCTTCGTCTGCCATCTGCGCCACCATCTCCTTGGTGACTGCTTCCATATCTTTTCCTACAGAGAGGATGCCGCTATCACCAATGCCCATGTAGTCGCCCTGTTTGATAGATTTATCGTCAATCAAAGTGTCACGTACGGCATAAGTTACCTGACCGCTGCTGACATTGGAAAGTTCTTCTGTCATGCGCTGCGCATTCTCTTTCGCCGTGCTGTCAGGCATAAAGTTTATCAGCGCTGTAATTCCCTGAGGAATAGTCTTGGTAGGAATGACATAAACATTCTTCTCTTCAATCAAAGACGCCGCCTGGTTTGCCGCCAGGATGATATTTTTATTATTCGGCAGGATAAAGATGTTATCCGCATTTACTTCTTCAATGGCATTCAGCACATCTTCCGTGCTGGGATTCATGGTCTGACCGCCGGCAATGATATAGTCGGCGCCCAGTCCCTTAAAGATTTCGTTGATGCCCTCGCCGATGGAGACGGAGACAAATCCCATGTCCTTTTTGGGCTTCTGTTCTTTCTCCGCCTTACTGTCCTGCAGGGAACGGCGTTTGTCATTTTCCGCTTTCTGTTCAGCGGCTACTTTCTGTGCATCCTTGATAAGCTTTTCCTGATGTTCTTCACGCATGTTGTCGATTTTGATTTTACTCAGCGAGCCGAAAGTCAACGCACGCTGAATGGCAAGTCCAGGATCATTGGTATGTACATGGACTTTTGTAATCTCATCGTCTGCCACCACTACAATCGAATCGCCAATCGAATCTAAGAATGCTTTGAACTCAAATTCTTCATTTTCGGTCAACGGCTGGTTCAATACAATGATAAATTCCGTACAATACCCAAATTTAATATCCTGCTCTGCCTGTTGTGATATCTTAACTGTACCGCCAGTGGCCGTACCTTCTATCGTATAGTCAATCTCTTTGCCCATCAGGGCGTCATAAGCGCCTTTCAATACCGTGACAAGCCCTTGTCCGCCGGAGTCCACAACGCCTGCCTGTTTTAATACCGGCAGCATCTCCGGGGTCTTGCTCAGCACATGCTCCGCATGTTTGATTACTTCATCTAAGAACACGGCCATATCTTCCGTCTCGCCAATCATTTCCATTGCCTTGTCCGCCGCGCCTTTCGCTACAGTAAGGATTGTTCCCTCTTTGGGTTTCATGACAGCCTTGTAAGCAGTCTCGACAGCTTTTTGCAATGCCTCGCTCAAAACAATAGTGTCTAATTCTTGATATTTGCTGATTTCCCGGGTAAATCCACGAAACAGCTGGGACAAGATAACGCCTGAATTTCCCCTTGCGCCTCTTAAGGAGCCGGAAGAAATTGCCTTTGCAAGGTCTGCCATAGCTGGGTCTGCACCGAGGTTGCTCACCTCTGCTGCCGCCGACATGATTGTCATGGTCATATTGGTTCCTGTATCGCCATCCGGCACCGGAAATACGTTCAATTCGTTAATCCATTCTTTTTTTGCTTCCAGATTTTTTGCACCCGCCAAAAACATTTTGGAAAGCATGGGGGCATCGATTGTAGTTATCGCCACTTTTACGTCCTCCTTAATCAATCACTCTCACACCTTCAACGAAGATGTTGATTTTTTCGATTTTTATACCGGTAAATTCTTCTACCTGGTATTTCACCGTACTGATTAAGTTATCAGAAACAGTGGAAATACTTACGCCATAGGATACAATCACATGAAAATCTAAACGAATCTTATTATCCTTGAGGCTGACATTGATTCCATGATTCAGATAATCGCGTTTCAGAAGCCTGACTAAGCCATCCTTGACATTTACGGCAGCCATTCCTACAATGCCGAAACACTCCACGGCAACGGAACCGGCATAAATTGCAATTACATCTGTATCAATCAACACTTTTCCATATTGTGTTACTAACTGTCCTTTCATACTGTAACCTCCATAATTTTCCGGTTAATCAAATATATTCTCTGATAAGAGACTTAAAGCAGTTTCCAATTTTAACTTATTTCATTGGCAACGGTGGAAGACCTCAGGACACAACATCAGGTCTCCTCCCAGCTACGCTGGGTCCCTCCTCATGTTAAATCCTCCCCAACTACGTTGGGTCCCCCCTCAGGTCATTTGGTCCCTCCTTAGGTCAATTACTTTTTTGGCTGTTCCAGGAGACCTAAGGCATCCTCCCACTGCCTTACTTCTTTGGTACCGATGGGTGACCTCAGGACTCTCCCCAACTACGTTGGGTCCCCCCTCAGGTCATTTGGTCCCTCCTTAGGTCATATTATACCCTGTTTTTCCCAAAAAAGAAACATATATTTTCTTTTTTGCAAAAAAATCATTTTTTGCTTGCAATCTGACAATCTTTCTGGTAGAATATTCATGTTGTGAGCCTGTGGTTTAGGCTTAGTAAGGTGCAAGGAGGTGCAATGATGGCAAAATGCAGTATTTGTGGAAAAGGCGCACATTTTGGAAAAAATGTCAGCCATTCACATAAAAAGACGAATAAAATGTGGAGAGCTAACATCAAATCCGTAAGGTGCAAAGTAAATGGAAGCGATAACGCTAAGAGGATGTATGTTTGTACTTCTTGCTTGAGAAGCGGAAAAGTAGAAAGAGCTTAGTTCGTATCGAAATGGATCAGGGCAGTTCATTGGTATTCAATGCGCTGCTCTTTTTTTATCTTATAGGATTCGGGGGGCAAAAGATAATTTTTTAGCTATCGACTGACAATTTGCACAAATAAGCACAAACGCTACAGGAGGAGGGCAAATGCGAAGCATTTCTTAAAATGCGCTCCGACAAACTGGCAGGTGACGCGAAGCGGCGCGTGCCGATACCTTTACACATGTTACAGTCAGAAGAATTTCTAAGCATTCCTTGAACAAACATGTATGCTTTCGCAACCGGCTTATATTCGCCATCCATGGCTCAAATAAGCCTTTTCCAAACA
>CAJTYM010000009.1 GCA_910583835.1 uncultured Lachnospiraceae bacterium | reverse complement strand
TTTCTCTCCTCGAAAATCGCAATTTCCTATTATAGAACAAAGTGGGCAAGCCCACAGGGGCTCCCCTAGCCCCTCAATCATGAGGGGGTTGCACACTTTGACGCGCCGAGCACAATTGCGAAGCAATATATACCTCTTGTGCGAGTGCGCATATTATTTTTTATCTTATAGGAAGGCACTTTCACGCTTTAGCGTGACAAGGTCTTTCCTATAAGAGAACAAAATGTGCAATCCCACAGGGGCTTCCCTATCTCTCAATCCCCTGGGAATTGCACACTTTTGAACGCCTGCCTATTCAATAAATATATTAGGTTTTAATTATCTGTTAATTTGCAAATTTTACGGCGGTTCCATAGGCAATTACCTCAGCCGCCCCTTGCATAACCGCAGAGGAGGCATAGCGGATGTTCACTATGGCATCTGCGCCAAGCTTCTCTGCCTCCTCCACCATACGCCTGGTAGCTAAATCCCTCGCCTCATTCATCATTTCCGTATAGGCTTTCAGTTCGCCGCCAACAAGGGTCTTAAATCCTTGGGAAATATCGCGTCCAATATTCTTTGACTGAATAGTACTTCCCTTCACCAATCCAAGCATTTCAAAATTTTTGCCAGAAATATAATCTGTATTTACTAAAATCATTTTTCTCTCCTTCTTATGATTTTCTTGTTCTGCCCAATCAAATACCCCACAGCAAGCTGATGGGGTATTTGCCCCTCGCGGCATTCGTCAAATATCCATGTAAACATGACTATTTTCCTCATTGCTCGCGGGAATGAGCGGCTAATCCCTAACATAATTTCTATGCAAAAGGATTTTCCGTCGGATACATCATGCCCTTAGGCTGGTTAAAGTTTATTTCTTCCACCGGAACGCCCACATACTTAAATACCTCATACAAGGTCTTGCCAAAATGACCAAACGCAACTGCTCCGTGGTGGGGATAATTCTTCTCAATTAAAACATGACGGTAAAACCTTCCCATCTCCGGGATGGCAAATACACCAATTGCACCAAACGACCGGGTAGCAACCGGAAGTACCTCCCCCTGTGCAATGTATGCACGGATTTGGGCATCGGAAGTACTCTGCAGACGGTAAAATGTAATGTCACCAGGCACGATGTCTCCTTCCAATGTTCCTTGCGTCACCTCTTCGGGCAAGCTTCTTGCCATGATAAGCTGGTATTTCATCTCGCAGAAAGATAGCTTGCTGGAAGCTGTATTTCCACAATGGAATCCCATAAACGTGTCTTTTAACGTATAATTATATTTACCTTTAATTTCATTCTCATACATGTCTGCCGGAACGGAATTGTTGATGTCAAGAAGCGTTACTGCATCCTGGCTGACAACCGTTCCGATAAACTCGCTGAGCGCACCGTAAATATCCACCTCACAGGATACCGGAATACCTCTTTGGGTCAGACGGCTGTTGACATAACAAGGCACAAACCCAAACTGTGTCTGGAATGCAGGCCAGCATTTTCCTGCAATCGCTACGAAATCACGACTGCCTTTGTGCCCTTCTACCCAATCAAGAAGGGTAATCTCATACTGCGCAAGTTTTGCTAAAATCTCAGGTTTCTTATTACCTGCCCCCAGTTCTTCCTCCATCTCTGCCACAATTCCTGCAATCCTGTCGTCTCCTGCATGGTTATTATAAGCTTCAAAGAGGTCCAGCTCTGAATTCTCCTCAATCTCCACGCCCAGGTTGTAAAGCTGCTTAATCGGTGCGTTACATGCCAAAAAATCCTGCGGCCTTGGTCCGAAAGATATGATTTTCAGATTACGCAGACCGATAATTGCCCTCGCAATAGGCGCAAATTCATGAATCATATCTGCACATTCCTCAGCCGTCCCCACAGGATATTCCGGGATATATGCCTTGAGGTTGCGCAGTTTCAGATTATAACTGGCATTGAGCACGCCACAATAGGCGTCTCCCCTTCCCTGTATGAGGTTATCTCCAGTCTCCTCCGCCGCGGCAACCACCATTGCCGGACCGCCAAATTCTTTGATTAACAGGGTCTCCGAAGACTCCGGGCCAAAATTGCCAAGATAGACTACCAATGCATTGCACTTTGCCTCTTTCACATC
Organism: uncultured Lachnospiraceae bacterium; assembly: GCA_910583835.1. Taxonomy (GTDB): domain Bacteria; phylum Bacillota; class Clostridia; order Lachnospirales; family Lachnospiraceae; genus Petralouisia. The sequence goes on along the minus strand of CAJTYM010000009.1, from coordinate 87,667 downwards.
AGCCAGCGCCTTGCGCATATGTAACTCATTCTCCACGCAGACAGGGCACTCATAGATATCCCCATATTTCTCTTGGTACGCCTTGACCAGGGCTTTTCTTCTGTTTTCGGAAAGCGTCATCGGAAAGCAGTCCCTGCTCACCGCTACGATTCCAATTTTCTCTTTGGGCATGTTGTTCATAGTATTTCTTCTCCTTCCATTCATTGATATATTTGAAGCCGCCTGGAGGCAGCCCTCCAGGCAGATTGAAACACTTTGTCCGCTATTCCGCTTATTTTAACTGTTGAAAAAGCTGCCGGCATGCTGGATATATCTTACGAAACTGCTGATAGCGTTCTTCATATAGCGCTGTAAGTTCCGGCTCAGGCTCGATGACTTCTTTTATCTTCACAATGGCCTGTGCTGCCTCTTCCACCGATTGATATTCCCCGCATGAGACTGCTGCCAACATGGCTCCTCCCATGGAAGGCCCTTCCTCATTCTCCGGCACATCCACACGGATACCAAGGACATTTGCCAAAATCTTTTTCCAGAGGGGGCTCTTCGCACCCCCACCGCAGATTTTAGTATGGGTAACCTCAATTCCCAGTGTTCTCGCCACCTCCAGAGAGTCGCGCAACGCAAACGCCACGCCCTCCAAAACCGCCTGCGTCATGTCTGCCCTGGCAGTATCCATTGTCAGGCCGATAAATGTTCCCCGGGCATCCGGGTCATTGTGCGGGGAACGTTCCCCCATCAGGTACGGCAGAAAATAGACATGGTTCCTGCCCAGCGCTTTTATCTCCTGCTGCTCTTTATCATATTCTTTCGTGCCGATAATCTCATCCATCCACCATTTGTTGCAGGAGGCAGCGCTGAGCATACATCCCATCAGATGGTAGCTTCCGTCTGCATGGTCAAATGAATGAAGGGCATTATTTGCATCCACGCCAAACTTGTCCGTAGAAATAAATACCGTCCCGCTCGTTCCCAGAGAAATGTTGCAGGCCCCATCCCCTACGGTTCCAGTACCGACTGCTGCCGCCGCATTATCCCCGGCTCCAGCCGCAATTACCGTTTTCTCTGAAATGCCAAGCTCCTTGGCAAGCTCTGGCTTCAACGTGCCCACCGTCTCGTAGCTTTCAAATACTTGGGGCAGCCATTCCTGCTGAATGCCGCAAATACTGCACATTTCCTGCGACCAGCAGCGGTTCTCTACATCAAAGAACAGAGTGCCGGAAGCATCCGAGACATCACTGCAGTGAACGCCGCTCAGACGGTACGCCAGATAATCTTTCGGCAGCATAATCTTTGAAATCCTGGCAAAATTCTCCGGCTCATGCTTCTTTATCCACAGAACTTTGGGAGCCGTGAATCCTGCAAAGGAGATATTTGCCGTATGCTTTGACAGCTTCTCTTTGCCAACCAACTCATTTAAATATGCAGATTCCTCCGCTGTCCGCCCATCGTTCCACAAAATAGCCGGCCGGATAACCTCATCCTTATCATCCAACAGGACCAGTCCATGCATCTGCCCGCCGAAACTGATGCCGGCTACCTGCGATTTATCACTGTCTGCCAGAAGTTCCTGCAGCCCCGCCATCGTCTCCCTGTACCAGTCCTCAGGATTTTGCTGAGACCAGCCAGGCTGGGGGAAACTGATGGGATATTCTCGGCTGACAATCTTTAAGATTTCCCCATCCCCCTGCATGAGCAGGAGTTTCACCGCCGATGTTCCAAGATCAATTCCTATATAGTTCATGAACGACTCCTTTCGCGACTCTGTCTGTGTGCACGTGCACGGTTTTATTTATTATAATCCTCTTATGCATATTTTACAATAGTTTTACCGCGGAGATTCTCTATGGCGTTCTTATGTGCAAAATGTCTATTATTAAAAAATGGGGAATCTCAAAAAAATTTTCCCCTTTACAAATCCCCTTTGCCATGTTATATTAGACCAATCACAACTCGTTTGTGATTTCTGATTGGCATTCTTACCCCTCAAAGGGGGAATCATATGTCCGCAAAACACAAATTCTTTCGCACAGCGGCTGCTGTATCCTGCATGGTATCCATGCTGTTACTATCCATCATTCAGCCAATGAAGGCACATGCCGCATCCGATATAGGATTCGTAATCTTAAATACTTACTCCAAGAACATGGATATCGGAGATGAATTCTATCTTCTCGCAGTCACTTCCAACGGGAAAAAGCCAACGTTCAAATCGGGCAACAGCAAAATTGCCTCAGTCAATACCTATGGGAAAATCACGGCAAAGAGAGCCGGAACAACAAAGATTACGGCTAAAATCAAGAATGGCGAGGCCAGCTGCACCGTAAAGGTGACAAAAACCTCCATCCAGTTAAGCGCCAGAAATATCTCACTGGACAACGGCTGCACCGCCAAACTGACAGCCAAAACTTCTAACGGCCATCCTGTCACCTACCGCTGTGACAAGAAGAGCATTGCCACCATAGATGAGAAGGGCAATATCACTGCCAGAAAACCCGGAACGGCAACGATTACCGCCAAAGCAGACCAGACCACGGCAACCTGCAAAGTGACTGTGCGAAAGCCAACCGTCAGCTTAAACAGACGTTCCGCCACCCTCTACCGCAGGCAAACAATACGCCTGTCCGTCCAATCTACCTCCAAAAGCAGCCCCAAATGGAAAAGCAGCAAGAAAAGCATCGCCACTGTGGACGAACACGGAGTTGTGACAGCCGTCAAAAACGGCATTGCCATAATTACCGTCTCCGTGGACGGTGTCAGCCGAAGCTGTGAGATAACCGTAAAAAAACCAACGGTCAAGTTTGAGACAAAGGAACTCACACTTGCCGTTGGCAAAAAGAAAACGGTCCAGGTCACTGTCTCTTCTGGCAATAAACCTGCATTCTCCAGTTCCAACACCTGCATTGCCACCGTCGATGAAAATGGGACCATAACCGCCCACGATGTGGGCAAGGCATTCATCTATGCCACAGAAGACGGCACAAAGAGCCGGATGCGCATAATTGTAAAATAACGAAACCGTAACCATTCCAACACACAGACCGGGGTAAGAATGCCAGCCAATCAGAATCGTTCATTTATACATTACTCTACCGCTTTCACCCTTTTTTGAATTTCCAGGTTGAGTTGGTTTACATAAGCTTCCACATCCACATTATCCTCATAATCCTGCATATAGTCTGCCCAGTTCTGTTCAAATTCCTGCTCAGAAGACATGATGACTTGCGGAAGCCACAGACGCTTCACCCGCTCCATCTCTGCCCTTGCCTGCCCATAATCACTGTCTGCCGGCCAGTCAGCGACACAGGAATAGAGTGGGAACCATGGGCTGCCCGCAATCTCCTCCCCCAGAAATTCCTTCCAGGTCTGGAACCCATATGCATCCAAAACTTTCTTGTCATACTCAGAAAGCTTCTGATAATATTCCCCAGGCTGCTCTGATGGACGCGCAGTGTTAATTCCATCTGCAAGCATCCCCTCATATGCCGGAAAATACGTGTAATCACAGCTGTTCTCCTTCATATAATCGCCATTTCTCCAATTTTCCCTCTGCTCCCTCGTACGGTAAAAGAGTCCCTGTTCATCAACCTCATAATCGATGCCTTCCTCCCCCCAATAACGCAATATCATAATTTCGGGCGACAGAAGGTCATTCAGGAACTGCAGGGCGCCTTCCACATCCTCACAGTCCACCGAAATCCCCAGCCCTGCCCCGATATTTATATTGGGTTCCGTACAATTATATTTCCCCTCTATCCCCTCGTTTGCCGTGATGGCAAGCGGAACGTATGTCCTGTCCTCACGCCCATAGGCATAAAGACTGTTCTGTGCATCCATAATCTGCCAGTACTGGTCTACAAACCCCAATACATTTCCTGCGGAAATCTTATCAATATACTGGCTGTAGGAAAGCGTAAATGTCTCGGGGTCAATCACGCCTCTGGAATACATCTGGCTGAGTTTCTGATAATACTGTTTTGCCTCCGGGATTGTATCATACACTGCCGCTTCCTGCGTATCAGGGTCTACAATCGCACAGCCCTCGTTGGGATAACCTGCCAGAAACATCGCCGGATTCTCCAGGCAGAAATACCGCCAGTCATCGCACAATATCTCAAAACCAATATTAGGCTTGCCGTCCGACTGCGGATTCTCCTCCAGATAGGAAGTAATCAATGCAAAATATTCATCCAATGTCTTCACCTGGGGAAATCCTGCCCATTCCAACACCCGTTTCTGAATCCAGAACGATTCCCCGGAAAACATGGTCTGCGTATTATGCCCCTGAATCACGCCAAACGGCGGAATATAATAAATATGTCCATCTTCCTTGCGCAAAGACTCCCATTGCCAGGGCTTCAGGTAGGCATACAGATCAGGATAGTCTTGCAGATAGTCCTCCAGAGGAATCAATGCCCCAGCCTCAATCAGCTTGCTCGAGGCATCTGCGCCGTTGATAAAATCTGGATACTGCCCATTCTGAATCATTATGCCAATCTTCTCTTCCGGCGTCTGCCCACCCAAAAACTCTACCTGGGCGCTTGCCCCGGTATATTCCGCAATCTTCTCCTTGATACGTGTATCCTCCACGTGATTCTCCCCCGGCACCGCCATAAAGGCAGTAAATTCTTTCTTTTCCTGACCTCTGCCCATACGGAAAGCCTGACAGGCAAACCACAAAACAACCGCTGCCAGAACCAGCGTCCCTGCCATCCATAACTTCTTATCCTTCATGCCCTACCTCGCTTTCTGCCATCCTATTACGGATACGATACTGATTCGGCGTCATATTATGCAGCTGCACAAATTTATTGATAAAATATTCTGCCTTGCCAAATCCAACTGCTTCCGCAATAGCATAAATCCTCAAATTCGTACCTAACAGAAGTTCCTGGGCCTTCTCCATTCGCAGGTTATTCAGATAATCCCGAAATGACATTCCATACTTCTTCTTATAAAGCTGTCCCAAATAGACATTATTCACATAAAACAATTCTCCCAGAGACTTAAGGCTCATTTTCTCCATATAATTTTTCTGGACATAGGCATCCACCCTATCCAGCACTTTGCGTGATTCCTGAGTGCGCACCTGCGCCAGATATCCTGCATAGTCCGAAAAGAAGCCTGTGATTTCTTCCGTGCTGCCCGCCAACACCATCTTATTAAATGATTCCTTGCCGATATATTCCAAAATTTCCTGCTGGTTCGTCTCATCGTCAAATTCCTGCACCATCTCCATCAGCTGGTATAAGATATGGTAAATACTGGCATTTACCATCTCCAGATTCATATCGCTGCTGCGAATCTGCGCAAAAATCTGTTCTGCACTCGCCTCAATCTCTGAGACCTGGTCATTTTTCACCGCCTCCAGAAGCCTGTCCACATCTTCCTGGCGGATTCCCATAGAAGATTTCCGATGGCGGAAGTCCTCATAATTCCTGACCTGGGATTCGTCCTGCGCCAGCCCATGGAGACAACGTGCTACCCGAATAGAGAAAAAGGACTGTGATAACTGCTCAAAAGTCCGGGCAGCCTGTCCTGCATATACCTGGATTGGACAGGAAAAATGCTGTGCCACACGCTTCTGCAGATATTCCAGATATTCCTCATCACTGTCATATTCCTCTTCATACAATGCCCGCGCCAATATCAGTCCCGCCCCGAAAGACTCTTCCTCTGTTTCCATCATAGGAGCCACATGATATGCAAACTCCCCCGCCAATCCCTTCAAATACTGCACCAGTTCCCTCTGCTGCTCTATCCGTCCATTCCTGTCAAGAGAAGCAAATTCCTGATGATTCTTGTCGAATTCAAAACTGACATACCGCTCTAACCCCTCTTCGGAAAGGTATCTCTTAACCTGCCGCACATTTTCCTCGGAATATTTGCCAGTCAGAACCATTGCCAGATGAAAATCATATTTGTCCTGTTGCTCTTTCTGCTGATGCTGGAATTCCTGGTTCACTTTTTTCAATATGCCAATCAATTCTTCTTCCTGCACGGGCTTTAACATGTAATCCATCACATCTAATTGCAATGCTTTGCGTGCATACTGAAACTCTGCATAACCGGTAAGGATTACGAAACGAATCTGTCGGTAAACATTACGCCGTACATAGGAAATCAGTTCCATCCCAGTCATCCCAGGCATCCGGATATCCACAAATGCCAAATCAATATCCACTTCTTCCAGTATGCGTATGGCTTCCATGCCGTTCTCCGCCTCCGCCATAATCTGGCAGCCATATTTCTCCCAGTCCACGAGATGCCTTAACCCCTGGCGTATAAACTGCTCATCATCTACCAGCAATACCTTGATCATTCACGCTCACCTGCTTTCTCAAAATCATCCTCACCATAATTTTTCGGTATTCGGATGCAAATCTCGGTTCCCTCCTGCGCTGTGCTGTTTATATCAATCTGTACCTTTTCCCCATAGTATTGATGCAGCCGCACCACTGTATTGACAATACCGATACTCTTTTCCGCTTTCTGAATATAATCGATGTCTGCCTGTTTCACCAAATCACTGAGGCGTTCCAATTCCTCCTGTTCCATGCCGCTGCCCTCATCCAGAATTTCAAAATAAAGGTCTTTTTCGTCCTCTGAGACGATGACAGTCACGGAACCGCCCTCCACGCTCTTCTCTATCCCATGAACACAGGCATTTTCCACAAAAGTTATGACAATGAATTTGGGTATGAAACGTTTCTTACATTCCTCCTGCACATGGAGGTAAAAGTCCAGCCTGTCTCCAAAGCGGTATTTCTGGATTTCCAAATACCTCCTCACATTATCGCACTCATCCTCAATTGTTACGAAATCACGGTTCCATTGGATATTCTTGCGCATCAAAACTGCAAAACTCTCTAAAATGCGCGCCGTTTCCGTCTCCTGCTTTAAGATACTGTGCATACGGATGCTCTCCAACGCATTAAAAATAAAATGAGGATTCAGCTGGCTCTGCAATGCTTTAAGTTCCGCCTCCCTTTTGGCAATTTCCAACCCCTGTTCCCTCTCCTTATTCTTGAATACTACTTCCACCAGCTCTTTAATCCGCAGCGCCATCAAGTTATAGCGATATATCATGCCGCCAATTTCATCCTTGCCCCCGGCAAAAGGGATTACCTTGTACTCGCCCCTCTCCATACCTTTCAGGTACTCCTGCGTAAGCTCCACACGGTCATGCAGCGAGCGGTAGAGGATATATACAAATGCGCTTGGCAGAATCAGGTTTGCCAGATACAGAAGAAAAATAGATCCTTTCTGCCTTAATATTATGTCAAAAGCTCCATAACGTTCTGCCGTCAGATAAATGTTCATATCCATTCCGTACATTTCTATAGACTTCTGCAAGGAACAGCCTTTATCCTGATATGATGTTATGTCCTGGAATTCTTTGTTCTTGCTGTGTTCATCTTCCGTTGACAGGATAATTTTACTCCCAGTGCTGAGATAGCCGTCTACCCCATCGCAGACCATTTCCATATTTTCCAGCATGGAATCATAGTCCATCTCCAGCATGATGATATCCCCTGTTCCACAGTGGGGCAGTTTCTGGATTAAGACAAGACGCCTTCCTTTTTCGATATAGCCGCCGGATTCTCTGCCATCCTCATAATAACTGTACAGGAAGATATTCCTCCCACTGTCTCTAAACGCACGATACCAGCAACTGTCCTCCACACTCTGTCTGCGCACAAAATAAGTACCGTTGGTAATCGTATCATTTTCCGTGCAGATGATAATGCTGTAAGCAGACTGTGCCGTATAATAATACTGGATGACCTGATTCTCCATCAATTCTACATATGCTTCATAGTAGGCAGATGCATCCGGATATTCCGCCTCCAGAAATTCCTGCAGGTTTACATTGCGGTCAAGATAGTCCGCGATGGAAATCTGTTTGCTGATTTCGCTGGCAAGCTCCAGTTCCAGCCGTTCTTCGATGTTCTCAATCCTCTGCTCCTGCTGCCTGTCCATTCCCGCTTTCATGCTGAAAATGATATAGCCATTGGTAATAATCATGGGAAACAGTACACAGACCAGAAAGAGAATAAAAAATTTGCCACCCAGCTTGATATCTTCCAATCTCGCCAATATTCTTCTTTTCATGCCATGCCTCCTCCCTCTATTGTAATAGATTTCCCGCAAAAACAACAGCCTCTTTTTAATGGAAACAGATGCATTGCCTAATGCAAAAGGCTGTCCCCAAAACCATAGCACTCCAGAAGCCATACCGGAGAATTTATGAATGGAAGGGATGCTTTTTTTCCGGTATGTGCTTTGGGGAGCTACGGCTTTGGGGACAGCCTCTCAGCCTCGCCTGATTTTCATTCAGCTGCCTTTGCGCCATCCGGCGCAAAAGCGCTGAATAATATTTCATGTTTCATGTTTCATCTGCAGCTTCTGTTGGCCTATTTCACCTTGTAATTCTTGGTCTTCGCCTTCTTCAAAAGCTTGTTGTAGTATGCCTTCTTAGATTTCTTCACAGTGAACGTGGCATTTTTCTTGATGCCCTTAAAGGCATTTTTGCCAATACTCTTTATTGCTGTCCCGCTAAATTTAATCTTTGCCAGTTTCTTATCTCCATCAAACGCATTGGCTCCAATGCTCTTAACATTTTTGCCTATTGTCACGCTCTTAAGCTTTGTCTGCTTGCGCAGCGCTTTCTTATTGATGGCTGTTACCTTGAAGGTCATTCCGTTATATTTCACTGTTGCAGGTATCGTCAAGGATGTAAGTTTCTTGGATAATCCTGTCACTGTTACCTGTTTTACAGATGTGGTACATTTCGTAATCTTATACTTCACATTCTTGGAAGTAAAGGTCTTCTTCATGCTGAATACCGCATTCTTCTTGATGCCCTTGAACGCATCTTTGCCAATTGTCTTCACAGCCGTTCCCATAAAAGTCACTTTTGCCAGATTCTTGTCATTGTAGAATGCCTTTTCACCGATACTGGTGACATTTTTGCCAATCACCGCACTCTTAAGGCCTGACTGCCCTGTAAATGCATTGTTGCCGATGGCCGTTACCTGGAATACCTCTTTCTTGTATGATACAGTATCCGGTACGGTAATGCTGGTCACTTGCTTGTTGATTCCGGTTACAGTTACCGTCTTTGAATTGCCAGTATATGCCGTAACCTTATAGTTCAGCCCATCTGAAGCGGTAAAGGCTTCATTCACCTTCGGCGGCTGCTCCTGCTGCTGCGGCGGCGGAGTCACGCCTGTACCCTGCCCTGCTTCATTTACTGACTGGCTAAGCTTTGCCAATGCCTCTTCCATGTCGAACTGGTCTGACTTTGGATTATTCAGCACTGCCTCGGCTGCATCAATTGCCGCCTGCAGCTTCGTCTTCGCCGTGCCGGTAAGCTTGGCGAGAAGCCCCTTGGCCTCAGCAATCTTGTCACTCAGTTTCTCATTTGCCGGCTTCTGCACCTCATTTACTGCTGCTTCCAAATCTGCAAAGGCTTTCTGCAGTTCTGCATCCGTTGCGCCCGCTTTATTCAGCACTGCTTTCGCTGCATTGACTGCCGACTGCAGGTTTGTCTTCTCTGTGCCGGTAAGACCTGCCAGAAGCTGCTCTGCTTTACTGATTTTTACTGCCAGTTTATCCTTTATCGGCATTTCCACGAACTCGTAATAGTCGACATTCATAATATTTTCTGTCGCAGAGCCGCGGAATACCAGGAATACATTCTTGGTGCCAGTGATATTGTCCAAATCACATTCTACCAGCTCATATTCATCCTCGCCGCCCGTTGCCGGAACTTCCACTGTGCCAGCCAATGTTCCTTCCGGGCTGTCCAGACGTACTTCAATCCTTCCTCCCTCGGCAGAAGCCGCATTGACCTTGATGCCTACAGCTCCTTCCTCTCCAAACTCTAACTGTGATACAGCCGTCCAATCCTTGTCCTGAAGATCTGTCAGTGCCGTGTTGTAATCTGCAAAGAGCTTACCTGGTTCCTCACAGGGAACTACTTTCACGCCTGCATTCCATGCGATGGTCTCCGCATCGATTCTCTCATAAGGATTCATCGTATGCAGCTGAGGAATTCCTGCATATGTTCCCTTTACTTCCTTGATGGAACCGTCAGGCCGCATCTCAATCTTGTCAATATGCGTGGAACGGTAGCCTTTCTGCTTATTTTCTTCCTTAGCCACTGTCTGTGCATGATATATGAAATAACTCTCTCCCTCGAATACGAATGTTGCATGGTGGTTATTGCCGCCCGTACCGAACCACACGCTGGGGTTGCTGAATATCTCCCCTGCATAGGTATCTCTTGTGAATGGCCCCATCGGGTTGTCGCTTACCATGTAGCAGATATTGCCAAAGCCCGGGTTGCCATCGTAATGCGGTCCTGAGAAATTCGAGCAATAGGAATAATAATACTTGCCATTGTATTCAAAGATACCGCTGTCCTCAAACATACAGGGCGCGTCAATCTTTGCTACTACTGATTTTCCGTCCTCCTGCTCCACATGCACCATATCCGGCGCCAGTTTGGCAACTCTTGCCGTATTCGGATAATTCTTCTGCTCATCGCTGGGCGTCTGACCTCCTGGAATTCCGCCGCCGAAGTAAATGTATCCATCGCCTTTGCTGTCCACTAACACTGCCGGGTCAAAGCACCATACTACACCATCTGCACAATCTGGATAAGATGTCGGGAACATCTTCTGACCAAGAGGATCCCTCCAGGGACCTAAGGGGCTGTCACCCTCCAGTACGCCGATTCCGGTGCCGCCGTCCGCAAAGTAGAGGAAAAACTTCTCCTTACCGTCAATCTTTTTATGTGCAATTGCCGGAGCCCATGAATTGTTCGCCCATTTTGCAATACCGTCCGGTCCTGCCACCGGGATTTCCCCATGGTCTGTCCAGTTCATCAAATCTGCGGAAGACACTACCCGGAATGTCTTGATATAACCAAACCCATTCGTCATCAATTCGCCCTTTTGGTATGTCACAGGACTGCCATCCTCCATAACAACATAATTATCTTCTGGCGCATATTGGTAATCATCTGCCGTCATGTAAACGTATACTCTTCCGTCATACTCCATCGCATAGGGATCTGCGCCCAATGCATGTGAGAAAATCGGATTGCCATAGCCCATCTTCTTCGCTACCGCTTTCGTATCCACATGTTTTAAAATTACCGGAGCGATACATCCCGTCACGTCATACTCAGAAATACCGCCGTCTATCTGGATATAATCTGCCTTAATCTCCTGCGTCTGTTCTTTTCCTACATAACCGTTGACTTTCAGTTTAATTGTTGCAAACAGTTTATCCGCCGCTGTAAAGGAAACATCCTCTCCCTTCACTTTGAGGTAAAGCCTGTTGCCCTTCACTTCATAATTGGTACGTCCTTTGATTGCCGCGCTGTTAAATACCACATTGTCCACGCTCATAATGCCAGGTATGGAAATAGCTGCCTCAAGTTCCGTGTGGTGTCCGCCTTTCAGTTCATCAAGGTTCAGCTTCACCTCACACTCGCCGCCGATAACACCACTCACTTCCGGCGTTGCCGTCATAGTCGCATTCAATGCTGCTGCCGGCTGGGAAGTTCCGGTAATCTGGTCAGATACCTTAAAGTAGTCTACGTCCACATAACCGCCAGTTCTGTCAGTAGCATAATTAAAGATTGCAAACTTGCTGCCCATGAAATGGGTCAGTTCATATGTCATCTTCATGGCATTGCCAAGCTTCTTCCATGTCTTGCCGTCAAAGCTATAATAGAAAGTGACTGTGTCTTTCTCTGTGCCGTTTGCATTTCCTGCAAAATTAAAATCTTCTTTGAGGTACACGATATTGCCGGTACAGTTCACGCTCTCTTTGATGGCAGGCTTATCTTCCTTGGCTGCACTGTTGCCGGAAGCATCCACCATCACAAGCTGCGCATTGTCCGCTCCTTTTTTGACCGCAATATAGCCATAATTGTAGGAAAGGGAGCCAAGCCCTGCCACATCTCCCTGCTTCATGTTGCTGATATCCATACGGATTGTGCCGGAACATGCCGGACCAAAGGTCCTCTGTGTCAAGGTATTTCTTGCGTTGAGAAGGCTGGTAGCCTTACTTCCTGTCTTTAACCTCAGCCAGCCGTCACGCTCGGTCAGTGACCAATTGTTGTTGTTGGGGTTATGGTTCCACTGCCATACAAGGTCAAGGTTGGAGCCATTGTAATCATGCTCGCCAGGTTCTGCCGGTTCATTGCTCTTTACCTCTTCCTCAATAGACACATCGTCCAGACAGAAATCGATATAAGGCGCATTTTTCTCATCTGTGTTCACATACAAGGTCCATGGATAAGTGTTCGTTGCATCCTCGGGCATCGTCCATTTATTGGTAACTTCCACCCATTCTCCGGTCTTGGCCGTCACAGCTGCCATAGTGTTGTAAGTCGGGTCTGCCGAACTGCCTTTTGTTCCTTTCATGGTAAAGGTAATTGTCTGCTGTGCAGGCGTTGCCGCTTCATATTTCACGCGTGCTTTCAAGATATAGGTACTGCCGGGCTTCATCTTGTCGCCAAAGACAATTGCCGGTCCATGCCAGTTTTCTGTACGTCCGCTGACTTTCAGGCACTTATCATCTGCTCCCCCATATCCTGGCTGCACAAGTTCAATCTTTGCATGGTTCTCAAACGGAACCCACGGTCCCAAGCCAGTCATAAAAGAACTGTCTCCCGCCAAATTTTCATTGGGAACCGTCACTGAGAAATCATCCAGATAATAGTCCATCAAATCTTTCGTGGCATCCTGCTCGGCAGTCCATCCAGTCTCCACAAATATATGTAAGTTATTGGGGTCGAACGTGTATTCATCGCTCTTATCTTTGGCTGTATAAGTACCTTTAAATTCTACCCATTCTCCTTTTTTCCCATGAATTGTTACAAGGTTCTGGCGGTAATTGTAATCTGCGCCATGCTGAAGGGTGACAAGGAAATCTTTCGTGTCCGGTCCATTTGTATATTTGAGCTTTCCGGAAATTGTATAAGTCTTGCCCACTTCCATCTTACCGCTCACGTTCTGGCAGGCGCCGCTTCCGGTCCCCGGCCGTCCTGATACAAAGAGGCTGTAATTGCCGCTTGCCTTTTCCGTATCCACTGCTTCAAGATTGCAGGCCGTCTCTCCCGGCGTGGTCGTCCAGCCGTCCGTGTTTCCCGTCTCCAGATTTCCATTCGTTATCAATTGGATAGTTCCGTCATCCGGCGTAGTAACCGTAGCCCCACCTTCTGCGCCTGCTGCATTAAGGACCTTAGCCGTCTTTGTTGCTGTCTGTGCCTCAAATACCCTGTGCTCCGCATCATTATAGAACTCATCGGATTTAACCAGGGATTTGATGCTGCTGCCTGTAGCAGGAAGCGTCATTTTAGCTTCCACGGTCCTGCCATCGCCATCCTTGCCGAGCATTGGCCAGCCATCTTTCCAAACGCAGTCTGTGAGAATTGGGGTACGTCCGATTGCCCCATGGTCCTGGAACATGAATCCGTACCACTTGTCATCCGGCGTGTCAATGACAGCCCCTTGTGCTACGCCGCCGCCCACGCCGTTGTTCTGGAAATCTGCTTTTAAGATAATCTTGTTCTCCCACTGTGTGCTGGGAAATGTTTTGCTTCTGTGGCACACTTCCGTACGCACGCCGCCTTCCGGCCAACAGATATTGAACACATAGTAATACTCGCCCTTTTTGATAATATGTGTCCCTTCGCCTGCAAGGTTGGTTCCAATCTTGTCCTCCCCCCAGTCTTCCGTCTTAATATCAAAAAGCGTTTTTTCCGTCTCCGTCTTTACCGTCTTATAGTCATCAGATAATTCCGCGCATTTAATCTGACCTCCGCCATAGAGCAGATACCCTTTTCCATTATCATCAAAAAACAAGGATAAATCATGGAAAAATCCATTGAGGGTTGTCTTCGTCCAGGAACCCTTCTCAATATCATCCGTGGTATAGAGATAGGCTTTCCTCGTAGTATTGCTGTTAAATGCCACATAATAAATGCCGTTATGGTATTTCAGGCTTGCAGCCCACTGCCCATTGCCATACATACTTTCACCATTTCTCAGGTTCATGGCATCCGTGTCTCCCAGAATATCGTACACATAATTCACGATTTCCCAATTCACAAGATCCGTAGATTTCATGATGGGGCATCCTGGAGACAAATGCATGGTCGTGCTGACCATATAATACGCGCTGCCCACGCGTATGATGTCGATATCCGGCACATCTGCATAGATAGCCGGGTTATCGAAAGTACCATCAGCATTCGCTGATGACGATGTTGCCGCCCGCGTGTCTGCCGGTACCATGGTAAATACCATGGCTGCCGCAAGAATCAGCGAACAGGCCTGTTTCCATCTGTTTCTCAATGCTTTCTTCACTATAAAACTCCTTTCCTTTGCAGGAGAGATTGTAAGTATTTTACAATGAAATATCCACAACCCTTCCAGTTTTTATGAATGTAATATAATTGTCGCACAATATATATTATTTTTCATCCCCTCAAACTATAGAAAATGAATAAAATAGTGAAGAAAAATCTTTAGTTTTTAATATTTTTTATGAATAAAACTATTTTGATTGCCTAAAAAGGCATCTGACAGTATCCGATACTGCCAAATGCCTTTTTCATTTCCTATTCTTATATAATTTCCATGCCTTTTCTACTCGAATTCCCTGGTGATATCCTTCAGCCAGCCAAACTTCTTGTAGTGCACATACACTGCCGGAATCTTCCAGAATTCATCCAGGCAGAGGATAAAATACACCACCATCGGCGGAAGATTCCACACAAACGCACAGAGGAATCCCAGGGGCACGCTGATACACCACATGACAACGATGTCACAAATCATGCCAAATTTAGAATCGCCGCCAGCGCGGAATACACCAGAAATCAAGAGCGTATTCATCGCCTGTCCCACTACATAATAAGAACTGATCCACAGCATGATATCCAGATAATTTGCCGCGCGGTCCGTCAGGGAAAAGCACATAAATACCAGGGGGCGCAGCAGCAATATCAGGATGCCCGTGGCAATCCCCACCACAAGCGTCACATAGCATGATTTCCTGGCATCCCGCCTGGCATCTTCTATCCTGCCCTCGCCAATCTCTATGCCAAGTAGCACGGAAGCGCCGGAACCAAGCGCAAATCCCATAATCATACATAGGTTACGGACCGTTGATACCACAGAATTTGCTGCTACCACATCCGCATTCATATGTCCCATAATCACAGAATACATGGAAAATGCCAATGTCCACGCAAAGTCATTGATCAATGCCGGGATGGAGTATTTACAGAAATCGGCAAACAGCATTTTATGCTTGCCGAACATAATCTTTAAATCGATGCGAAATATCTTCCCCCGCACCGCGTCCGCCAGGCAAAGCAAAAGTTCCAATACGCGCGCCGTCGTCGTCCCCACGGCAACACCGATAACACCCAGCCTGGGCGCGCCGCCAATGCCAAAGATAAACACCGCGTTCAATACCACATTCGACAACAGCGCCACTGCGCTGATTGCCGTGCTCAACGGCGCCCGCTCCATGCTTCTCAATACGCAGAGATAGACCTGAGAGAAACTCATGCACACATAAGATGCCCCTACAATCCTCAGATAGGAAGAGCCAATGGAAATCAAAGTCTCATCGGCAGTATAAATCCTCATCAGCGTCTCCGGTATTGTGACTGAACCAACAGCAAGAACCATCGTTATCGTAAATGCAATCTTCACCGCTATGCCCATGACCGCCTGGATGGAATCGGTGTCCTTCTTGCCCCAATATTGGGAAGCAAGCATGACTACGGCAGAGGAAATCCCGAAGAATACTCCTGACAAAAGAAACTGAAACTGATTTGCCAGGGATACGGCAGACAATTCCGTCTGCCCTACATACCCCAGCATAAACACATCTGCGGAATTCACCGCATTTGTGATAAAATTCTGTAACGTAATCGGCAACACCAATGCCATCAGGGATCTGTAAAATCTCTTGCTTTCTGCTTTCATTCTGTGTAACTCCTTTCAAATTCGTTCTCATGGATTCCCCTTACTAACCTAATACGAAGGGTTCCCCTGTGAACTCATCCTCGGAGTTACACAGGGATTTATACGTTAAACCGGAACAAAATCACGTCTCCGTCCTTGACCACGTATTCTTTTCCTTCCAGCCCGACCAAACCTTTCTCTTTTGCCGCCGCCAGAGAGCCGCAATCCAGCAAATCCTGGTAATTGACTACCTCTGCACGGATAAAGCCGCGCTCAAAATCTGTATGGATTTTACCTGCCGCCTGAGGCGCTTTGGTGCCTTTCTTAATCGTCCACGCACGCGTCTCATCCTCCCCCGAGGTCAGGTAACTAATCAGCCCCAGCAGGCTGTAACTTGCCTTAATCAATTTCTCAAGACCGGATTCCTCCAAGCCCAGTTCCTCCAAAAACATAGACTTTTCCTCATCATCCAGCTCTGCAATCTCCTGCTCAATCTGGGCGCAGATAACAAATACCTCGCAATTCTCCTCCGCGGCATTTTTCCTTACTTCCTGCACAAATGCATTGCCGGCGCCATCGTCCGCCAAATCATCTTCAGACACATTTGCCGCATAGATGACAGGCTTGGCAGTCAGCAGGTTATAACCGGCAAACCATATCTGCTCATCCTCATCTTCCGTCTCAAAACTCTTGGCAAGCCTGCCGTCTTCGAGATGCGCTTTTACACGTTCCAGAAAATTCAGCTCTTTCGCCAGAGTCTTGTCCATCCTGGCGCCCTTACTGGTCTTGGCAATCCTGCGCTCCAGAATTTCTATGTCAGAAAAAATCAATTCAAGATTGATTGTCTCAATATCGCGCACCGGATTGATGCTGCCGTCCACATGGACAATATTGCTGTCCTCAAAACAACGCACCACATGCACAATGGCATCCACCTCGCGGATATTGGACAGAAACTGGTTGCCCAGCCCTTCCCCTTTGCTGGCTCCTTTGACGAGCCCGGCAATATCCACAAACTCAATGACAGCCGGGGTTACCTTTTTAGATTGATACAAGTCCCCCAGCTTTTTCAGCCGTTCGTCCGGTACTGCCACCACGCCCACATTGGGGTCAATCGTACAGAAAGGGTAATTTGCCGATTCTGCCCCCGCCTTTGTCAATGAATTGAATAATGTACTTTTTCCTACGTTGGGCAAACCCACGATTCCTAGTTTCATTTTATCTTTACCTGTTTACAAACCCTTTACTTCAAGGGTTTCTTCCTTTCTATCTATTTTTACTACACCAATTACTGCACAATTAGAGTTTCGTATAGTTTCATATTCTACCATATCGTCCATGATTTTGGAATAATCAATTTAAATTTAAAGGTGCAAGCCCTTAATAACTCAGTCAAATACCCCGCCCCAAAGGGCGAGGTTTTCAGAGCTGTGGTTATTCCGTTCTAATTTTCAGTTAGCGGCGGTTTCTGATATAATTTTCGATTAATTGCTTTTTTCTCAAATTCAATTTGCCTTAAAACATTTTCAGCGTTATCTTTTTGCGCCTCAATTTCAAGCCTTTCTAAAAGTGTCAGCTGATCGAACAAATTGCCATTATACTCTTTTTCATTTATTGGCATACAATCACCATCCTTTGCCTATGCCGTTTATATCGTACTTTGATTATACCAGACATACGGCTCAGGTGTAAAGGGATATCGGTAATATCAATCCATTAGCTTTCCACTCTTTTGTATGGGAAAAGCACAATGATTAGGAACCTACAATTGTCCCTCCGTTGGGATGAAGCACCTGCCCGGTCATATAGCTGGAATCCTCGGAGGCAAGAAATACATAACAGGGGGAAACCTCGCATGGCTGCCCTGCCCGGTCCATCGGCACATGGGAGGTTTTCTTGCCGAATGTGGCAACCTCCTCTGCCGAATAGGAAGCTGGAATCAGCGGCGTCCAAATCGGACCCGGGGCAACTCCATTCACCCTGATTCCTTTATCTGCAAGCGACAGTGAGAGCGACCTGGTCAGAGATACGATTGCGCCTTTGGTCGAGCTGTAATCTATCAAATCTTTATTTCCCTGGTAAGCCGTCACTGACGTTGTGTTGATAATGCTGCTGCCCTCCTCCATATATGGCAGCGCACACTGAATCAGATAAAAAAATGAGAATACGTTCGTCCTGAATGTACATTCCAATTGTTCCTGAGAAATATCCAGTATGCTCCGCTGGATATACTGAACCGCATGGTTATTGACCAATATATCCAGTCTGCCAAAGTAATCCACCGTTCGTTCCACACAATATTTTGCAAATTCCGATTTCTTCAAATCCCCGCATATGAGTAGGGATTGACCGCCTAATTCCCTTATCCTCGATGCTGTCTCCTTAGCATCTGCTTCCTCATCATAATAGACAATGGCAACACAGGCCCCTTCCTTGACAAAGTCATAGGCAACGGCCCTGCCTATCCCGCTGTCTCCGCCCGTAATCAAGGCGACTTTTCCCTCCAGCTTGCGGCATGTTCTGCCACATTCAGAGATAGGCTGCGGATTCATGACGTATTCAAATCCGGGCTGCCTGTTCTGGTGCTGCGGCGGAAATGCCATGTCATCTTTGTTTATGCCAGACATACAGTTACATTTACTATTAAATTCCATATCGAATAATTATTCCTATCGCGTTTGCCTTATCATATGCAAATTAAATAGATAATGTCACCTGTTCCTTGGCATTATATTCATGCGGCTTTTTATCGTCCAGCTTATGCCCAACCGCTAAGGCAATCTCAAACGAATACCCCTCCGGTATTGCCAGCGCCTTGGAAAAATATTCCTTTTTCTCGCCGTGCAAAGCATCATAGACGCAGCCGATAATCAAGCTGCCAAGCCCAAGGCTTTCCGCAGCCAGCGTCATATTCTGAACCGCGATTCCTGCATCTACCTTGCTCCACTTAAATCCGTCCTCTGCACTGAGGAAAACCAGCACCGGAGCCTCATAATAGAAATTATGGGGCTGCTTTTCCTGTCCGCGCAATTTTCTCTTTTCCGCATCCAATTCCTCCAGAATCGGGTTATCGCCGCTCACCACCGAAAAACGTATCTCCTGACGGTTCATGCCGGTCGGCGCCTGCAGCCCCGCTTCCAAAATAATGTCCAATTCTTCCTTTGTCGGATTCACCTCGCTGTATGCCCTGGCTGAACTCCTTTTTTTGATTACTTCCAAAACTTGATTTGACATTCTATGTTCCTCCTTTTCCTGGTTATCTAGTCAATTCATTGTTATTCTTGTCTGCCATCTCTAATACTTTATCCAGCAATTGATACACAGTTGTCGCAAGATATTTGGGGTAACGCCCCTCTCTGTCTGTATGTAATGCTTTCGCCCGATTGACTGCCTGGATAATTTTCTCTTTCGTGTAATCTTCTCTCCGAATATGTTTTGCGTCCCGCAATGGCGCTCCGCACTCTCTTAACCTCTCCCGAAAATGGCTTGTCTTTTTATAAGCATGTTCCTCTGTGACAGCAAAACGCTTATCTTCTTCGGTGACGTCATCATGGTGCAATATTAGCCACATTTGTCAAACTGGTATTTCTCATTCTGTTCTGCTTTAAATTGCTCTATCTTCTCCACCAATTGTTTGGGTTTGCCTTTCCCCAACAGACTTTTCTGCTCTTGGGTCCGGTTCTTTTCCCTTGTATGGACCGCATCCTCAACTACCGATATAAATTGTATCTTTGCTTTAACCTCATGAAACAACTCAGAAACACGTGCAAAATAATCTTCTTCCGTAGCAATTCCCTCCATGGCAAGGAAAATAATCTTACTGGTTGCCGGTCTTTTGGCGCGCAATGGATTTGCCAATGTATTTGGGACTCTGCTTGTTAGAATAATACTGCTGCTCATTAAACTCCCCCTTTTATCAGCGGAACCGCCCCAAACCGTCCATTCAGATATGCTTTTAATACATTCTGCCCTTTTTGTATCTCAAAATCAGAAAATGGCCGCAAATGCGATTCCCCCTCACTGTCTTTTTCTATAAACCAGATTTCGTCCTGCCCAAACTCCTCTAAGTTGATCAGGTTGACGTCATGGGCAGTAAATACAATTTGGCTATCCGTATCCCCACTGCCCTTTAAAAACTCTCTCAGCAAGTACTGAGACAGCTTTGTGTGAAGGCTGCGGTCAATCTCATCTATAAAATAGATATCGTGCCTGTTTTTACCCAGGGAAAATAAAATTGGCAGCAGATCAAGCAGACGCTGCGTACCATCCGATTCTTCTTCCACATTAAATGGCACAAGTTCCCCATTTAGCATATGCTCAAATTTTATCTGCACCAACGTAGTCTGCTGTTTTTCTCCCTCTCCAAACATAAAATATCTTCCTGCGAAAGTCAAAATTCCATTCTTGTTATCCTCAATCTGGCTCACAATCCCACTTGGAATATGAAATTTCTCTACGAATTCACCAAAGTCCATAACGTTGCTGACAATAGAAACACCTGTAACCCCAGTGTCCATATGCTTTAAGCTATTCAATACGAATTCCCGAAAGTCATCATCTTTATCCATACGCAAAAAAAATCCCCGCACCTCTGATTCAGGAAAAATAATCTTCAGGCTCTCAAACCACTCAATAATGCTTTCCACTCTTTTGACGCCATTGTCGTACATCTTATACAAGAAAAGCTGATTCTTCTGATTCTCACCGATACTGTCTTTCAAGACTTCTGCCAGGTTCCGTTCTTTGGAACCTTCTTCAGCAAACCTGGATTCAATCTCTATCTGCGTCTTCCCTTCCTGCGAGGTCTGCCTTACAAACAATGGCTCAAGCCCTGTCTCTGTAAGGATCATCAGCCACTCTTCATGCACCTGGTCCGTCCCCAGCGAAAACCCATATTCATAGACATCATCCTGCGTATGAAACATAAACTGGAACAGAGACTTCCCCTGTAATTCCTCAATATTTCCCCTGAATTGGTTAATTCCCGTTCCCTTTCCGCTTTTGGGGCCATTCAAAATAAACCTCTTAGCAAAACGCAGAGATTTTATAAAAGTCGTCTTTCCAGACGCATTGGGTCCGAAAAACCCTCCCCGCCTGAGAATGCTCCATGGTCCTGCTTTGGTATCAATTTTTCTAACCAAGTGTTCTGCCACATTTTCTGATGTCGGAAACATGCTAAATTCCACCGGATGCCCGATGGACATAAAATTACTTACAATATATTTTAACAGCATTTTACTCTCCAATCTTAATTTTCGCCATTTCCTCTATTTTACCTGCTAAATTTTACCTTTCATTCCTCTATCTTACCCGCTAATTTTGCCCTCTATTCCACCATTATGCAGCAATTCCTCATTCATGCTCCCAGTCCGGTATCCATCCAAATCCAACGCTGTGTAAGTAAACCCATATGCCCTGAATTTCTCGGCAATCTCCGTCCTCACTTCTTCTCGTACCATTCTGGCAAATTCCTCCGGCTTCACCTCAATCCTCGCCATCCTGCCATGAATGCGCACACGAAACTGGCGAAAGCCCCGGTCAAATAAAAGCTGCTCCGCCCTCTCCACCATAGACAGCTTTTCCTCGGTAATCTTCTCCCCATAGGCGAAGCGGGAAGCAAGACAGGCGAACGACGGTTTCTCCCAGGTGGGCAGCCCTAAATATTTCGACAAGGCGCGGATATCCGTTTTTGTCAGGTCGCAATTTTTCAGCGGGCTTATAATGCCAAGCTCCGCCACGGCAAGCAGCCCCGGGCGGTAATCGCCGTCATCATCTATATTAGAACCTTCTATGACGTGTTCCATCCCCAGGTCTTGCGCCATTGCCCGAATCTGCTGGAACATCTCTTTCTTGCAGTGATAGCAGCGGTCCTTTGGATTTCGCACAACCTCCGCAAGCTCCAAGACATTCCGTTCACACATCACTTGGCGGATTTTCTGCTCCCGGCAAAAGGCCTGCGCCTCATCAGATTCCCTCTGCGGAAAAAATGGCGAACAGATTGTCACGGCAATCGCATTCCCGCCCAGGACGTCTGCCGCGACTCTCAGCAGGAATGAGGAATCAACGCCGCCAGAGAATGATACTGCCACAGAATTAAGCCGCTTTATATCATTCCTCAGATCTTCTAATTTCTGCAATTGTATGTTTGTCGGATGTGTCATCATTAAAATCTCCTCATGTCATTCACAACCTCACCCGCAATAATCAAGCCAGCTACAGAGGGCACAAACGCCACGCTGCCCGGCGTCCTCCTGTCACCCGCAAACGGCAGCACAGGCTGTTCCTCGGAATATACGACTTTCAGCCTGCGGACGCCGCGCTTTTTCAGTTCCCGGCGCATGACTTTCGCCAATGGGCAGACCCTGGTCTTATAAATATCGGCAACCTGAAAACGGCTGCCGTCCAATTTATTGCCTGCCCCCATGCTGCTGATAATGGGAACCCCATATTTCTGCGCCTGCATCACAAGCTCAATTTTCGCCGTGACTGTATCCACGGCATCCACAATGTAGTCATATTCGGCAAAGGGAAATTCCTGCGCATTTTCCGGCAGAAAAAAACATTGATATAGACGGATATCCGCCTGCGGATTGATGGAAAGCATCCGTTCCTTCATCACCTCCGTCTTATATCTGCCGATGGTCTGATGCGTGGCAATAATCTGCCGATTCAGATTGCTCAGGCAGACCTTATCGTTGTCGATCAAATCAAACGCCCCTATGCCGCTGCGCACAAGGGCCTCACAGACATATCCGCCCACGCCGCCGATTCCGAACACGGCGACCCTGGCATGAGACAGTTTCTCCATAGCATCTTCGCCCAGCAGCAGCCCCGTCCTTGAAAATTGTTCCTGCAATTGCATATCTCCTTTTTCATACGTTTTTCTCCGCATTACGCAGCGCATAGACAAGCGGCATAATCAAAATGCCGCAGAAGAAATTACTGATACCATGCATAAAGTCCCACGGCAGCCCGGCAATTATCCATGCCACCATCCCCTGGAAACTTAAGCCAAAGAGGATTGCCTGTGCCGGGGCATACAGAGTCCCAAACAAAAATCCATGCGCAGCGCACGCTGCCATGTATACAATGGGCTGCACTTTCTTCGGCATATTCTTAGGCAGCAGCATAACTGCCGCCCACAGAACCGTCCACACATACAGATATGGAATCCACCATGCTGCAAAACCGCTGAAAATACCGTTCAGAAACACATAAGTATAAATGATATACAACGCTTTCTGCCGGTATACAACGGTAAAAGCAACAATAAATACGCCGAGCAGATGTATATTCGGCAAAAGCTCCATAATCATCTTGGAAACATACATCACGCCCCCAAGCATACCAAAAACAGCAATCTCTTTGATTGTCAGCCTCATTGTTTTTCAACTTTAAAGGAATATGTCGCTCCTTCTTCAATCTCTGTAGAGTCAACGCCTGTAGCTGCATACTCATCGCCAACATAAAATGCCCAGTAAGCGCCGTCTTTGTCAAAATCCACCGTAACCCCATTGACTGTCTTTACATAAAGCCCATAATCGCCTTGTTCACCGGCAATCAAATCAAGCTCTGTAAGAGCCTCCCCAACGGTCGTTTTGTCTGTATGGATTTCAAATTTCGTCTCCTTGTTCTCCCCATCTACGACTGTAAATGTAAACTGCGTATTGCCTTCGCCCAGCACATTGCCATCAGCCTCTGTACTTTCTGCTTTCCCTGAATCCTTGGCCGCATCATTTTTGCTGCCATTGCAGCCTGCTGTAACCAAAGCCATCATCATAACAACCAAGATACAGAGGAATACGTGTAACTGTCGGTTTGCAAATTTTCTCTTCATGTCAATTCTCCTTTTCGTATGTTACATTTATTGTTATTCTGCTCCGCAGCCAGAGATATCCTCCCGCTGCCATGGAAATCAAACATCCTCCTATTTCGGCATCAAGCCGAAAACTTTCGCGCCAACGCCATTTCCGGCAGCCATCACCAGAATATAAAGCAATGCTTTCAGGCTGTAGGCATCCGCTATCTCAAAGTAAAACATATTGGCAATGGAATGTTCAAACCCCGACAATATGAATATCATGACAGCCGCCACCACAAATACGATATTCTTGCTCTTATTATAATTGTCAATTGCCAGATACATCATCACGCCGCAAAAGACTGACAGCAGAAATACGTGCAGCAAATTGTTCTCTAATTTGTTATGTACCATCTGTGTGCTGTCAATATTCAGGTTGGCAGCTTTCGCCAGCATTGCCGCGATAAAGGTTCCTATAAAGTTACCCGCTAATATCATGAGCATGTCCGGCAGTTCTTTCCACTCTTTGACAAAACCAATCTTACCTGTATACAAATTAAATCCTTGTGTCACAATCGTTGACAGCCCAAAACTAAAAAACAGGGCGCCAAGAATTCTATTGTCCATTGACAAATAGATAATCCCACCTATTCCTATTGCAAAACCTGCATATATCGCTTTCACAAACATCCGCATCTTATTCATCAATAACACCTCTGACTACTTTAATAATCCTTTCTTTTATTGTATTTTCCTCTTTCCATCCTATGGGGCTCAATCTTTTGACTCCACAACAAGCAGCACGCCCTCCTGAAATGAAATCTCCGCTTTCTCAGCAATTATCTCATTGCTGACGCCGAGAGAATGGTAACATTCCAGCGTGTAATCTTTTAACGGATATTGAAAACCTGTCAGCGTCAGCCCTTTCACCTGCGGTGTGAACGGAAAAAGCGATACATAAGTCCCATACTGTTCCTCGCGCCTCAATGACATTCCCTGACAAATCATGCGGATGCGGTTATTCTTATCCACCATTCTGCATGCCACCCCTTGTTTCATTGCTGCTCCCAACAGATGCAGATTGCCCAGCATATGGTCCATTCGGCTTCCCATAGCGCCCAGAAGATGGATATCATCACATCCCTGCTGTATTGCTATACGGATGGCAAGTTCCGTATCTGTCTCATCTTTCTCTGGCTCAAACTGTAAAATCTCAGGCCTTTCCCCTCCGTTTAAATTGCGGAAATACTCTAAAACCTCCGGGTCTGCCGAATCAAAATCTCCCACAATATAATCCGGTACCATCTTATGCTCATAGAAAAAATCCATGCCCCTGTCTGCCGCGACAGTAAAGTCAAAGGAATATTTTCTGATATAAGAAAGGGCAAATTCCATGTCCAGGCTTCCGCCGCTGATAATCAATGACTGCATCTTCTCTTCCTCTAAAACAATATTGCTATGGCCAATTTTAATTCTCAGGCCATCTTCTTTAAAAATTCCTCCGCATTCCCCTTCACATCCCCATGGAACACAGCGGAACCAGCCACAATGATATTGGCCCCGGCTTCAAGAATCCCCCCTACATTCTGCAAAGTAACCCCGCCGTCTACCTCGATATCAAGCTTTAAGTCGCGCTCCTCCACAATCTGCCGCAAATCGCGAATCTTATCTGTCAGATAAGGAATGTATTTCTGTCCGCCATAGCCGGGATTGACGGTCATCAAAAGAACCATATCAAGCTTAGGCAGGATATAATTCAGGCAGCCCAAATCGGTTGCCGGATTCAAAGCAACGGAAGCAAGCACTCCGCGCTCTTTAATTTTTTCAATTGTGCGGTCAAGATGGGTACACGCCTCGGCATGGACCGTAATAATGTCTGCACCGCATTCCACCATCTCATCTACCAGGTGGATTGGCTCATCCATCATCAGATGCACATCAAAAATCCGCTCGGTAAGCGGCCGGATGGACCTTATGACCGGCGCGCCAAAGGAAAGCGTGGGCACAAAATGCCCATCCATGATGTCAATGTGCACATACTGCGCCCCAGCCTCATCAATCATTTTAATCTGTTCCCCCAGGCAGGAAATATCCGCTGCCAGTATAGATGGCGATAAACAATTCATCTCTTTCCTCCTCCTTTTTCATACTTTCTGACATTTTTCAGTTCTCCGTAAAGCATCGCATAATTCTCATACCGTATAGGGCTGATTTTCCCCTCCGCCAATGACGTTTTCACAGCGCAACCCGGTTCATGGATATGGCTGCAGCCCTGAAAACGGCAAAACGGCTCATAAGATTCAAATTCCCGAAAGTACCATTTCAGTTCCTCCGCTTCCATCCCCATCAGGTACAGGGAACTGAAGCCGGGCGTATCCATAATGTACGTCCCATCATCAATATACAACAACTGGGAATGCCGGGTAGTGTGTTTCCCCCTGTCAATCTTCTCACTGAGCATCCCCGTCTCCATATCCGCTTCCGGCGAGAGCAGGTTAATCAGTGAGGACTTGCCTACACCGGAGGGTCCTGCTACTGTCGTTGTCTTTCCTGCAAGGACTTCCTGAACCTGCTTAAGCCCCTGCTGTTCCTTGGCGCTGACTGCCAAAACCTGATAGCCGCAGGGTTCATAGATTTGCCGCAGCCTGTCTGTTTCTTCCTGTGTGACGAGGTCCTGCTTATTAAAGCAGATAATAGTCTCCACCTTGCGCTGCTCCATCATAATCAGAAAACGGTCCAGCAGATTAAAATTCGGCTTCGGCTTATCTGCCGCAAAAATCACCATCGCCTGGTCAACATTCGCCACTGCCGGTCGGATGAGCTCATTTTTGCGGGGAAGGATTGCCGTGATATTGCCAGTCATATCCTGCATATTTAGCGGTTCCAGTTCCACATCGTCCCCTACCAGCGGCTTTATTTTTTCTTTACGGAAAATTCCTTTCGCTTTGCACTCAAAGATTCCGGCTTCTGCTACGTGTACATAGTAGAAACCGGCAATCCCTTTTATGATTTTCCCCTGCATATGCACCGCTTCCCTAATTCGGCGTAAATGGAATATCGTCTATCTCTGTCGTCCTGCCCTCAAGAATCTCTACGCCCTCCTCGTCTAAATAACTCCATTCCCATTCAATGATGATATATCCCTCGGAACAATTCTCAATGCCGCCCTGAGTAAGCACGAATGGGAAAGACGTGGCAGTCCAGGTATTGACTAACTCCTCACTCTCTGACTTGTAAAGGGCAATCTTCGCCGTGATGCTGGTAGCGACTTTGGGAATATCCTCCAACTTGTTGATGCTGTAATTGTCAAGGGAATAGAATGTGCTTTTCTTACCTAAGCTGATAACCAGCGTAACGGTTGCCCCTTTCTCCACGGACTTCCCTTCCACGATGTTCTGGCTGATGACATTCCCTTCCGGTATATCGTTGCTGTAATCAGAGGTTGTTGACACCTTAAGCCCCAGGGCAGATAGCTGTTCCCTCGCTTCTGCCTCCGGTTTATTCCAGACATTGGGCATCACGACAGGCTCCGTTCCCCGGCTTACTATAAGGCTGACGGTATCTCCCTTTTTGGCTTTGTTCCCCGCTTCCGGTGTCTGAGACATCACCGTGCCGCTGGCAACGGAATCGCTATAGCCAAAATCAGTATTTGCCACAAATCCACTCTCCGCTAATTTCGCTTCCGCTGCCGTCTGATCGAGTCCCGTCACCATCGGCACATCAATCTCACCCACGCCGCTGCTGATGGTAACCCGGATAGTCGTATGCTTCTCCACCTGCGTCCCGGCCTCCACGCTCTGGCTGACAATCTGCCCCTGGGCATAGGTGTCGGAAGATTCCTCTCCCGCTCTCTCAATTCCAAGCCCTATCTCATAGAGCGCCGCTTTCGCCTCATCAAAGGTCTTGCCTTTGAGGTCAATCATCTCCACTTTTTCTGTCTTATCTTCCGGTTCTTCCTCCTCCTCATCATCCTTCATCTCTTCCTGCTTCACATCGTCTTCCTTCTGGCTCCCGCCAAAACGGAACAGACCAAAAAAGCTGCCCACAATATAGATAATGATAGCGACTATGATGACGGCGGCGACTATGCCCATGATTGTCACTGCCTTTTCCATCTTAGGATTCAGAAATCCGCTGTCTTCCTCCTCTTCCTCTTCTTCCTCATCCTCTTCCTCAGGTTCCTCAGCAGCATCCTCGTAATACATATTCCTTGTCTGCTCCTTGATGCTCTCCACTTCCTCCTGTTTCATGACCCTGGTCTTATCCTGCTGCCCGATGGGAACCATCACCACAAAATCTTCATTGGGGCTGATTAGCGCTTTCTTCAGGTCAATCAGCAAGTCGCCAATCGTATCATAACGCCTGTCCGGGCTCTTCTGCGTACATTTGAGGATAATCTTCTCTAAGCTGATGGGCAAATCCGGCGCGTAAGCGCTGGGCCTTATCATCTCCTCCTGCAGATGCTGGATGGCGATTGCCACCGTCGACTCCCCATCAAACGGCACACGTCCGGTTACCATCTCGTACATAACGATTCCTAAGGAATAGATATCGCTCTTGCCATCGACAAAACCATTGCGCGCCTGCTCCGGCGAAGCGTAATGCACGGAACCCATCACATCTGAATTGATGGTGTTGCTGCTCGCTGCCCTGGCAATCCCGAAATCAGTCACTTTGACTTTGCCCTCCGTGGAAATTATGATATTCTGCGGCTTGATGTCACGGTGGATAATGTGCTTGTTGTGCGCCGCCTCAATACCCCTTCCTACCTGGATGGCAATGCTCACGGCTTCCTTAAAGGAAAGCTGCCCTTTCTTCTCAATATAGGTCTTTAAGGTAATGCCCTCCACATATTCCATGACAATATAATGGATGGCATTCTCGCTTCCTACATCATAAATATTCACAATATTGGGATGCTCTAATCCTGCTGCCGACTGTGCCTCCGTCCGAAATTTCGTCACGAAATTCACATCTTCGGAGAACTCCTGCTTGAGAACCTTGATTCCTACAAAACGTCCCAGCGTATGGTCTTTCGCCTTATAGACGTCCGCCATGCCGCCGGTTCCGACTTTCCCTACAATCTCGTATCTATCTGCAATATAGATTCCCTCTTTTAACATTCTTACCTCCAAACATCTTACCACTCAAACGGTTCCGTCAAAATAACTGTGATATTGTCATTGCCTCCATATCTGTTGGCCTGCCCAACCAGCATCTCCACAATATCTGCACTATCGGCTCCAGTCTTTATAATTTCAAAAATCTCCCTGTCCTCCAACATATCTGTCAGTCCGTCAGAACACATGAGAATCCGGTCGTTCTCCACCAGCTCTGCTTCAAAGAAATCAACCTCAATATCCAGCCCGCCGCCTACGGCACGCGTGATGATATTGCGGTCAGGATGGATTCTCGCTATCTCCGCCCTTAACTCTCCCCTGCGCACCATTTCCTGCACATAGGAGTGATCCTTTGTAATCTGCTCAAAATATTCTCCCGCAATATACAGGCGGCTGTCGCCGACATTTGCCACACAAAGCTCACTGCCGTTCACAGTCGCTGCGACCACAGTCGTTCCCATGCCCTCCAGGTCAATATCTGTCCTGGATTTCTCTACCACCGCCTGATTCGCCTTCCAGATGGCTTCCCGCAAAATCATCACCGGCGATGTATCCCGGCTGCCTTGTACAGACTGCACAATCGTCTCCACTGCATAACGCGAAGCATAGTCTCCAGCATTATGCCCTCCCATGCCATCTGCTAACACATACAGATTGGGCAGATTTCCAACTGGCAACTCGGAAGTATACATATAATCCTGATTCATTTCTCGTCTTCTCCCCGTATCCGTCCTGGAAAAAGCCCTCATGTCCGGCCCGCCTTTCTTTGAGAATTATTCTGAAACATCCATTCATTGGCAACTGCTTGCAATCCCATAAAGTTCCAAACAGTCATAAATATTTTAGCATAATGTATATAAAAGGACAAGTCATAAAATCTGACGGCGCCGCAGCTGCCCGCAGGCTCCGTCAATATCCCTGCCCATTTCACGCCTGACCGTTACCGTTATCCCATATTTCTCGAGCTGCTCTTTAAACTCCGTGACTGCCCGCTTGCCAGACTGCACGTAGTCCCTCTCCTCGATGGGGTTTACCGGGATAAGGTTGACATGGCAGTTCATGTTTTTAATCAAAGCTGCCAGCTGCACGGCATCTTCCGTCTTATCATTGACGCCGCCCACCAGGCTGTATTCAAAGGTAATCCGCCGCCCGGTCTTGGCAAAATACTCCTTACAGGCCGCCAGCAGTTCATGGATTTCATATTTGTTCGCCACCGGCATCAGCTCCAGGCGCTTTTGCTGCGAGGAGGCATGAAGCGAAACTGCCAGCGTAATCTGCAGTTTTTGTTCGGCAAGCCTGCGCATATTCGGCACAATGCCACAGGTAGACACCGTAATATTGCGCTGGCTGATATGAAGCCCATGTTCATCGGTCAGAAGTTCCAGGAATTTCAGCAGGTTATCATAATTATCCAAAGGCTCGCCGGTTCCCATCACCACCACATGGGAGACGCGCTCACCGATATCCGCCTGAATCCGGTAAATCTGATCCAGCATCTCTGCCGGGGTCAGGCTGCGCACCAGCCCGCCCAGCGCAGAAGCGCAGAAACGGCAGCCCATGCGGCAGCCCGCCTGGGAAGAAATGCACACGCTGTTCCCATGTTTATATTTCATGCGTACGCTCTCAATCATATTTCCGTCCGCCAAAGCAAAGAGATATTTCGCCGTACCGTCCCTGGAACGCTGCACAAGCTGCTGCCGCAGAACTGTCAGTTCGCAGGTTTCCCTTAATTTTTCCTGCAAGGCTTTAGAAATATTCGTCATCTCGGCAAAAGAAGCTGCCTGTTTTACATGCAGCCATTGGTAAACCTGCCGCGCGCGGAACGGCTTTTCCCCTAAGGACACGAAAAACTCTTCCAGTTCTTTTTGATTGAATGACTTAATATCCTGCTTCATAACTTATCCTTTCCGCATCTTTGCCAGGAAAAAACCATCGTTCTTGCCTTTGCCCGGCCAAATCTGCTTCTGCAGCTCCAGACGAAAATTGTCATGCTCCTGCAGAAACCAACTGACATTCTCTTCATTCTCCATGGGATTGATAGTACAGGTACTATATATCAGGATTCCCTGCGGCTTTACATACTGCTGCACGGTATGCAGAATCTGCCTCTGCAAATCGCACAGCTTACGGCATTCCTCCATGGTCACCCGGTATTTGATATCTGCTTTCCTGGCAAGGACACCCAGTCCCGAACAGGGCAGGTCCGCAACCACGATATCCGCCTTGCCCACCTTATCTTCATCCAATATTCTGGCATCTGCCTGTACGGCACAGATATTGGGAAGTCCACAGCGGTTTATATTTTCCTCAATCAGGGATACTTTTTGTGCGGTCAGATCCCGGGCTTCCACCATCCCCTGAACGGCGGCTCCATTCTCCGCCTCCCAGAGCAGTTCTGCCAAATGGATGCTCTTGCCGCCGGGAGCCGCGCAGACATCGAGGATATAATCACCGGGCTTGGGGCAAGCGCAAATCGCCACCTGCATGGAACTCGTATCCTGCACATAAAATTTTCCTTCCCGGAATGAGGGGATTTTCCGCAGGAAATCATATCCTTCCAGATAGAATACCCCGGGAACCTCCTCATCTTCCCTGACTGTGATATGGTCTGCCATAAGTTCCTGCCTGAGCTCTTCTTTTGTTGTCTTAAGAGGGTTTATGCGAATAACTGTCGGGGCTTCCATAAGAAATGACTGCAGCATCTCCTCCACCTGTTCCAGTGGGTATGTCTGCCACAGCTGCAAAATCCATTCCGGCATGGAGTACTTTACCGACAGATAGCGCACAGGCTCCTGCTCGCGGTCCGGCAGCGAAATCTTGTCTAAATTACGGCTGACAGTCCGCAAAACACCGTTGACAAAGCCCTTGAGGTTGCGAAACCCCCGCTTCTGCGCCAGCTTCACTGCCTCATTGCAGGTGGCGGAAGCCGGAATGGCATCCATATACTTCAGTTCATATACGCTGCTCCTTAAGATGCAGCGTATCTGGGGTTTCATTTTATTTACTTTGACACTGGAAAACTGATTGATGACATAATCAATCCAAATCATCTGCTCCAAAGTCCCCTCGCATACGCGCTTTAAAATGCTCCGCTCCTGTTTGCCAAGGTACTGGTATTTCTCCAGCATTTCCCGAATCACAAGATGGCTGTATGCATGGTCCCTGGTCACGGCGAGCAGGACTTCCAAAACCAGTTCCCGCAAATTTACATCAGTCGTCATTTCTTCCTCCAAACAGGAGCAGGAGACGCAGAAGCTGCAGAATCGCAGCGGCAGCGCCCGCCACATACGTCAGCGCGGCAGCGCCAAGGACTTTCCTCGTACTTCTCAGTTCCTGTGAATCTAAGATGCCTGTCTCACCCAAAATGCGCACTGCCCGCCTGGAAGCGTTAAATTCCACCGGCAGCGTCACAAGCTGGAACATCACTGCCAGGGAAAAACAGATAATGCCGATATCAATCAAAAGCGTACCTGTATTGCTGCTGATAAACATGCCGATGATAATCAGCGGCCAGGCCGCTGCAGAGCCGAAATTAGCCACCGGGACAATCGCGCCGCGGATTGCCAGGGGCGCATACGATTTCTGATGCTGGATGGCATGTCCGCACTCATGCGCTGCCACACCTACTGCTGCTACGGAAGCAGAGCCATAGGTGCTGTCTGAAAGGCGCAGCACTTTTCTCCTTGGGTCATAATGGTCTGACAGTTCCCCGGAGACATGCTCAACGCTGACGTCATGAATCCCCGCTGCACGCAAGATGCGTTCCGCCGCCTGTGCCCCGGTCATCCCTGACATGCTGCGCACCCGGTCGTATTTGCGGAAGGTAAATTTCACCCTCGCTGAGGCTGCCAGGCAAATCAATGCCCCGATAATCACTAATATATAAGTTGGGTCAAAATAAAATCCAAATCCATAAAATGGCATAAAGGTCACTCCTTTCCAAGCCTGCATCCCTTGTCTATGGGTAATCCCCGCAGGAATGCATCGATTGTCATCCGTTTCTTTCCCTCTAACTGTACTTCCAACAGTTTCAAAAGCCCTTGCCCGGTCTGGACCGCAAGGCTGTCCTTCGTCACCCAGGCAACGGTCCCGGGTTCTATTTCAAATGCTGCCTGCTGCTCTCCGCTTTCCGGCTTGCCGGCCTGTTCCCGACCTTTTTGCAGATTGCCGGCCTGCTCTTGATCTGTCTGTCCTA
This sequence comes from uncultured Lachnospiraceae bacterium, assembly GCA_910583835.1. Lineage (GTDB taxonomy): Bacteria > Bacillota > Clostridia > Lachnospirales > Lachnospiraceae > Petralouisia. The sequence goes on along the minus strand of CAJTYM010000009.1, from coordinate 54,547 downwards.
TCACGGCAGCTTTCCAGATTTTTAACGTTTTCCCATTGAGGAACGTATACGCGCTCGGCCAGGGATTCAGCCCACGGACCAGACGCTCCAGTTCCTGCGCCGGTTTCTGCCAGTCAATCTCCCCCAGCTGCTTCTTGATCATCGTGGTATGGGTAGCCAGAGCATGGTCTTGCGGCGTGTAACTGGCTGTCCCCTCCTCAATCGCTGTAAGTGTCCGCAGACACAGCTTTGCCCCGGTCTGTGCCAGTCGGTCAAAAAGGCTGCCCCCGGTCTCTTCCGCCGTGAGCCGCACTTCCTCCTTGAGAATCATGTCTCCGGTATCCAGCCCCTCGTCCATGCGCATAGTTGTCACCCCAGTCACCTGTTCCCCATTGATGACCGCCCACTGAATCGGCGCGGCCCCACGGTATTTGGGCAGCAGGGAGGCGTGGACGTTGATGCAGCCATATTTTGGCATTTCCAGGATTTCTTTGGGCAAAATCTGCCCAAATGCCACGACCACGATAATATCTGCCGCATAGTTCCTCAGATATTGGATACAGGCTTCCTCCCGCACCCGCCTGGGCTGGTAAACCTCAATGCCATGGGCAAGGGCGGCTTCCTTTACCGGCGGGAACTGCATGGCTTTCCCCCTGCCCTTGGGCTTATCCGGCTGGGTGACGGCAAGCGTGACCTCATGCCCAGCCTCGATTAAGGCTTCCAAGGTTCCCACGGAGAAATCGGGCGTGCCCATAAAAATCACTTTCATTCGTCTTCCTCCTCATAAACTGCCTCATGTAGACCATCCTCAACCTTTTCCACATACATATGCCCATCCAGATGCTCTATCTCATGAACGAAAGCGCGCGCCAGAAGGTCATCGCCCAGAAGCTCCATGCGCTCCATATCCTCATTATATGCTTCGATTTTCACATTCATCGGGCGTGTCACTATCCCATATTTCCCCGGAACGCTCAGGCATGCTTCCTCTCCTGTCTGCTCGCCGCTGGATTCCATAAGCCTGGGATTTATCAGCACAATGGGACCTTCCCCGATATCAATCACAACCACGCGTTTTAACACGCCCACCTGCGGCGCTGCCAGCCCTACGCCGTTCGCCTCGTACATGGTCTCCAGCATATCGTCTATCAACTCCTGGATTCTCGGCGTTACCTCCTTAATCTCCCTACATTTCTTCTTCAATATTTCGTCACCCAACTGACGGATGTTACGCACTGCCATATCATTTCCTCCTCTTGTATTCATTCTATGCGTATTATCTAAAACCCATTCATAGGGTCAAAATCAAACTGCACCGAGACACTACGAAACTCACGGTGGCGGAAAATAAACTGTTCCAGCACATCCTTTATCTGCACAAGCGTCTGGTATTCCTGATGTTTGAAATACAAGACTCTCCGGTAGACGTCTTTTACCTTGGCAACGGCGGCATCTGCCGGACCTATCAGCTGCAGCCCCGACAACTTGCCTCTGTCCTGCGCCTGCCGGACTTTCTTTGCCAGCAGCTCCATGCTCAGAAACGCTGTCATCTCGTCTGCGGACGCCGTCATCATTACCAGCATATGCCCACAGGGCGGATAATGCAAAAGTTCCCGGTAGGCAATCTCCGCCTGATAATATTTCCCATAATCCTGTTTCCCCGCCAGCTCTATGGCATAATGCTCAGGACTGTATGTCTGGATGACCACTTCGCCCGGCAGCTTCCCCCGCCCGGCACGTCCTGCCGCCTGGGTAATCAGCTGGAACGTCCGCTCCGGTCCATGGAAATCACTGACATGTAAGGACAGGTCTGCCGCCAGAATCCCCACCAGCGTGACATTGGGGAAATCATGTCCTTTGACAATCATCTGCGTGCCGACTAAAATATCTGCCTCCTGGTTGGCGAATGCTGAGAGGATTTTCTCATAACTATCCTTGCTGCGGGTAGTGTCAAAATCCATGCGCAGCACCCGCGCTTGGGGAAAACGTTTCTTGATGATTTCTTCGATTTTCTGGGTACCTGCCTTAAAGCCGCCAATATATTTGGAACCGCATTCCGGGCAAACGAACGGCAGCTTCTGTGCATATCCGCAATAATGGCATACCACATTGCCGTTATTATGCTGGCTCAGGGACACATCGCAGTGCGGGCATTTCATCACGTGCCCACAGGCACGGCAGGAGACAAACCCTGCCAGCCCCCGGCGGTTAATGAACAGCATGGCCTGCTGGCGGCTCCTTAGCCGCTGCTCCAGCAATTCCTGCAGCTTTTCGCTGAGGATGGAACGGTTCCCCCGCCTTAATTCTTCCCGCAAATCCACGGTATGACACGTGGGCAGGGGCTTTTTATCGATTCTGTCCTTTAACTGCAGCAGCACGTAATCGCCATTCACTGCATGGTAAAAACTTTCCATGGAGGGCGTGGCGGAACCTAACAGCACGCTTGCCCCCGCCATCCGCGCCCGCTCAATTGCTGTTTCCCGGGCATGGTAGCGGGGCACATTCTCACTCTTATAGCTTGTCTCATGTTCTTCATCTATGATAATCATTCCCAGTTGGGCAAACGGCGTAAACAATGCAGAACGCGGACCTATCATCACATCCAGCTCTCCGTTTTTGGCACGCTCAAACTGGTCATACCGCTCTCCCGCAGACATCTTGGAATTAAGGATGGACACGCGCTCCCCGAACCTCTGATAGAAACGGAGCACAGTCTGGTAAGTCAGCGCAATTTCCGGTATCAGCACAATTGCCTGTCTGCCGCTATGCACCAGCCGCTCAATAATTTCTATGTACACAGCCGTCTTGCCGCTGCCGGTAACGCCGTGGAGCAGGTAGGTGTTCCTCTCTCCTCTGGAGAAATCCTCCCAGATACGCTCCGCTGCCGCTGTCTGCCCCTCGTTCAGTATGGGCTTTTTGCCGCCCCGCTTCATTTCTCCCAGCGGGCTGCGGTAAGTGCGCTGCTCCTCCACGGTAAGGATGCCCATCTCCTCCATCACACGGACAACCGCCGCCGTTATATGGAGTTTCCGGGTTACTGCCTCATACGGCAGAGGGCTCTGCTCCATAAGATTGGACAGCAGCCTGGCCCTTGCCGTATTGTGCTTTTTCTCAAATACCGCCAGCCATTCCTCTGCTTTCTTCCTGCTCAGGGCAAGGCGGACCATGCGCTGTTTCTTAGCAGAGGTTTTCTGTTTCACCGGCAGCACCGTTTTCAGCGCCTGATTCATGGTAGCGCCATAATTCCTGCGCAGCCACCCCGCCAGGGCAATCAGCTGGGATTCGATAGCAATGCTGCCTTCCACCACACCGATGATTTCTTTCAGCCTGGAAACCTCATATTCCGGCGTATCTGTCAGCTCCACGACATACCCGGTATTCATCCGGTTTCCATTGCCAAAGGGCACTTCCACCTGCTGCCCTACCTTAAGCACGTCCTGCAAATTGTCAGGCACCTTATACTGAAATGTCTTATCCAGTTTTTCATGTGAAATATCTATGATAATATTGGCATAGAGTGCCATCTGCCTCACCTGTTCCTGTTTTGCATTTCTTCCAGCACTTCCTGAATCAGTACCCGCTCATCCATGGGATATTTCTTGCCCTTGATTTCCTGATAATCCTCATGCCCTTTTCCGGCAAGGACAATTACGTCACCCGGCTGCCCATTGGCAATCACGTAGCGGATAGCCTCTTTGCGGTCGGGGATTTCTACATATTCTCCCTCTGTCTTGGCTATCCCCACCTTGATATCGTCTATGATTGCCTGAGGTTCCTCAAACCTGGGGTTATCTGAGGTAATGACCGTCAAGTCTGCCAAATTCCCGGACACTTCGCCCATCTCATAGCGGCGCAGCTTCGAACGGTTGCCGCCGCAGCCGAACAGACAGACCAGACGCGTAGGATCATATTCTTTCAGCGTTGTCAGAAGGCTCTCCAGGCTCATGGCATTGTGGGCGTAATCTATCATCAGCGTAAATGTATCCGACACTTTGACCATCTCAATCCTGCCCTTTACCTTCGCCTCCTTCAGCGCCTGCTTCATATCCGCAAGCGTCACCTTAAAATGGCGGCAGATGGCAATCGCCGTCAGGGAATTGTATATGCTGAACTTGCCAGGCACGTCAATCTCAATCTCTGCATTAACAAGCCCCTGTGCCGTATAGGATACGCCAAGACAGCCAGGCTTTTTCACAAGCTGTGGGTTCTTTGCCCTTAAATCTGCCTTTTCAGAAAAACCAAATGTCTCCAGCTTACAGGTATGGCCCTCAAGCACTTTCTGCCAATGCTCATCGTCCACATTGACAATCCCAATCTTACATTGTCTGAACAGCAATCCCTTGCAGCCCATATATTCTTCAAAAGAGGAATGTTCCCCGGGCCCGATATGGTCCGGCTCGATATTCGTAAATATGCCAATCTCAAAGGGAATGCCCGCAGTGCGGTGCATCATCAGCCCCTGGGAGGATACCTCCATCACCACGCACTGGCAGCCCGCTTCTGCCATCTGATGGAAATAGCTCTGTACAATCCAAGATTCCGGCGTTGTATTGTTTGCCGGAATCACCTTATCGCCGATAATGGCTTCAATCGTGCCAATCAGCCCCACCTTATAACCTGCATGTTCCAAAATGGATTTGACCATGTAAGTGGTCGTAGTCTTCCCTTTCGTCCCGGTCACACCGATGACTTTCAGTTTCTCTGCCGGATAATGGAACCATGCGCAGGACAAAAGCGCAAGCCCATACCGGCTGTCCTCTACCTCAATGACTGTGACATTCCCCGGCACATCCACGCAATCCTGCACCAAAATGGCGCTTGCGCCTTTTGCTGCCACTTCCCCGGCAAACGTATGCCCATCCACGGCCGTGCCCTTGATACAGACAAACAGGCAGCCCGGCTGCACTTTCCTGGAATCATAGACCAACTCTGTAACCTCTATATCTGTGCTTCCCTGAACCACTGTGTAGTCCAGGCGTTCCAACAATTTTTCCAATCGCTCCATTATCATTCCTCTTTTCTAAAATGGGTATTCAGCTTATTATATGATATATCTTGGGTTTTGGCAAGTTTGGGAGAATTTAAATCATGGAACTCAAAAAAATCCTATACATCTCCTGACACAGGAATTCCAATAAGCATGCCACCCCCTTTACGGATTTCCCTTGCATAAATTTGATAAATCGCGTATGTTATATGCAAGAAAACGAAACGTTTAAAGGAGGAATCTTATGATTGAACAAAGAAATATCGCACTATGCATTCTCCTATCAATAGTGACATGCGGCATTTATGGCATCTATTGGTTTATACGGCTTACAGATGAAACGAACGAAGTTTCCAGCAGAGTCGGGGAAACCACAGGCATCGGCGCCTTCCTGCTGTCCCTGGTAACCTGCAGTTTATACGATTTATATTGGGCATACCGCCAGGGGGCAAAACTCAATATCGCAAAGTCTGATTATGGCATTCCCACAGACGACAACAGCCACATTGTCTATCTCTTACTTTGTCTGTTTGGCCTACAGATTGTTGCTCTCGCACTTATGCAGAATGAACTGAATAAAGTGGCATACTATACATAAAATTTATAAAGGCTGGACAAAAGCCGCTGGTATGCTATAATGGTATCGTAGTTCGCAAAATGAAAGGAGAAAATTTATGATTCAGCGCAGAGAAATTGCCATATGCATTATCCTGTCCATCGTGACATGCGGCATCTATGGCATCTATTGGTTTATATGCATCACTGACGAGACCAATATTGTTTCGGGAAGGACAGGGGACACCTCAGGTGTCGTTGCATTCCTTCTGTCCCTGGTAACATGCAATATTTACGGTCTGTATTGGGCTTACAAGCAAGGCGAGAAGATTGACCAGGCAAAGAACGACCGCGGAATACCCTCAAACAGCAGCAGCATTGCATATCTTCTGCTGTGCCTGTTTGGATTCTCAATCGTTGCATACGCGCTTATGCAGAACGACCTTAATAAGCTGGCATAATTATGGGAAGAAAGCGTCTGATACGAGTAATTACATATACGCTTTGCATTGTCATGGCGGGTTTTGTATATGGCATATTTGCCAAATATACGGGACTCGCCATTCCGTGTCCCATCTACGCAGTCACCGGACTGAAATGCCCGGGCTGCGGCGTAACCCGCATGTGCCTGGCTATGATGCGGCTTGATTTCCATGGGGCATTCCTCTGCCACCCTGTGCTGTTTCTGCTGCTGATACCGCTGGGAATTGTCTTTGCAGGAAGTGCCATGACTTATGTAAAAGATGGGACTAAAAAGTTAAAACCCTGGCAGAATGTTATCTTGTATATCAGTATTGTGCTCCTGGTCGGCTATGGCGTGGTACGAAATATGATATAAGCTTTGGCGGGAGTGGGCATTGAAAAAATCCTCATCGCAAAAGGCAGCGGACATAAACCGCTGCCTTTGCTCTTACTTTTTAATGGGAAACGCTGATTTAATCAGTATTTCCTTCGTCATCCGGTTAAGGGTTATTTTACGGTTATCTTACACTTCGCCGTTTTCCCGCTCTGGGTCTTCACCGTAATCGTTGCCTTTCCTTTCTTCTTCGCTGTCACCTTTCCTTTTTTCACGGTAGCAACCTTCTTATTAGAAGTCTTCCAGGTAAGTTTATCCGTGGAATTGGCAGGAGTCATCTTTGCTTTTAATTTTAATGACTTGCCTACCTTCAATGTTGCTTTCTTCTTGGAAAGCTTCACCTTCGTTGCCGGTACCTTGACAGTAATCTTAATCGATGCTGTCTTGCCGCTCGTCGTTGTTACCGTAATCGTTGCCGTTCCTTTGTTAACAGCTTTGACTTTGCCTGCTGTTACCGTTGCAATCTTGGGGTTGCTTGTCTTCCAGCTAAGCGTATCCGTCGTATTGGCGGGAGCCATAATTGCTGTCAATGTCAGCGTCTTGCCTTTCTTCAATGTTGTGGAAGACGGTTTCTTTATGGAAACACTCGTTGCCGGAATCTTTGCTGCCGGGCCATTCGTTGTCGGGTCTGTTACCGTGAGGTTATATGTTGCGGTAATTGCCGCATTGTCTGCAGAGGTTGCCGTGATAACAGCGGACCCTTGTCCTACTGCTGTGACTACGCCGTTCAGAACCGTTGCAACCTTATCATTGGAAGTAGACCATGTAATGTCTTTATTCGTTGCATTATCTGGCGCAACCGTTGGCGTTAACGTCACCTTCTCGCCCTTTTTCAGACTTCCCGATGCAGCATTCAGGGTAATACCCGTCACACCTACCTTGCTGACCTTTACAGTACATGTCGCAGTTTCCCCATTATTGTCGGCTGTAACAGTAATCTTTGCCGTTCCGGCAGCGATAGCTTTGACCTTGCCATTTTCATCAACCGTTGCAATGTCGTCCTTATCGGACTTCCATTTTACGGTCTGCGTAGTTATGGTGTCCGGTCTTACTTCTGCTGTCAAGGTTGCCTCTTCGCCAATCTTCAGGTTCAGGCTTGATTTGCTCAGTTTCACATCTGTAACCGTCACGGCACAGCTGGCTGTCTTACCATTCTTTGTCGTTGCAACAATATTCACGGTACCAGCGCCCACGCCTGTGACTACGCCGTCTGCCACTGTTGCAATCGTCTCGTCCTCGCTTGACCAGGTCACTGATTTGTCCGAGGTCTCTGCCGGCAGGACAGTTACCGTAAGTTCTTCCGATGTACCGCCCTTTTTAATCTCCAGGGATTCTTCAGAAATAGAAACACTATCGGCTACAATCGGCTGTGTCTTCGCGCTGACTGTGGAAGATTTTACGATTTCCTTGCCATCGACAACTGCCCCTACATAATAATTATATTCTGTATCAGTCTCTAAATTGGCATCTGTGTATGTATAAGTCCTGCCCGGGCTGTCCACTTCACCGAGGGAAGCGAATTTGAGGTTATCAATGGCAATATTTGCCCAACGCTGGTTGTTGCTGGGATTTTTGGCGCCAGTAAAACTTAAGGTCGCATAAGACGGCTCTTCCGTTTCCCCATCGCCCTCCTCTGCCGCCGGCTCTTCCGGCGCTGCCGGTGCATCCGGGATTGTCACGCTGCCGCTCTTAACATATTCTTCTGCTTCCCTTTCAAATTCGTAGGCAATCGTCTTCTGCTCCGGGTTAATGTCAAGCGTAATCGTGTTCCATACGCTCCTTACTTTATCCTGACCCTCGCCAAAATCATAGACCTCGGCATCATTCAGATAAATCTTGTTATCGTCCGCATTGTACTCCAGTTTGGCAACATAGCCGCTTGCAGCATCATTTTCCGTAATCTCCTTGTCCGCAAGGTAGAGATAGCTGCTGCAGAGCCCTCTGTCCGTGTTTACCTTATTGGAGTGATTCGGCAGCGCAAAATTCAGCTGCAGGCGCGTCTGACCATTTAACACTGCCGCATCCGCCAGCTTCTTATGGAACGTCGTAGTCTGGTCAAGATTTGTGCTGAGATACATAAATGCACCGTCATAATTCTCAAGCGCGCTCATTTTCAGGAATAATGTATTATTCTCACAGTCAGAATTGGACCTGTCTGCCACCATCCCCACATAATAATTATTGGGGTTCAGAACCGTCCAGTCCCCATTGTCCGGGGCAAGCAGATTCCTACTCTTTTCCGCCGTCCCATCGCCAACGGCATAAGAATTGAAGTCATCCTCCACATATACTTCCGTCTCCCCCAAGACCTTGCTGGCTGTGAAATTGCCATCGGCGTTGATATCTGTAAATTCTGCAACCTTTGCAAAGGAAGTATCCGCTGCTTTCTTGCGGTAAATATTGTAGCTGTCCGTCTCCACCTCATTGTTATTGATTGCAAGCGTGGCGCTGTTTGTCGTTGTCGCGCTTACGGAAACTGTCGGTGCAGGAATGGTCTGGATATCCCCGGAATTCAAATCCGCTGCCTCTGCCTCACCTTTCATTGCCACAACCTTATAGGTGTAGACCTTGCTTACATCCACCGTCACGTCTTTGCAGTAGAAGAGACCTTCCGAATTGATGCCCGTCTTAATCTTGGGCACCTCTGTAATTGTCACTGCACTTAACGCCGGCGGATAAGCCGTACCGCCGGAAGCGCTGGCGCTTGCCGCAATGCGCAGCTTGCCATCCGTCACTTTGACGGTCCTTTCACTCACTGCAATCGCATTATTTATTGCATGGCGGTCTGCCTGTACTCCCTGGAACCAGAATACAGAGATATTCCTGCCGGTGACAAATCCGCTATGCGTGGCTGTCGCTTTATATTCTCCATTGGGAACATCCACGACAAATTCCATATAGCTCTGCCCCGCTTCCAGAGTAGCTCCGCCTGCCGTCAGGGCGCCGCCTTCCGGCGGAGTGATGGTCGCAAAATCGCCATTGAGGACGTCTTCCGACATCTTCTTGCCATCTGTCCTGTTGCTAAAAACAAGGGTTCCACCTTCTGCAGTGGGAACACCTGCGGTAAACCCATAGCCTTGCTCTGCTGAGTAGTACGCATTCTCCTGGGAGACAGACGTATACCCTTCGGCAAGGCAGGATATGGGCGCTTCTGCCCCCTCTTCCGTCACTTCCGCATTCGCTCCGAAGTCAAACTTCCAGGTCTTTGCCGAATTCCCCTCGTTATCGAGCGTGGCAATCGCCTGCGGCGTGGCAATTTCATTGCCATCTCCGTCTGTGACTATCTCCGTGCGGTACACGCGATAGCCTGTCACTGCTGCATCTTCCAATTTGTTCCAGGTCAGCTTCGCGCCCTTCTTATCCAGGGCAACCTGTGCGGAAATTGCTGGCCCTTCTGCCCTAATCTCCACAGGCGGCGCCATGCTGACGCTTCCTACCGTCATCACTGCTGCCATGGCAACTGCAATGACTTTCTTCATGTTACTGAATTTCATATCCATCCTCCTTTTAGTTTTTAAAATTCCCTGTTCGATCCCTTCCATCAAGAGATTATGCGAGCAGTATAATTTTTAATAAGTATACAACTTTTTTCCAAAAATGGCAACCATTATGTCTTTTTACGACAAAACGGCTGCCACACAGGTTACAGTTAACTCCCACGCCATTCGCAAAGGCGCTTACAACCAAACAGACCTTCTCAACTTTACTGAGAAGGCCTGTTTGGCATTTATGATATTTCTATTTTTGAAGGAACAAAGCGGGCAAGACTCCTCAAATCCTGCGAGGATTCCAGGCAAATCAGTCACTCTCATCCAGCCCCTGTTCCTGCTCTTCCTGAATCTTGGGAAAAGCGGAAAGCATAGGCTTCACATCATACCCTTTGATTTTGCGCTGCACGTAGTTAGCGGTAATCCTGACTACAACAGGCGACAAGGCCAACACGCCAATCAAGTTGGGGATAGCCATCAAACCGTTAAATGTATCGGACAAATCCCACGCCAGCTGCAGATTCATGGTCGCCCCAAACACAATAAATACAATGAATATGACACGGTAAATAATCGTTGCCTTTGAGCCAAAGAGATACTCAAACGCCTTTGTCCCATAATGGCTCCAGCCAAGCACCGTGGAGAACGCAAACAGAAGGATGGCAACTGCGATAAAAGCTGGTCCCAAGGTGCCAAACACTTTGGAGAACGCTTCTCCAACCAAAGCAGAACCTTCCGAACTGCTTAACACTTCACCGGTTTCCAAATCCACCAAACCGGAAGACAGTACCACAAATGCCGTCAATGTACAGACAACAATTGTATCGGCAAACACCTCAAAGATACCCCACATTCCCTGGCGCACGGGTTCCTTTACGTTGGAACTGGAATGCACCATAACGGAGGAACCAAGTCCAGCCTCGTTGGAGAAAACGCCGCGCTTCATGCCCCAGGTGATTGCCAGCTTGATGCCGGAACCGACAATGCCGCCGCCCACAGCTTTCATGGCAAATGCTCCCTTAAAAATTGCCGTAAACACCGCGCCAAACTGCCCGATATTTATAACACATACAACTACAGCGCCTACTATGTATAAAACCGCCATCACCGGCACTAATTTCTCAGTCACAGAAGCAATCCTCTTGATACCGCCCAAAATTACCAGCCCGGCAAGCACCATCAGTACAATACCGGTGGCAAGCGTAGGAATATGGAAAGCTGCTTTCATATTGCCCGCAATGGAATTAATCTGGCTCATATTGCCGATTCCAAAAGAAGCCAGCAGACAGAATAAGGAAAACAGGACTGCCAATGCTGCGCCAATGCCTTTCATGCCTTTCTTTGCGCCCAGACCATCTCTCAGATAGTACATGGCTCCGCCGCTCCATTCTCCTTTCTCATTCTTCTTGCGGTAATAGATACCGAGGACATTCTCGGAATAATTTGTCATCATACCGAAAAATGCCACAATCCACATCCAGAAGATTGCTCCCGGTCCGCCGAAAATCAAGGCACTGGACACGCCCACGATGTTACCGGTCCCTATGGTAGCCGCCAATGCCGTACACAATGACTGGAACTGGGAAATTGACTTATCATCCGACCCGGTATGTTTCGTGATGTGCCGGTCCGTAAAAATGCTGCCCAGCGTGTGCTTCATCCAGTAGCCAAAATGGGAAATCTGGAACACCTTGGTCAGCAAAGTCATCAGAATGCCCGTGCCCACCAGCAGCACCAGCATGGGAATGCCCCAGACAAAGCTGTTAATGGCGCCGTTGATCTTTTCAACCATCTCAATCATACTATTCACTCCTCTTCCTTTGTTTGCTACATTACAAAAACGCAGCAGATAAGCATTGTCTTACCTGCTGCCACATGTATGCCCTCTTAATAAGTTACCATAGTATGTATAGACTGTCAAGAATCAAAAAGATGACAAAAGACGGGACAGCCGAAGCCATCCCGCCTAAAAAACCTGATTCTGGGAACCAACTCAGGATTCCCCATCCTGGCTCCCATTCTTAATACAAGGCATATACATTGCTTACAAACCATTCTATAATGCCCATCCCCACAGAAAAACACGTCAGCAGGAACACCAGGAAGATTGCCCCTCCATCGTATTTGAGCGCTTCCTCCTGCTCTTCCCCCCTGTGGATATTGGAGATAAGCATCTCGCAGCCTAATGCAATCAATATCAGCGGCCACAATTTCATAATCAGCCCCAACGACAGCGGCGGGTAAAACATATGGACCAGAAACAGCCCTCCAAACACTATCATCAGGATTCCGCAAGTAATGCTTCCAACTCTTCTGGTTCTCATACCATCATCCCTCCTGCTCTTTTGGTCCAATCTCTTCTGCTTTCAGTTCTTTCTCTTCCTGCGCCTGCCCATCCAGTTCCTTTTTCTTACCGCGAATCAGGTAGATGCCGCACCAGATAAGCAGCACTGCAATCACCACCTGCGGAACATTGTCCATAATATCCCAGTATATGGAATTCGGAAGCAGCCACATCATATAGCCGCTGAAACGATGCCACAAGATTACTACGCCGATAATGATGAGCACAGAAGCCAACAGATTGTTCTGTTTGCCTTTCAGCTTTCCTCTGAACAGATCCTCATCCATATGGAAGAGGTAATCATCCTCCAGCGCATAAAATTCCTCGTCAGACATTCCTCTGATATTATGGACATTGAAAAAACTATAGCACCACAGAATCGGCAGTATAAACAATGCCGGCCCAATATTCAAAAATGAAGCGAAAAACACCACCAGCCAAAAGACCGCCATAATGCTGATACCCTGTTTCATAAATCCCATATACATTTCCCCGGCGCCTGGCATCAGGGAAAAGCAAAAAGTTAAAAATCCACTCTTTTTCCTTGTCATCTCGTTACCTCCTGATTTCTTTGATATTCTGTGCCCTCTGTTCCCATACGGAACAGGCCATTGCTTATTTCATTCAGAAAACTGGATACCTCCCTACTCTTCCTGTTTAACGTATCGGTAAGGCTCATCCCCTCTTCCTGCCGCTCCTGCCGCTGCTCTCTCTGCTCCATCCTCCAGTTCTGGACATCCTCAGGCTGCAGGCTCTGGATATTGGTTGTCAGCAGCAGCAAGAATATAGATGTTACCACTGCCATCCCCACTTTGAGGCTGTACATGAAAAGCTGCATCTGCCGCGACCGCTCCTTGACACGCACTGTCATCTGCACGTCTATCTGCTGTGTCCTCTGCAGTATCTCTTCTTTCAGATAAGCAGGTGGTTCCGGCATTTTCGTCTGAACTGCAGATATTTGCGGCGGCAATTCTATCTGATTCACGGAATCCTCCGGCAGTGATTCCATCCAGCCTGCAGACTGTCCTGCAAAGCCTCCCGGCGACAATTCCATCCAGCTCGCAAACTGTCCTGCGCAGAATGTGCAGTTCCCGATATGTCCCAGAAACTCTGTCTCCTCGTCCGGGGGCAGCTCGCCTGCCAGCCAGTCGCAGAACTGTTCTTTCGTAATATGGCAGTTCCCTTCTTCCTGCCTGATTGTTGTAGCTTTTTCCCTTGTCATCCGACCGCCCTCCCTTCCATCATCTTGCGTATCATACCTTTTGCCCGGTAAATCTGGGTCTGGACAGTTTTAATACTTTTTTCTGTTTCCATGGCAATCTCTTTTGCCGTCTTTTCCCGATAGAAATGTTCGGTTGCAATTTCTTTGTAAGGACTTTTCAGGCTTTGACAGATAGTGTAAACATATTCCTTGGATTCCTGCTGTAAATATGCCTCCTCGGGGCTTGCTTTCTGGTCCTTTAATTCTTCAAAATAAGTATCTTCTTTCGGTTCGCTGCGACGCTTTGCACTTTTCAGGAAATCCAGCCCCTTATTGGTGGCAATCCTGCATACCCATGCTTTTTCATAATCCCGTTGGAAAGAGGCGAGATTCTTATAGATGGATAAAAAAGTTTCCTGTGTCAGATCTTCTGCATCAAACTGGTTTCCTGCCATCTTAAAACAGATGGAATATACCAGCCGCTCGTATGTATCCAGAAGATAACTGAAATATTCTTCCTTATCGATTCTATCCGCCTCCTTTGCTCCGGTTTCATTGGTGATCTCCATTGTCAGGAAATCGTTTTCTATCTGTCTGTTTATTATAACGAAACAAAATTTCAATTGTCTTCAACATATTTCATTTTATTTTTCATCCTATATTCAAGAGGCGTTGCCATCATTTTGTCTTTAAACCTGCTGATAAAATAACTTGTTGTAGAAAAACCTGACTGAACTGCAATTTCCGTTATGCTCTGGTCCGTATTCTGCAACAGGAAAAGCGCCTGGGACAGACGGTATTCGTTGAGGTAATCGGATACTGACATATGCATCATATTTTTGAAATACCTGCAGCAAGCGCCCCGGCTGAGATTGACGCAGGCGCATAATTCGTCCAGCACGAACTTCTTTTGATAATTGCTTTGGATAAAATCTATAATTTTAAAAAGCCTGGAATCATCTGCCCTATATGGGCCTTTTTCCTGAACTGCAATAAGGTTTTCCCATAAATCAATCCACATTCGCTGCAGCTTTTGCTGAATCTGACATTGCAGATAGGCGTCCCCCCAGTAATTATCCAGGAAAATATCACGCAGTTCATTTTCCCATGAGCGCAATAGCCCATCGGCTATGGAAAGATGGAAAAAACCGTTCCGGTTAATGATTTCCGGCTTATAATAATGCTTCTCAAAATAGCTGCCCCTGAATCCGGTCAGCAGGCATGGGTCGCAAAACATGGTCCGGTACTTTGCAGGACATTGCGTTTCATTGCCAGAAATACTGTGCAGTATGCCAGGAAGAATCACAAAACCCTCTCCAGCTTTTACCTGCTCCCGATGATTCAGCAGATTCACCGTTACTATGCCCTCCGTCACGACAGACATTTCTATGGAACCCTGTTTGTGCCAGTTTACCAATCTGTTCTTATAGGAAGACAGATTATCAAACGAAACTGCAAAGGGAAATTCAGGATTCAGCCGAAGCAAGGTATTCAACTCATTGTCAATGGGAACCGTATCCATCTCCCCCCAGGGCCAATCGTAGTCCTTGTGTTCCATCATGCATCCTTTCTATGGTGAAAGTATTATCCAAAAAGATAATATTCTGATATTTTAAGGCAATAAAAATATATCTTTTCTTGATATGGGATAATATAATTATAGCAACAGCCCCATCCAGACGCAAGGGCAAAGTGGGCAGACCCCACATTTACAGGAGGAACGTCAATGGATAAAAACAATTTTTCCGATAAACTGCCGATGGCTAAGCGAAGGGCACAAGGCTTATTGTGGGTCGATACGGGAGAAAACCTGGACCAGCAGATATCTGCCAGGACTCTCTGCCGGCAATTTAACCAAACCAGCCCCAACGAGAATGAAAAGAGAAAGGAACTATGGCAGAAACTATTTGCCTCATGCGGAAAAGATGTGTGGATTGAGCCTCCGCTTACGCTCGCCATGGGCAATACGGTTACCATCGGGGACGGCACTTATATCAATTCAAACCTCACATTGGTGGATGATTATAAAATCAACATCGGTAAAGGGGTCCTGATTGCGCCGAACGTCGTCATCAGCGCCACAAACCATCCACTGCATTACAAACTGCGCCCCCATGGGGAAATGTACTGCAAAGAAGTCACCATAGAGGATTATGCATGGATTGGCAGCAACGCCGTCATCTGTGCCGGGGTAACTGTCGGCATGGGAGCGGTTATCGGCGCCGGGAGCGTTGTCACAAGAGACATACCGCCCATGTGCTTTGCCGCTGGAGCGCCGTGTAAAGTAATCCGCGAGATTACCGACGATGATTTACAGCAATTCGACCCCCTTCCCGAACAGGCTGAACAGGAGTATGCAGATGACTGAATTTGAAGAAATCATGAATTCCGGCAAAATTTATAAAGTAATGGGATTGACTGTCAAAGACGACCATTACTATGAATATCTGCAGCAGATGGAAGCTTAACAAACCGGTCTTTATCGGCAAAAATGTATGGATTTGCTCCAATGTCACCATCCTTCCCGGCGTACATATCGGGGACAACTCTGTCATCGGCGCAGGTTCCGTGGTGACCAAAGATATCCCCGCCAATGTCATTGCGTTCGGCAATCCTATAAAAATCCACCGGAAAATCACCTCCGACGATGATATTTACTATAATCACGGGCAGCTCATCTCCAAGAATATACTGTATTGAAAGCATTGGGGGCAGCTTTCATATCACAAATCTTTCTCCCTAATTGCAACAATTTTTCCTTTTCTTTACTGCAAGGTTTACGAAATTCGTTTATAATTCTATAATTATACGGTCTGTAGCCCTGCAAGCTGCTCTACTTCTGCAATACTAAGACCAGAATATTCTGCAATTTCCTCAATTGTTAATTTACCTATTTTCAGCATTCTGAGCGCCGTCTCCCTATTTGCCTCTTTTTTTAATTTTCTTGCACTCGTTTCAATCATTGCGCCTCTCATCATATCACCTACGCCTTTCTGCACCTTCTCATATTTCTGTGCAATCTCCTTAATAACATCACCTGACAAGTCAATAATTGTCCGTTTGTCAAATGCCCCGATTACTCCCTGCCGTTCCAATTCATCAAGTCTTTTAAGGATAATCTGATATTCTGCTTTCAGTTCTTCCAGTTTCTGTTCATTAGTATTATACTCCGGAAAATTTTTCTCATGTGAAAAAATATAAAATGGCAGCAGCAGCAAAAATCTTTTTTCAAAGATATCATTCAGTGAATACGCCTGTACTTTCATAATCGGCACATCATACTGCACTGTTCCGCCCGGCGTAATTATCACATACTTCATTTTATCTGGCGTCTTTTGATAAGACCGAAGATACAAAACAGCCGTATGGGGAAATGTCACGGTCAGTGTTTCCTCTGTGACCTCACCCTCGTCAAGCGCTATCTGTGCATCATACTCAAAAAGCCGGATTGTAATCTTGCCATCTGGTAGGCTGCTTTCACATTCAATATGGTATTTCTTCTGCACTTTTCCGAAAATCCTAAAATTCGTATCAGTGATACGCTCTTTGTCTGCCTCATCCTGCTGGTCTATAAAATGCTCATTGGGAAAAAACTGAATTTCTTCTTCCTTTCCATAGGTATCGGCATGCGTCGCTTTGCGCCACCTGCCAAATCGTCAGAAGGCATTTTAAAAATGCTTCGCATTTGCCTTCCTCCTCCCTGTATATGTCTCCCCAAAAATCTCATTGATTATCGGAATAATCAGTTTTCGGCAGTCATTTAAGATTGTCCGAAATGCCCCATCATATATATTTGCCATGTATTATCCCTTTCCTAATTTCATAGCTTCATCTTATCATCATTTCAACATAAATTCAAGAAATCACCAGCATTTGTCAAAAAATTAGGAGTAATTATGCAATATTTCACTACATAATTACTCCAATTCTTTTTCAAACAAAATATATAAATTTATTTCGCAATCAGCTCGTCCGCCAAAGCTTCCATATCCGCAATGGTGTCTTCTTTCATGGCAGACTTAATCGTCACCACCTTGTCGCAGACTGTAATGTCCTTCATCTGTTCTAAGAGCGCCCGCATATTCTTCGCTGCAATCGGAGCCCAGGAACCATTTTCCATCAGGGCAACCGTACGCTTGCGGTAAGTCTTGCTCTTTAAGTGATGGAGAAAATCTTCCATACAGGGGAAAATCCCTCCGTCATAAGTCGCTGCTGCCAGCACCATCTTGTCATAGCGGAAAGCATCCTCAATGGCTTCCGCCATATCATCCCTGGACAGATCGGTAATTGCCACTTTCTTAGCGCCCTTGGCTTCCAGGATTTCTTTTAACTTCTTGGCAGCCGCAGCTGTATGTCCATGGATGGATGCATAAGCCACCAGGATTCCCTCATCCTCCGGCTCGTAGCTGCTCCATACCTGGTATTTGCCAATATAATATTCCAGATTCTCCTTTAAAATCGGACCATGCAAGGGACAAATCATCTGAATGTCCAGACCCGCCGCTTTCTTCAGCAATGCCTGCACCTGTGCGCCATACTTGCCAACAATATTGAAGTAATAACGCCTTGCCTCACATGCCCAGTCTTCCTCGGTGTCCAACGCGCCGAACTTGCCAAATCCATCCGCGGAAAAGAGGATTTTCTCGGAGCTCTCATAGGAAACCATAACTTCCGGCCAATGTACCATCGGGGCCATCACAAATGTCAGCTCATGGCTTCCCAGATTCAGGGTCTCCCCCTCTTTGACAACTAAAGAACGCTCTGACAAATCAATGTCAAAGAACTGTGCCAGCATGGGGAACGTCTTCGCATTGCCCACAACAATCATTTTGGGGTATTTCTCCGCAATCCTCTGGATATTGGCTGCATGGTCCGGCTCCATATGGGAAACCACCAGGTAATCTACATCCCTGCCATCGAGAGCCTGTTCCAGGTTTTTCATCCACTCTTCGCCTCTCCTGGCATCCACAGTATCCATGACTGCCACTTTATCATCTAAAATTACATATGAATTATATGATACTCCATTCGGCACTGCATATTGGCTCTCAAACAAGTCAATATCCTTGTCATCTGCCCCAATATATTTGATGGTGTCTGTAATGGTTATGTCTTTCATTGTGCTCTTCCTCCTTCTATTTGCCGGAAAGGTATTCATCAATTCCCTTTGCCGCAGCTTTTCCTGCACCCATGGCAAGGATAACGGTTGCTGCTCCCGTCACTGCATCTCCGCCGGCAAATACGCCCGGCTTGCTGGTAGCTCCGTTTTCTTCCTCAGCCACAATACATTGCCAGCGGTTTACATCCAGTCCTTTTGTGGTAGAAGAAATCAGCGGGTTGGGCGATGTACCCAGAGACATGACGACCGTATCAAGTTCCAGATCAAACTCAGACCCCGGAACTTCCACTGGCCTTCTCCTGCCGGACTCATCCGGCTCGCCCAATTCCATACGGATACAGGTCATGCCCTTTACCCAGCCATTCTCATCCACAAGGATCTCCTTGGGATTTGTCAGCAGGTCAAAGATAATTCCCTCTTCCTTGGCATGGTGTACTTCCTCCACCCTCGCCGGAAGCTCCGATTCACTTCTCCTATATACAATGTGCACCTCTGCGCCCAGGCGCAAAGCTGTCCTTGCCGCATCCATGGCAACGTTGCCGCCGCCTACCACGGCAACCTTCTTGCCCTTCATAATCGGCGTATCGTACTCTTCCTTAAACGCTTTCATCAGGTTATTCCTGGTCAGGAACTCATTGGCGGAAAATACGCCGTTGGCCTGTTCGCCAGGAATTCCCATAAACTTAGGAAGTCCTGCACCGGAACCGATAAATACAGCTTCAAATCCCTCTTCTTCCATCAGCTCATCAATCGTTCCAGCCTTACCGATTACCACATTCGTCTCAATCTTAACGCCTAAAGACTTCACGTTCTCAATTTCTTTTGCCACAACTGCACTCTTGGGCAGACGGAACTCAGGGATTCCATAAATCAGTACCCCGCCCGGCTCATGGAGCGCTTCGAAAATCGTCACATCATAACCCATCTTCGCCAGGTCCCCGGCACAGGTCAGGCCTGCCGGACCGGAACCGATAACTGCCACCTTGTGGTCCTTTTTCTCTGTTGCCGGCTGCGGCTTAATATCATTCTCCCTTGCCCAGTCAGCAGCAAAACGCTCCAGCTTGCCGATAGACACCGGCTCACCCTTGATACCGCGGATACACTTGCCTTCACACTGGCTTTCCTGAGGACATACACGTCCGCAAACTGCCGGCAAGGCGCTGGCTTTGCTGATTACCTGATACGATTCCTCAAAATTCCCCTCTTTAATCTGGGAAATGAATCCCGGAATATCAATGGATACCGGGCAGCCCTTGACACACTGTGCATTCTTGCAGTTCAGGCAGCGCTCTGCCTCCTCCATAGCTTCTTCTTTATTATAACCAAGGCACACTTCCTCAAAATTCGCTGCGCGCACCTTGGGTTCCTGTTCTCTTACCGGTACTTTCTTCAATACATCCATTATTTGTCACCTCCGCAATGTCCGCATCCTCCATGGTGGGTATCACCCTCCTTAGCTTTAAGCATACTTCTTCCTTCTTCTGTCTTATACATCTGCTGACGCTTCATCGCCTGGTCAAAATCTACCAGGTGTCCGTCAAACTCCGGTCCGTCTACACAGGCAAATTTGACCTTATCACCCACGGTCACACGGCACGCGCCGCACATGCCCGTGCCATCCACCATAATTGGATTCAAAGACACAATCGTGGGAATCTCCAGCTTCTTGGTCAGCAGACAGACAAACTTCATCATAATCATCGGCCCAATAGCGATACATTGGTCATATGTATTGCCGGCATTCACCAGTTCTTCCAACTGGTTCGTACCCATTCCATGGAAACCATAGCTTCCGTCATCGGTAGTCACATAGAGATTCGTAGCTACCTTCTCCATCTCATCTACTAGAATCAGCAGGTCCTTAGTCTTAGAGCCCATGATTACATCACAGTCCACGCCGTTTTCATGAAGCCATTTTACCTGAGGATATACCGGCGCTGTCCCCACGCCTCCTGCAATAAATACAATCTTTTTCTTCTTTAATTCATCAATTGGCTGCTCCGTCAGCTCAGACGCACAGCCGAGAGGTCCTACAAAATCCTGAAAAGCATCGCCCTCCTGCAGGCCCTCCATCCTCTGTGTGGATGCTCCCACAGTCTGGAATACAATGGTGATGGTTCCTGCTTCCCTGTCATAGTCACAGATGGTAAGCGGTATGCGCTCGCCCTCCTCATCCATTTTTACAATTACAAATTGTCCGGGCAGACAGGACTTTGCCACACGCGGCGCTTTGACATCCATAAGAAAAATCTTATCTGCCAGCTTTTTCTTCTTTACGATTGGGTACATATCCGAACCTCCGTCTAAGTTATCTCTCTATAAATTTCTGTAACGTTCTTATTTTAATATACTTCCTGGGAAAATTCAATGTTTTTCTAAAAATTTAAGGCTGAACCGTTAGGCTAAACAGCTGCCGCTACTTCACGTTTACCTTTACCGCCTTTGCATACCCATTTCTGGCATAGACATAAATAATACAGGAGCCTTTTCCTACCGCCTTAATCTTCCCCTTCTTTGAGACTGTTGCCACCTCTTTATTGGTGGTTGCATAGCGAAACTCCCTGGCATGTTCATTCGTGAGCGGTTTTTTGCGCTTGCTGACCAATACGGCACTCGCTTTAATCGCTGCAGTCCCCCCTTTTTTCAGCGTATAGGAATGTTTCTTTAACCTGACTGCTTTTACATTGGAGTACTTTGTGTTCTTACTGCCCACGACATGGGCGGTGATAGTCTTGGCAAGTGTCTGTTTCCTGCCATCTGCCAGCTGATAGGCCCGCACATAAACTTTACATACTTTTTTCAGTTCCAGCCTTTTGCCGTTAATCTTAGTCACAGTCAGCTTTGTAGTATTGCCGTTCTTTATGGGTTTGATAGATTTCGCGTTAAAATCCTTATAGCAGTACTGCACATAAACATCATACCCATCCGCCCCGGACACCTTTCCCCAGGAAATTTCAATCTTTCTGCCTTTGAACTTCACCTTCAATTGCGCATTCAGTTCCAGTTCCCTCTTTTTCTGTTCTTTGGGGTCTGTCGGTCTCGTTGGCTCTACCGGATTTGCCGGCTTGGTTGGTTCCGTTGGTTGGGATGGCTTGGATGGCTCTGTCGGCTTGGACGGTTCCATCGGCTCCGTTGGCTTGGATGGCTCTGTCGGCTCCGTTGGTTTGGACGGTTCCGTTGGCTCTGTCGGCTTGGATGGCTCCGTCGGCTCTGTCGGCTTGGACGGCTCTGTCGGTTCCGTTGGCTTGGACGGCTCCGTTGGTTCTGTCGGTTCCGTCGGCTCTGTCACAGACGCCTTGACCTCCACCGGTATATCAATGTCCTCAACAATAACATATCTGTCCAAATCTTTCGGTGTGTATACTGCCTGAAATGTATTCGTTCCTTCCTCTCCCACGCTCAGGGTAGGGTCTTTCCATGAAAAACCCTCAGGCAGACCAACCTCAGCCAAGGTATCACCCACAGTGGCCGTTAAGTTATCCGGGACCGTATATTTGGGAATCTGCTTCAGCTTAAAATTGATTTCTGAATCCCTCAGTTTTCCGCTCTCCACCGTCACATACGCCCGGCTTACATTAGGCTGTATCACAATGCTTGTTCCGTCTTCCGACAAGCTGCAGTTCTCATAGCTTAAAGTTCCAGCCAGCATATCGTCCGCAGAGAGGATTCTTTTGATTATTTCCGGCAGTTCACTCTCCCGCCCAGCCACAAAGTCGCCGGAAAGGGAAATATCCTGTCGGGTCAAATCAAAGTTTGCATTGCTTTTCAGCCCTGTAAAATCATCAATCTTGTTTTTCTGAAAATCAATATGAACGTCATTTCTGATATTTACAAACTCCTGCAGAGAAGTAATCCTAAGGCTCGTTAAATCCAATTCCTGCAGCAGCGGAAAACATGTGGGAAGCGCAACCAGACCCGCAAAGTCTGTGAATTTATTTGTGCTGTTTAAATTCACAAAACTAACCTGTTCGAATACATGAACCCTTTTGCCCAAATTTAACCTCTGCAAAGCGGACAGGTTTTGGCTGCTCAGGGCAGCCAGCAGCGTTATGGCATCATCTGTAAGCCTGTTATCTCCCACAGATAAATCCTCCAGCTCTCCCAGATTTCCAACAAAGCTGATATCCGATATCTCACAATCATCCACCCACAGACGTTTCAGGTTCGGCAGCTTCTCCTTTGTAAGGTTCTCACATGCGCCGTCGGCAGATATGTCGTTCTTGGACACACATATAGTTTCTAGATTGGGCAGCGTCAGATCAGGAATCTTTTCCAGCTTACAGGAGACCAAATAGAGGCTTGTCAACGATTCTTTGTTATTGAGCGACGAAAAATCAAATTCGCCCAAATCACATCCTTCCAAAGAAAGCCTGTTCAAATTCCGGCAGCCGCGAAACAGCGTTTCCAGAATGCTCTGGGAATTAAGGAGCCCCAGGTCCGCTTTCCTTACCCGGATCAATTTAATTTTCTCCATATTCAGCGCAAGCGTCTGTCCCTCATCATCGCTCGTCTTCAAAGCACCAGTATTCCTATTTGCAAGACAGCTTTTTAATTCCTCATAGAGTTGCTTATCCTCTATAGTAAATGTCTGAATATCCTGCGCCTGAACAGTTAGCCCTGCCCATGGCAGCAGCGGACCGGCTATAAGAATCAACGACAGCAGCGTGGACAATAACCTTATTTTCGCCTTCATTTTGTTCCTCCTCGTATCAGTTACTCCTTTTATCCTTCCTCTTACTATAACACATTCCGTAGTACATTATAATTAGGAAATTCTCCGAAAATACAGAAAATTTTTTATGCCGGACTATTACACATTGACATATTTTTTATAATATTTTAAGATATATGGAAACGAAAATCTAAGAAACAAGGTGAACTTATGAATTACGAAATCACTGGAAAAACAAAGCTGACTGCCCTGTTAGGCAGCCCCATTGCGCACAGCATCTCACCGCAGATGCATAACGAATCTTTCCGTCTGCTGGGGCTCGATTATGTATACCTTGCCTTTGACGTGACACCCGATAAGCTGCAGGAAGCTGTCATAGGGCTCAAGGCTGTCGGCATCTGCGGCTTCAACCTCACCATGCCCTTAAAGGTACATATCCTGCCATATCTGGATGAACTCACCCCTGCGGCAAGGCTTGCCAATGCCGTAAATACCGTAATCGTCAGGGACGGCAGACTGATTGGGCATACCACGGACGGCGTAGGGTACATGCATTCCGTAGCCGATGCCGGATACGACATTATTGGCAAGAAAATGACGCTTTTGGGTGCGGGCGGCGCTGCCACCGCCATCTGCGTACAGGCCGCTTTGGACGGCGTTTCTTCTATTGATATGTTTAAACGCCAGAATAGTTCCTGGGAAAATGCCGAAGAATTCTGTCAGCGTGTGGCTGCGGAGACCGGCTGCCGTATCCGCCTGCTGGATATAGAAAATACTGCCCTCCTCGCCGACAGCATTGCTGACAGCGTCATTCTGACCAACGCAACCAGCGTAGGCATGGCTCCGGAAAGCGCAAGGAGCCCTGTCCCTGACCCAGCTTTGCTGCACGAAGGACTGATTGTCTCAGATATTATCTACAATCCCCGGGAGACTTTGCTGATGAGACAGGCAAAAGAACAAAACTGCCCTTGTTTTAACGGCATGTACATGCTCCTGTATCAGGGCGCGGCAGCTTTCAAATGCTGGACCGGGCAGGAGATGCCGGCAGACATTATTAAGGAGAAATTCTTTTCACAATAATTTAGATGAAGGAGTAGGACATATGAGTTTCAAATTTTTAAAAAAACTTCCCAGCCCGGAAGAAATCAAACAGCAATATGGGCTTTCTGAGACTGCCACACGAACAAAAAGAGAACGCGACCAAATGGTCAGCGACATTATCACTGGCGCCTCGGATAAATTTCTGGTAATCATCGGACCTTGTTCCGCCGACAATGAAGATTCCGTCTGCGATTATATCAGCCGTCTGAGCAAGGTGCAGGAAAAAGTCAAAGACAGCCTGGTCCTTGTCCCCCGCATTTACACCAACAAACCGCGGACGACCGGAGAGGGCTATAAGGGAATCGCCCATCAGCCAGACCCTGAAAAACGCCCCGACATGGTAGCCGGATTGATTGCCATGCGCAAAATGCATATCCGCGCCTTAGAAGAGAGCGGGCTGTCCTCCGCAGATGAGATGCTCTACCCGGAGAACTGGCCCTATGTGGAGGACCTGCTCTCCTATGTTGCCATCGGCGCGCGTTCTGTGGAAGACCAGCAGCACCGTCTTACCGTCAGCGGATTTGACGTGCCTGCCGGCATGAAAAACCCCACGAGCGGCGATTTCTCCGTGATGCTAAATTCTGTGTACGCCGCACAGCATCCGCACCATTTTGTATTCCGTGGATATGAGGCCGACACCAGCGGCAACCCCCTCACGCACGTCGTGCTGCGCGGAGCTGTCAACAAACGCGGCGTGTGCATTCCTAACTACCATTATGAAGATTTGGAACGGCTGATCCAGATGTACGAAACTATGGATTTGAAAAACCATGCCGCCATCATCGACTCAAACCATTCCAACTCCAACAAACAGTATGAACAGCAGATTCGCATTGTCAAAGAGGTTATGCACAACCGCAGGATTTCTCCTGAAATCCATAAGCTGGTAAAAGGCCTGATGATTGAGAGCTATATCGAACCTGGCTGCCAGAAGGTCGGCGAGCATGTCTATGGAAAATCCATTACCGACCCCTGCCTTGGCTGGAAAGAATCTGAAGAACTGATATACCATATTGCCGAAATGAACTAGCGGGCAGCAGAACGGCGCAAGGTGTGTGAAGTCAGTTCGCCGGTAATTCCCGCTTTCTTGCCGTAAGACTTTACCAGCTTCCAAAATCCCTGACGGCTCATCACCTGTCCCGAACAGTTTGTGAACAGGTAACTGCTGTCCTCCTCTGAGAGCAGCGCAGCCCTTCCCTGTTCCAGATAGGCTTCCAATGCCTGTTTTGCCACAGCGTTAAAGGGAACAATCCGTTCCCTGCCGCTGTCCCGGCAGGTAAGATATTCCATCTGCAGGTTTACATCAGACAGTTTCAAAGAAATCAGTTCAGAAACCCGGATGCCCGTAGCATACAGCAGTTCCAGCATTGCCCTGTCACGCAGTTCCTTGGGCGTTAATCCCCCTGCCTGCTCCAATAAGCGAAATGTCTCTTCCTCTGAGAGTATCGCTGGCGCTTTCCGCTCTACCCTTGGCGCCTTCAATCCCTCGGCAGCATTCTCTTTCACATACCCATCTTTCTGCAGATAATGGAAAAAAGCTTTCAGCGAGGCAATATTCCTGGAAACGGTAGCGGGCTTTTTCCCCTGGCTTTCGAGATAAAGAATATAAGAATTCAGCCCCATTGCTGTAATCTGCTGGGGCCTGTCAATCCCCTGTTCTTCAAAATACTGAACCATCTTCTTTAAATCCCTCTCGTAGGAGAGTATTGTGTTCTCCGATGTCTTACGAACCTCTCTCAAATAAAGTGAAAATTTTTGTATTATTTCCGTCATAACTCTGTTACCCCATCTATCATTTTATGCCACCAAAACTCGATTCATGATTCTGGTAAGATATATTATAATGATATTTCAGCAGAAAATCAAATGGATTTTTTGCCTTATTTTCGGGCTTTTCAGGGTTACCACAAGATGTCGTCCACATATATTTCAAGCTGTCTATATATTGTAAAATTTTGTTAAAAAATAATTAATATTTTTTTCAATATTGTCGGATTTACATAGCTTTCCAGAAAAATTCCTGCCACAAACAGCAGTAATATCCCCACTGCAGCTACCATCCATGCCCCATAGATATAGCTGCGGTCTGAACCATTCCCCATTCGGTCTTTCCCAAGCCGCCTGCGCAGATAGTCTGCAAGGTAACAATACAGGATATACACCGGAAAATAGAACAGATACTGGGGAAACAGACCCCCAAGCACCAGCAGGATTCCTTTCAGTCCATATTTGGCGATGGCTGTGGAAAGCATGAATCCCACAGAAAACCCTTGCCAGCCCAGCATAAAGAGCCCACCAACCATGCCAAGGGAAGTCAACGTCAAAAGCAGCAGGAGCAGCAGCAAGGGCACGCGTTCCCCCATGATATAGAAAAACAGATTCTGTCCATTGACTTCCGTATACTGAAATTTCTCCACAAAATAATCATTCAAAATGCCAGCATTGGAAACTGCTTCCCTGCCCATGAAATTTGCCATAAAAATCCCTGCCACAAACGCACCCAAAAGGCTTCCCTGCATGAGCCGTGTCCACAAAGACCTGTTTTTGGGAGCCTTCTCCCACCTTCTCCACTGTAAACGCAAAAATTTTCTCATAAGCTTCCCATAACGCGTCCATACATTCTTTTCCTAATCTTATGCATGGGTATGGAGGAAAATTCATTCCCTGTCCAAATTTGCTTAGCAATACTTATCCTTGTATGCCAGAATCGCTGCCACAGTCTTGCCGTCCTGAATCGTCCCCTGATAAATCATCTCGCACAATTCCTCAAGCGGATGCGCTTCCAAATCAATAAACTCCGCATCATCCAGATGCTGCCTGGAGGGCACCAAATCCAATGCTGCATACACATCCACCATTTCGTTGCAGAAAGCAACCGTTGTCCGCAGCGACAAAAGAAACTCCAGATTGTCACAGCGGTATCCTGTCTCCTCTTCCAATTCCCTGGAAGCACACTCTATGGTAGGCTCCGTCACCGAGTCCCTGGCGCCTGCCGGTATCTCCAAGGTAAACCGTTCCAAGGCATTGCGGTACTGGCGTACCATCAGTATCCTGCCATCGGGCAGCACAGGTATGACTGCCGCTGCCCCTTTGCGGTGCTCCACGTAATCCCACTTTTCTATCTTGCCGTCTGGAAGTTCCATATAATCTGAGTAGATATCCAAGATACTTCCCTTATGCTCTAATTCTCTTTTGATACGTTTCATAGTTGGCTGTTCCATAATATTCCTCCTTTTGTGCGAGTGCGCATAAATGTTTTCTCTTATAGGAAAGATACTTTCACGCTTTAGCGTGACAAGGTCTTTCCTGTAAGATGAAAAGACCGCCAACAAATAATTGTTGACGGTCTTACATCTCCTACTTCGCGTAGTCAGTCACACGAGACTCACGGATTACATTAACTTTAATCTGTCCCGGATACTCCAAATCATTCTCAATCTGTTTGGATATATCACGCGCCAGCAAAATCATATCCGCATCGTTCACCTGGTCGGGAACTACCATAATCCGAATCTCCCTGCCTGCCTGAATAGCAAATGATTTATCTACACCTTTGAAACCGTTTGCAATATCTTCCAACTGTTTCAGCCTATTGGAATATGTTTCCAGCGTCTCTCTTCTGGCGCCTGGCCTAGCTGCTGAGATTGCATCCGCTGCCTGTACGAGACATGCAATCAGAGATTCTGGTTCCACATCTCCGTGATGCGCTTCTACTGCATTGACAATCATTGGGCTTTCTTTGTATTTCCTACATAAGTCCACACCAATCTGAATATGGGAGCCTTCCACTTCATGGTCGACAGCTTTTCCAATGTCGTGAAGTAATCCGGCACGCTTCGCCAATCTTACATCCACGCCCACTTCCGCTGCTAATAAACCTGAAAGCTGAGCCACCTCTATGGAATGCTTCAATGCATTCTGCCCATAGCTTGTCCTGAATTTCATCTTCCCAAGCAGACGGACAAGTTCTGAATGGATTCCATGTACTCCAACTTCCAGCGTTGCCGCTTCTCCCTCTTCCCGAATCATGATTTCGACCTCTTTCTGAGCCTTCTCCACCATTTCTTCGATTCTTGCAGGATGGATACGCCCATCCACGATCAATTTCTCCAAAGCAATCCGAGCAACTTCCCGACGAACCGGGTCAAACCCGGAGAGGATTACTGCCTCCGGGGTATCATCGATAATTAAGTCAACACCTGTCATGGTCTCCAGGGTTCTGATGTTTCTTCCTTCCCTACCGATAATCCTTCCCTTCATCTCATCATTCGGAAGCTGAACTACTGAAATTGTAGTCTCTGACACATGGTCAGCAGCGCATTTCTGAATAGCCGTTACAATATATTCCCTTGCTTTCTTCCCTGCTTCCTCTTTTGCTTTGATATCCATTTCCTTGATCAATTTTGCAGTATCAAGCTTCACATCATCTTCAATCATTTTTAAAAGATAATCTTTTGCCTGTTCAGAGGTCAATCCTGAGATTCTTTCCAGTTCCTGTACGCGTTTCGCATGTAGCTCTGCAACTTCTGTTTTCTGCCTGTTAATCTCTTCTTCCTTGGCTGCAAATCCTGCTTCTCTCTTCTCAATGGCTTCTAACTTCTTATCCAGATGTTCCTCTTTCTGGATAACACGCCTTTCATTGCGCTGAATCTCATTACGCCGTTCTTTAATCTCCTTATCCAATTCGTTCTTGCTGCGAATGGACTCTTCTTTGATTTCCAGCATAGATTCCCGCTTTTTGTTCTCAGCAGTCTTAACAGCATCATCTATTATCTCTCTTGCCTTTTCCTCCGCACTTCCAATCTTGGAGTCTGCGACACGTTTGCGATACGCAACCGTAGCGAAATAAGTAATAGGTACTGCGATAATTAACGTAACAACTACAGAGATTATTACACCTAGCACAGGAGCACCTCCTTTATTTAGTTATCATTGTACATATATGCCCTATACTATAAACTGCACCCATGATATGCAATCTTAAGACATGAATAACAACATATCAATTTTATACTTTTTTCCCCCTCATGTCAAGTAGTCTAAGGCATGCAATATGTCATTCGTGCTAAAGCCCCTGCGCAGCAAAAACTGATACATTCTCTGCTTCTCTTTCAAATCTGCCGTTTGCGGAGAGTAATCTTTCTTCTGTATCCACCTTAATATCTGCTCCCGCTCATTCTCCTGCTCATATTCTTCCTCCAATGCCCGCTGGATCCATTCCTTGGCAACGCCTCTCTTCTGCAGTTCCAGCTGTACCATCTTCCGGCTCTTTCTGTCCTTATGGCTTCTCACATAATTCTGCGCATAACGCAGGTCATCCAGATAATGGTAACCTTTGACATAGTTAATGGCATCCTCAACGACATCCTCTGGATAATACCCTTGCCTAAGCTTCGTCCGCAGCTGCTCTTCCGTACGGTCCATCTTCTCCAACAGGTGCATGACCCGCTTTCGCGCCCGCTTGATAAGGATTTCCTGCCGGATGTCCTCAAACTGTTCCTCGGATAGTTCCCCTCCCTCCTGCAAGCCATACTGCCGTCCCTCACCTTTGTACAAGGCAAATTCACATCCCGTCTCCAAACGGATCCGCACACGCTTCCTGTCCAGTTCCAATATCTGAATTACCTGCATTCTGCTTCTCTTCTTTCTATGTTCTGCGCTTCCCTATGCTATAGCGCGACCTCAATTGATTTTTGTCTGCATTCCTTAAAACGCGCCAGATTATAGCCCTGCTCCCCTACTGTTCCTGTGCGCCTTTCTTGGGCTCAGCTTTCTTCTTCTCCTCTGCCTTCTCAGGCTCAGGCTCTTTCTGATCTTCCCCTTCGTCAGCGCTGCTTGCCAGTACCTGCTCGCGGACCTTCTGCTCTATTTCCTCGCAGATATCCGCATGTTCGCGCAAAAACTGCTTGGCATTCTCACGTCCCTGACCTATCTTCTCACTGTTATAGGCAAACCATGCCCCGGACTTGTTGACAATCCCCAGTTCAGCCGCATTGTCAAGGATATCGCCTTCCCTGGAGATTCCCTGCCCGAACATAATATCAAATTCCGCCTCCTTAAAGGGCGGCGCCACCTTATTCTTGACAATCTTCACCCTTGTCCGGTTGCCTATGAACTCACCCGCCTGTTTCAAAGTCTCAATCCTGCGCACATCCAGGCGGACAGAGGAATAAAACTTCAATGCACGCCCTCCGGTCGTCGTCTCAGGGTTGCCGAACATCACGCCAACCTTCTCACGAAGCTGGTTGATAAATATCACGATACAGTTGGTCTTGCTGATAATTGCCGTCAATTTGCGCAATGCCTGCGACATCAGGCGCGCCTGCAGACCCACATGGGAATCCCCCATGTCCCCATCTATCTCCGCCTTGGGGACTAACGCCGCTACCGAATCGACAATCACGATGTCCACAGCGCCGGAACGCACCATCGTCTCTGTAATCTCCAACGCCTGCTCTCCATTATCCGGCTGGGAAATATAGAGGTTGTCAATATCAACTCCGATATTCTTGGCATATACCGGATCCAGGGCATGTTCCGCATCAATGAATCCTGCAATCCCTCCGTTCCTCTGTACCTCTGCCACCATATGTAATGCCACTGTCGTCTTACCGCTCGACTCCGGGCCATATACTTCAATAATCCTTCCCTTGGGAACTCCTCCCACCCCCAATGCGAGATCCAGGCTGAGGCACCCCGTAGGCACTGCCTCCACATTCATGCCCTTGGCTGAATCGCCAAGCTTCATCACCGAACCCTTGCCGTAATCCTTCTCAATCTTGGCAATAGCCGCGCTCAGCGCTTTTAACTTGTCTTCCTTCGTTCCTGGTATATCCAATGTCTTAGATTTATCTTCTCTTGCCATATTCATTCTCCTTCTTATTGCGAACTTATGTTCGTATATAT
This sequence comes from uncultured Lachnospiraceae bacterium, assembly GCA_910583835.1. Taxonomy (GTDB): domain Bacteria; phylum Bacillota; class Clostridia; order Lachnospirales; family Lachnospiraceae; genus Petralouisia. The sequence goes on along the minus strand of CAJTYM010000009.1, from coordinate 23,339 downwards.
GATATACTAATACATATTTTAGGGATTGTCAACAGTAATCTTCTGATTCGGGAAAAGAAAAAAGAACAGCTACATGAAGTAACTGCCCTTTATTATAAGGTCTGCAAAATATTTCGTCAAGGGAGCATCGTCTTAATTTCTTCCAGGGAATGGAATCCCATTTCCTTTTTGACAGCTTCCCCATCCTGAAATAAAATTAGCGTGGGAATGCTCATAACACTGTATTTCTGTGCAAGGCTCCCCTCCTCATCCACGTTGATCTTGCCAACTTTCAGCTTCCCGGCAAATTCTTCTGCCACCTCATCCACTACCGGTCCCTGCATCTGGCACGGTCCGCACCAGGTTGCCCAAAAATCTACCAGCACCGGTATCTTGCTGCCAATTACCTCTTCCTCAAAATTATCCGCTGTAATCTTAACTACTGCCATATCCATTCCTCCTAGATTTATTTATTCTGTAACTATTCAGAACCCCAAGCCACAGACATTCCAGCTACGCTGTCATACGCCCTTCGGGTATCGGCACACATCGCTTTGCAATACCTGCCAGTTCATCGCATTCGCCTTCCTTCTCGGGCTTTTGTCTGTGGCTGAGGGGATTATCACCCTCATGGAAATAGAAATTCAGCCCTTTTCAAATAAATTTGAACAGTCTGACCTTCTATTTCCATGGGGTTCTGAATAGTTAACCATATTTTAAGAATATCACATATTTTCGCATTCAGACATATTTTTTGTTAAAAAAGCGTTAAAATTCGTATTCTTCCTTGAAACACCGTTTTCTTCGTGATACAGTAAAGTCAGAAACTATTGATAGTTCTATATATACAAAGGAGTATAAATGAAAAAAGAACAATTAAAACGAACATTGTTTGATTTAACTATCACCATCGGGCTGCTGGCATTGATTACCGGGCTTGCCTTTATTCTGTTTCTCCACGTCTCTAACAATCCCGCCAATATTGCTCTGCTCTATGTTATCGGCATTATTACCATCGCTAACTGCACAAATGGTCACCTTTGCGGCATCTTTGCTTCTGTCTGCGGAGTCATCTGTATCAATTGCTTTTTTACTTATCCCTATTATAGTATAGACTTTTCACAGCCAGATTATCCGGCAACTTTTCTGTGCATGGAGGTTCTTTTTTTAATTGCCAGCATAGCTGCCTCCCATATGAGGCAGCAGGCAAAGATTCTTACCGCCCGCGAACAGCAGCTCCTGGAAGCAGAGAAGGAAAAGCTTCGCGCAAACCTTCTGCGCGCAGTCTCGCACGACCTGCGCACTCCTCTGACCAGCATCCTGGGCGCCAGCGCCTCCCTGGAGGAGAATTGGGATAATTACCAGATGCTTGAACGCCTGGATCTCATCCATACCATTCATGATGATGCCAACTGGCTCCTGAATATGGTAGAAAATCTCTTATCCGTCACCCACATACAGACAAAGGGCGGAGAACTCAATATGTCTCTGGAAGTTCTGGATGAAGTGGTGGCAGAATCCGTCACACGGCTGAAAAAACGCATTCCCCAGGCTGAGATTGATGTGACCGTCCCCATGGAAATATTGATGATTCCCATGGATGCCATGTTAATTGAACAGGTCCTCATCAACTTGATGGAAAATGCTCTGACACACGCAAGCAGCAAACAGCCTATCCGGCTTGTGGCAGAAAATCAGCCTGACAGCGTCCATTTTCGGGTAATTGATTATGGCATTGGACTCAATGAAGAACACCTGAACCATCTGTTTGATGGGACTTATTCCGATGCTTCCTCCTCCGATGCCCACAAAGGAATGGGTATCGGGCTTTCCATCTGCCATAGTATTATCACAGCGCATCATGGCACAATCAGCGCAAGAAACCATGGCAGCGGTGCAGAATTTCTCTTTACACTGCCGAAGGAGGGAGCATATGAATAAATTTAACGTATTAGTTGTCGAAGATGAGAAAAATATCTGCAATTTCATTTCAAAGACGCTCTCTTCACAGGGCTATCGGGTGAGCTGTGCTTCCACCGGAAGCGAAGCCCTCTCCCTGGCAACTTCCCTGTGCCCGGATATCCTGCTATTGGATTTAGGTCTTCCCGATATGGATGGCATGGAAGTGATAGAGCGTTTCCGTACCTGGTCAAACCGCCCTATCATCGTAGTTTCTGCGCGCACCTTAGAAATCGATAAAGTAAGGGCTCTCGATGCCGGAGCAGACGATTATCTGACCAAACCGTTCGGGACATCTGAGCTGATGGCAAGAATCCGCACTTCCCTGCGCCACAGCAACCCTTTGGGCAATGACCGCAGCGCCCCTCCCCACCTTTACCGCGCAAAAGGCCTGGAGATTAATTTTTTCAAACGCACGATTACCATTGACCGGCAGTCCATACATCTGACGCCTATTGAATACAAGATTGTCGCCTTCCTCGCCCAGAACTCAGGCAAGGTTATGACTTACTCAGCCGTTATGAACAATGTCTGGGGACCCTATGCGGAATCCGATAATAAGATTTTGCGCGTAAATATGGCAAACATCCGCAGAAAATTAGAAAAGAACCCCGCGGAACCCGTATATATTTTCACGGAGGTCGGCGTAGGCTACCGTATGGCGGATGACGAAGAGACTTTATAGGCTCTAAGGAGGCGGTGGTTTCATCAGCGTTTCCCTAAAGAAATATTTCATAATTCTTTTCATTTTCATGATTTCAATTATCATTCATTTTGTGTATAATAGGGAAGGGTTATAGTTATTATCTAATTTTAGGAAAAGGATTGTGATTACCATGCATAAGAAAAGACGAAGAAAAAGAAAAAATTACAGACCACGGATAATCGCCTACGTGATACCACTGCTCTGCGTTCTCCTTGCAGGCATAGGCGTCGTCCGTGCATTCACTTCCGATGACAGCAAATCAAAACAGGAGCAGCCAGGTCCACAGGCAGCCATCTCACAGCTCGGCAGCAGCATATTGGACGCCGCTTCTGCCAAGGCCAGTTCTGACCAATACCCTGCCGACACGGACGCAGGGGAAAAGGCCGATGACAGTGAGAGCCCTGACGCTGCAGAAGATTCTGCCAAGGAGTTTACCCTTGCTGATTTGGACAACCCGCAAGGGTTCGATGAACGGCCCACGGAGAACGGCATTGTGCTTGCAAATGAACAGATTGACCTAAATGGATTGGATACTGCCTGTTTAGACTGGGGGCAAGGTGGGGACTTAGATGAATATAACCGTCCGGCAGGCTGTATGCAGTACCAGGAAAAATACGGTATGTACAATGCCTATTTCATCAAGGACGAGCCTGAGAAAAAGGTGATTTACCTCACCATGGACGAGGGTTACGAATACGGCTGTTCCTCCCGAATCATGGACACTCTGAAAGAAAAGAACGTCCATGTTGTATTTTTTGTCACCAAACCTTACGCTGAGCAGAATCCTGATTTGGTACGGCGCATGATTGACGAAGGGCATGAAGTGGGGAACCACAGCGTCACGCATCCCGCTGCCGGACTGCCTTCCCAGGATATCGAGACACAGACCAACGAGATAAACGAGAACCACCGCTATATCAAAGAACAGTTCGGTTATGACATGCATCTGTTCCGCTACCCTGCCGGCAAGTTCAGCCAGCAGTCCCTTGCCCTGATTAACAACCTCAACTACAAGAGCGTATTCTGGAGTTTTGCCTATCTGGACTACGATGTGGAAAATCAGCCGGACCCAGCCGAGAGCCTACAGAAAGCCGTGAGCAAATTACACCCCGGCGCCATTTACCTGCTCCATGCGGAATCTGAGACGAACACCCAGATATTAGGAGACTTCATCGACCAGGTACGGGCACAGGGGTATGAATTCAAAGTGTTTGAATAACTTTCAGGTTTGTGGAAATAGCAATTCCGGGCGTTTGAATCATTTAATTGCGTCCAAACTCCGACAGCTCCAGACCCTCGTTGCGGTCCAGCGTCATGCCCACGCTCCAGCTGTTGACAAACAAGAGCAGCGGATTTCCTTTCAAATCCTGAATCTTTTTCATATCTGAAGTCCCTGTGAGCTTATCCATGTCAATTTCTTTATTTTCAATCCAGCGGATATGCTCATAGGGAAGCTGCTCCAGGCGGATATCTACATTGTACTCATTTTCCAGACGGTACTTTAGCACGTCAAATTGGAGTACGCCCACAACGCCCACGATAATCTCTTCCATTCCGGTATTGTACTCCTGGAAAATCTGAATCGCACCCTCCTGGGCAATCTGCGTAATCCCCTTTACAAACTGCTTGCGCTTCATCGTGTCCATCTGCCGCACCCTGGCGAAATGCTCCGGCGCGAACGTAGGAATGCCCTCAAAGGCAAATTTATCGGCAGCAGTGGTAATCGTATCGCCAATGGAGAAAATACCAGGGTCAAAAACGCCGATGATATCCCCGGCATACGCCTCCTCGACAATCTTACGCTCCTGCGCCATCATCTGCTGCGGCTGGGAAAGCCGCATCTTCCGCTCTCCCTGGATATGGGTCACTTCCATGCCCGCCTCGAATTTACCGGAACAGATACGCATAAAGGCAATCCTATCCCTGTGCGCCTTATTCATATTCGCCTGGATTTTAAAGACGAACGCAGAAAAATCTGCAGAAAATGGGTCAATTTCCCCGATATCTGCTTTTCTCGGCAGCGGCGATGAGGTCATCTGCAGAAAATGCTGCAAAAAGGTCTCCACGCCGAAGTTGGTCAGCGCTGAGCCGAAAAACACCGGGGACAGCTCGCCTTTTGCCACCAAATCCATGTCAAATTCTGCGCTGGCGCCGTCCAACAGTTCAATCTCTTCCAACAGCGTTTCTTTGTAATCCGCGCCAATCTCCGCTTCCAATTCCGGCGCGTCAATGGCTATATTCCGCTGAACGCCCTCCTTCGTGCCCTTTAGGGTATCAGCAAAAGTCATAACTTCTTTGGTATTCCTGTCATAAATGCCTTTAAAGTTCTTGCCGGATCCAATCGGCCAGTTGATGGGGCAGGTGGCAATGCCAAGCTCCTTCTCAATCTCATCCAGCAAATCAAAAGTATCGTTCGCGTCCCGGTCCATCTTGTTGATAAAGGTAAAAATCGGAATATGGCGCATAACGCAGACCTTAAACAGCTTCCTGGTCTGCGCCTCCACGCCCTTAGAACCGTCAATCACCATGACTGCCGAATCAGCCGCCATCAATGTACGGTATGTGTCCTCGGAGAAATCCTGATGCCCCGGCGTATCCAGGATATTAATACAGTAGCCTCCATAATTAAACTGCAGCACGGAAGAAGTGACAGAAATACCCCTCTCCTTCTCAATCTCCATCCAGTCAGAAACGGCGTGCCTTGCCGTTGCCTTCCCTTTCACGGAACCTGCCAGATTGATTGCTCCTCCATAGAGGAGAAACTTCTCCGTCAATGTCGTTTTCCCGGCATCCGGGTGTGATATAATTGCAAATGTCCTGCGCTTTTCTATTTCCTTTTGTAAATCTGACAAAACAAGTCCTCACTTTCATTTATTATGCTTCCATAATTGCCCTCTGTTTCTTGCGGACCAGCATAAAGCATACCATATTTACAGCCGCTGTCAAGACCCATGACACCGGATAAGAGATATATAAGGTCCAGAGGCTCCGGGACTGCTGAAAAACAGTAAAAATCCAAAACACCCGGAAAACACAGACACCCAGCACAGATACGACCATGGGAAGCACCGAACAGCCAATGCCGCGCAGTTCCCCCACCGTTACATCCATAATTCCGCAAAGGCAGTACATGGTACAGATTACCGACATCCGCAAAAGCCCCACTTCGATTACCTGAGGGTCCGAAGAGTAAATGCCCAGAAGCTGATTGCCAAAGAGATACGCCAGCCATCCTAGGGACAAGCCGACAAACGTCACCAAACCCAGGCATTCCAAAAAGACCTTGCCAATCCGCTTATAATTTCCCGCTCCGAAATTCTGGCTGGAAAAACTTAGAGCCGTCTGATGGAAGGTGTTCATTGCCATATAGATAAACCCTTCAATATTCTGCCCCGCCGTATTCCCGGCAACCGCCACCGAGCCAAAGGAATTGACCGAAGACTGAATCAGCACGTTTGACAGGGAAAATACCGTTCCCTGCAGCCCCGCCGGAAAGCCAATCCGCATAATCTGCAGCATTTTCTGCCGGTTTATCTTGAGTTTCGCCAGTTCGACCCGGCAGCCGCCCTCCATGCGCATCATGCACCGCAATACCAGCGCTGCGGATACGCACTGTGAAATCACGGTCGCCAAAGCGACGCCCGCCACCCCCATGCGCAAGCCAATTACAAAAATCAGATTCAAAATTACATTGATAATTCCCGCTGTCAGAAGGTAATACAGCGGCCGCTTCGTATCCCCGACAGCCCGCAGCATGGAACTGCCGAAATTGTACAGGAGCAGCACTGGAATGCCTATAAAATAAATACGGATATACAGCACCGCCTGACCCAGCACATCCCCCGGCGTTCCCATAAGAATTAAAATCTGCGGGGCAGCTAAAATCCCCAACACCAACAAAATGCCGCCGCACAGCAAGCTCAGCACAATGGCGCTGTGCACGGTCTCACTCATATCCCGCTCTTTGCCCGCGCCATAATACTGCGCCACCAGCACATTTGCGCCAATGGAAAATCCAATGAAAAGGTTTGTCAATAGATTGATCAACGCAGCATTTGCGCCTACCGCCGCCAGAGCTGTATTTCCCGCGAACCTTCCCACGACAATCATATCCGCTGCATTAAACAATAGCTGCAGAATGCCGGACAACATCAGCGGAATCGAAAACGCAAGGATTTTGGGAAACAGGGGACCATTGCACATATCAATTTCATAAGATTTCGCTTTCATTTCATTCCTCCAGCAAATTCTGCCCATCTATCTGCGGCTCGATGCCGAAATAAGCAAGCACCGTTGCGCCGATATCGGCAAAGGTCGGCCTGGTCCCGAAATCCCGCCCTGCCGGAACATGTTTCCCATACAGCACAAGCGGCGTGTATTCCCGGGAATGGTCCGTGGACGGCGTAGATGGGTCGCAGCCATGGTCTGCCGTAATCATCAGTATATCTTCTTCTTTCATCTTATGCAGTATCTCCGGCAGCCGTCCATCAAAATACGTCAATGCCCTGGCATAACCCTCCACATCGTTCCTATGCCCATAGAGCATATCAAAATCCACCAGGTTAACAAAACAGAGCCCTTCAAACTCACGCTCCATGTACGCCAGCGTCTTGTCTATGCCATCCGCATTGCCGCTGGTCCTCACAAAGTCTGTCACGCCCCTGCCGGCAAAGATATCGTAAATCTTGCCAACACCCAGAACCTCCTTGCCATGTGCCGCCAGTTGGTCCAGCATCGTCGTCTTCGGCGGAGCCAGGGAAAAATCGTGCCGCCGCACAGTCCGGCTGAAACTCCCGGGCCTTCCCTCAAATGGGCGCGCAATCACCCTGCCCACGCCATGCCTGCCCACCAACATATCCCGTGCAATCTGACAACAGCGGTACAGTTCCTCCACTGGGACAACCGCTTCGTGCGCTGCCACCTGGAAGACCGAATCGGCAGAGGTATAGACTATCAAATCCCCGCTTTCCATATGCTGCTCTCCGTAATCTCTGATTACCTCAGTCCCGGAATAAGGCTTGTTGCAGAGCACGCCGCGCCCGGTCTTGTCTGAGAATTCACGAATAAGTTCTTCCGGGAATCCCTGTGGGTAAGTTGGCAGCGGCTGCAAAGAGATGGCGCCTGCAATCTCCCAATGCCCGATTGTCGTATCCTTTCCCTTAGAAGCCTCCGTCATTCTGGCAAACGCCCCCATAGGTGAGACTTCCGGCTCTCCAATTCTGTTGCCCGCAATATTAAAGAATCCTAATTTCCTCATATTGGGCATGGAAAAACATTTACTTGCAGCCGCCGCACGGACCGTATGGCTGCCCTCATCTCCAAAATCAGCAGCGTCCGGCATTTCCCCGATACCCACGCTGTCTAATACGATCAAAAATATCCGCTTCATATTTACCAACCTCCTACCCTGAGATAATTATGGAAAACAGCAAATTTATATGTCATTTCTTTTAATAATAGAACTTTTCCGATATGTATGCAAGAGGAAAAAAAATTCCCACAAGCAGCGCCGTTGCTGCCCGTGGGAATTTCAAAAAGGGGAGGATAAGTATTTAACCTTATCTTTAGTTCAAAACTTTCAATTTCGCCGAAAGAAACAAGTGGGGGCTTTGTTCTTTCGGATAATGGTAGTATTGACCGTTTTTCTCCCTTTATACATACTTTTATAAATTTTTTATATTTTTTCTGTTTCTTCTATGATAGAATACTAATATGTGTTTGTCTCTCCAGAATTTGGTTTCCTCATTTTTTATATCAGATGACATTTTAATGCCAAAAGGTTTTGCTGCTTTTCACTGGCAGCTTTCAAAGAAAGGTCACATAAATTATGAATCAAAAAAACATTTTGCACAACAAATATTTCCTCTATGTCACAGAATTTTTTGCCGGCATGTCCGTGATGGCGGTAGAATTAGGAGCGAGCCGGCTGATGGCGCCCTACTTCAGCTCCTCGCAGATTGTCTGGACAGTGATTATCGGCGTCATCATGATTGCCATGGCCCTGGGCAATGTATGGGGCGGCCGCACCGCTGACAAGAAGCCTTCCCCGGACAAGCTCTATGGCAGGCTCCTGCTGGCTGCCGTGTGGATTGCTTTAATCCCCTTTGCCGGACGCTACATGATTGCCGGGATTTCACTGCTGCTCGCGGTGTTCATCACCAAGAATTTCCTGGTATGGGCAGCGCTCTTTACCTGCCTTGCCATCTTTGCTTTTCCCTGTGTGCTGCTGGGCACTGTGACGCCCTCACTCGTGAAATACTCTGTCAGCAGCCTGGACGATAACGGCAAGACCGTGGGCGAACTGGGGGCTTTAAACACCATTGGCAGCATCATCGGCACTTTCCTGCCCACCTTTGTCACGATTCCGGCAGTGGGCACTGCCATCACTTTCCTGATTTTTTCGGGTGTGCTGGCAGCCATCAGTATCGTGTACTTCCTTTCCATGCGCAAAAAGATGGTAAAATGCGCGCTCACAGTCGTATTAATCCTTGTCCTGGGCATGGCTTCCAAGTCCTTTAGCTTTGCCTTTTGGGAAGACGGCATTACCCTGGAAGATGAATCCATCTACAATTACCTGCAGGTAAAGGAGAGCGACCGTTCCGTCATCCTCTCCACCAACGTCCTGTTTGGCGTACAGTCCATTTTAATGAAAAATGCATCACTCACCGGCATGTATTATGATTACGCATTGGCAGCCCCCATCATGGCGGGCATCCCACAGGCGGATTCCCCGGGCAATATCCTTGTCCTGGGCCTTGGCACCGGAACTTTCGCCAAATACTGCAGTGAATACTTCCCCGGCGCCTCCATCGAAGGCGTGGAGATTGACGAGAAGATTGCCAAATTGGCGGGGGACTATTTTGAGATGCCCGACACGGTAGATGTATCGGTCTATGACGGACGCTCCTATCTCACAGCTTCCGATAAGAAATATGATGTGATTATGGTGGATGCCTATCAGGATATTACAATCCCTTTCCAGATGTCCTCCGTGGAATTCTTCACAGAGGTGCGGGAACACCTGACAGACAACGGCGTGATGGTCGTCAACATGAACATGAAATCCAAGTCCGAGAATTCCATTAACGATTATCTATGTGACACTATCGGCGCTGTCTTTGACCATGTATACACTGCCCCGGTGGAGGGCGGCACCAACTGCGAAGTGTTTGCCTTCCAGAACCCAAACACACTGAATACATTTAAGGATGGCTGCAGAAACCTTGAAGATTCTGACCTTACAGCTATGATGGAGACTGTCTCTGACTGTCTGTCCCTTCGGGAATGCGGCGACTTAATCCTCACAGACGACAAAGCGCCGGTAGAAGTCCTGGGCATGAAAGTTCTTGATGAAATCATTGCCGATGAGCTGGACTACTACCGGGCGCTCTACCTTGGAAAATTCCTCTAGGGAATCGCTGATGAAAGCGTTTCCCTAATTCAATATGCTGTTCGTCTCCTGGATAACCTGCTGCACTTTATCTGCAATCTTGGCAACCTTATCCATGGACTGTTTGATGTGCTCACTATTTTCAGAGGTCTGTTTTGCCCCTGTGATTGCCTCGTCCACAGCAACCAGCAATTCACCGATTGTCGTGTCAAACCTGTCAATCACTACATTGATGTCTTCCATCGCTGTATGGATTTCTTCATCGTTCTCCTTGGCATTGCCAACGGAAGCTTTGGAACTGGCGGATAATTCCCGGATATTGGTGGCAACCACCGCAAAGCCCCTGCCGGCTTCCCCCGCCCTTGCCGCCTCTATCGCTGCATTGAGGGACAGCAAGTTGATTTTACCAGCAATCTTCTCCACATCCTGGGTCATATCATTATATTTTGCCACGCTCTCATTGATATTCTTCATAGATTCTGTAATATTGCGGTTCAGCTGCTTCAAGTCCGCCATATGCTCCGCAACATTCATCATATCATCGGAACTCTTTGCACCGACATTGCGGATCGCATCTGCCTCATCCTTGACATTGCCAATATTCTGGGCAAGTTCGCCGAAAATTTCCATCAGTTCGTGATTCATGTTGAGGACTTCCTGGTTGACCTCAGCAACCTTCTGCCGCTCCTGACGGATTACCTTCATCACATACTGATGGCAGTTCTCTCTGGCATTGATACCCCTGGCAACGGCAATTGCCATCTCACGGCAGGTTTTATAACCACAGGCACGGCAGTCAAAGTTACGCTCCGTGTGCGTCTCCTTGCCCATCATCTTATATGCTTTCTCAATCTCAGCTTCTGAAATCGTTACGGTATGTGTCTTCCTCGCCTCATAAGTGCGCAGGAAATCTTCAACCCTAAGATTCTTGTCAAATTCTGCAAACTGCTCATCCACGCCTTTTTTCGTGGTATGCTCCTTACGCTTTTTCCTGCTGTAACGCTCCACATGATGCATGATGTCAGACATCAGGAAACGGTGGCAGTCCTTGCCGGTAGCAGGTCCTCCATTGCACCCAAACTCACAGTTTAATACGTCAAACACCGTAGGGCGCGTTGCGGAATCCTGCTCCAGATACGCGTCCAGCTCTTCATACAGACGCTCTGTTCCCTCGGAGGTTATCACCTGCAGTTCCGGTGAATGAACCAGAAGGTTTTTCTTTAATCCACCCGGCGTAGGATAGATATTGCCCTCCCAGCCCTGATAGCCGTCAAATTCAAATTCACTGTATGTACCTTCCCTGGGGAAGTCAATGTTATTCTCTTTAAAATAATCCCTCAGATGTTCCATAGTGACATTATAATCAATGACCTTAATGTCACGAAATTCGTCAATTTTGGCAATACAAGGAGAAATCGCCGCTATCTTGCCCTTAAAGCCCAAAACCTTGCGCATATAAATTGCCACACATGCCATCGGGCTCTGCACCGGGGATAAGAAGGGCAGCAATTCCGGTTTATGATAGAGCATATAATTGACCACAGCCGCACAGGGCTGGGAAATCAGCTTCGCCTGCGGATTCTTCTCAAGATACCGCAGATGCGCCCAGGTACAGATATCTGCGCCAAACCCTACGTCATAAATCTTGACATTGCCATGGCCCCGCAGCCAATACAGCACATGGCGCCACTGCCCATCAAAGGCTATTTTGATGGAAGGAGCCACAATCAACGCAAGCTCCCTGCCATTTTTCAAATCTTCCAGGAACGCCGGTGCATCATCCTGAAAACTCCTTGCCCCATGGGTACATGCCTTGATGCACGCCCCACACTTGATGCATTTGTCATCGTTGATTAAAATCCTCAGCTGGCCATCGTCATCCAGCTTTGCTACATTTGCTTCTTCCGCCGGACATGCGCGCACACAAGCATTACAGCCGACACACTTCTGTTCATCCACATTGATTATACTCATTTGTCACCGTCCCCCAACCATTCATTTACATATTCTATACAAAAATTATAAAAGATGGCTAAGTCTCTGTCAAGGGGAAACAAGGGGATTTGAGCAGCTGTCTGTAATTGTCACTGCAGCTGATTTTTATACTTCTCATACAAGGCCTCAAGCTGTGCCCGGTCAGCATCCGACACCTGCTCGTTCGCCAGACCTGCCAGTCCCTGCACATCGCCGCTGGCTGCCATTTCTGCTGCCTGCTTTAAGTTCTCCGGCGATATATACTTCTGGGCAATGCCTGTGAGCTGCTCCACATCTGCCTGCTCCATATTGTCCACAACATCCGACACATCTATCTGCTGCCCGCTTACATTTATGGTCTTAGAAAGCTGCTGTTCAAATACCTTCTTGCCAATCTCCATGGCTGCTTTCGCCTTGATCTGCTTCTCTATCGTATCGCGTCCGGCAAAGAGCACAACCGCCCCCACCACCAATATGCCGGTCACCGCCAGCAGCGCAACATGCTTTTTCCTTTTCTTCATAAACAAAAATACCTCCTGAAATCATGAAAATTTATACACTAGCACCCTGCATGGAACTATGGTTCTGGATAGTTTCATTTTATCATAATCTCAGGAGTTGTATGTTATTTTTTCCTTAAAGATTTATAAATTTTTTATCTAATAGGAAGACGTTCTCATACTTTAGCGTGGCAAAGTCTTCCCTGTACGACAAGAAGGGCAGCTGCCGCTGCACCCACTGCAGCCGCTGCAGTGCTTTCCGTTTTTTTTGTCTTTATACAGGCTAAAGCCAGCCAACCCTGCGAGGGCAGCTACGGCTGCGCCGACCACAAATGTTCCCATGATGAACCTCCCTTTCCTAAGGAAATACCGATTAATTCAACATTTCCCTAAATTTGATATAAGACCATGATTTCTGCTTTTGAAGTTAGTATAAACTAACCATCAGGGAATGTCAATAGAAATTTCAAAGTTTTCTATGGCAATCCCCTCCACCATCCCAAACAGCCATGGGATGATGGAGGGACTCTTATCCCTCAGCGCATATTGTCAATGCACTTGAATCTTTACTTTGGTTTTTTTCTTGCCGACCTGAATCGTAACGTTCTTCGTCCCTTTCTTCGTTCCTTTCAAAGATACTGTAATCTTTTTCTTCTTTACCGATGTCTTCGCCAGCTTCACAAGGCCGGAAGACACCTTCACGGTATCGGTTGTGGCATATTTCTTGTTCTCCTCTGTCACATTCAGCGTTACCTTGACGGTCTTGCCCTTTTTCACTTTGTAAGTCTTCTTAGCGACAGAAACTTTCTTTACTTTATTCTGGACTTTGACCTTGATGGTTGCTTTTACTGTTTTACCGGAGGCATCTTTCGATTTTAACACTACCGATGCGGAGGAACCTTTGGCGGCTTTCTTGTTCACACTTATCTTTACATAGGAGCCGCTTATCTTTGCCTTTACTTTCTTGTTTCCTGATACAGAAACGGTAACAGATTTCGGCTTGCTGCCGGAAGCTGCTGCTGCCGTAAATTTCACTTTCTTAGTCTTGCCGGGGGCAATTACCGCGCTCTTCTGAGAAAGCTTAATCTTGGTCGTGCCGTCTGCCGGCTGCGGTGTTGGCTGCGGCGTTGGCTGTGGCTGCGGTGTCGGTGTTGGAGTCACACTGGCTGCAGACACCTCTGCACAGATGGAGGCGGACGCCCCAGAATTGACGTAATAAGCATAAATATCTGCTTTTCCTGGGCTGACTGCGGTGACATTGCCCTTGCCGTCCACAACGGCAACACGCTCATCGGAGGAATAGAACACCGCTTCCCCGGCTATCTCATTCCAGGGCGCAGCCTTTACTGTGAGCGCAGTCTTTGCTCCTGCAGTAAGCTTAAGCCCCTGCTCTCCATTGTTAATCTGTGCGCAGACCGGACGGGCGGAGGCAAGTTTCATATGTGATTCTGCTATCTGTTCTTGCCCATGCTGTGCTTTGATTTTCAAATCAATCGCTCCCAGTGCGCTGTAGTCGTCCAGGGTCGGCTTAAACGGAATTTCCAGCGTTTTCTCCTCACCGGACGCAAGCGCCGGAACCTCAAAGTCCGCGTATTTCTTTCCTTCCTCCCTACTGGACTGCCCATCCTTTGTCACTTCTTTCATCATGACTAACGAGCCCTCATATTTCTCAGAAGCAGCATTTCCGGTATTGGCAACCCTCGCCTGAACGTAAGGCTCCTTTCCGTTCCAGAACACTTCCGCTTCCGCGAACCTGACATTGCTTCCATATGGCACTTCCTTTTCTGCAGTCACCGACTTATTCTGATCCACATCGCTCTCAGCAATGGTTACCCGGATACTGGAATCCGCAATATTCTGCGGAACTGTCCACGGCACAATCACTTCCGTGCTCTCGCCCGCTGCCAATTCAATATCCACATGTTTCTGCTCAATGACCGTCTCTTTACCGCCGGAAACCCAGCTTGCGGTATAATCAAACCCAGAGGAATCCAGCAAGCCGGTATTTAGCACTTCAAAGGAGAGCTGGTCTGTCTCCCCGGCAACCAGATGCGCCGGCAATGTAATCAGTTCATCTTTCACTTCCAAAGAGTTGGTGGTGCCGAACTCAATCTCCACAAGCTGGTTCTCACCATACTGAATCTTGCCATCCTCATCAATCCACTGGTCGAAATAATTGGATACGGCGCTTACCCGGCTGTCCTCGGTCATATAGAGGTCTAACTCATCGATTACTTTGTTGTTGTTCGTAATCTGCACTGCCTTGCCAAATCCCCATTTTTGCTCTGCGCTGTCAGCTGGATTGCTGCCGTCTGTACCTTCTGCTGCACTGCTGCCGCTTGCAGTTCCTTCATTTTCCTCATCCATCATACGCTGGTATCTTGCGCCGTAAATCTCCACGCCGGTGGAACTCTCCTCTGCGCCAAAGTCTGTAAAGAAGATATAAATATCATCTCCATTTGTCGTCAGCTGGTAGTTGGCAATGCTGGTGGTAACATCCTCCCTCTGGGCGAGGTTGGCGCTGTCCGCATGGAAAATGCCCTGGGCAAGTTCCTCATAAATCGTGTCTTCGTAGTACTCAGCCGCAAGCCCTAGCTCCTGCGCGCTCTTTTTGTACCACTCCTTATTCTGGGCAGAGCCATCCATATAACCGTCAAGATACTTACTCTTGTCGATACGGATTGTCTCTCCTGTCACGCCATCGTCCGCGGTAACCGCAAAGGAACTGCTGCCAGTGTCAAACAATGCTTCCAAAAGATCCGTCACATTCATCAGCCGGAACATATATCCACTGTCCAGCCATGTCAGATAAACGGCTCCGTCAATATCTGTAAGCCTGGGCGCAGACTGGCAGATGTTATCCCTGGAAATGCGCAGCGGATAATAATTCCTGCCTTTCGTAAGGTTGGAAATTTCCAGGTATAATTCCTTGTCTTCGCCTGTATTTAAATTTTCATCCTCGTCTACCGTATAGGTGGACAAAAGATAGGAATCCCCATCTATCTGGGTAATCGCAGAATTATAATCCATCACCAGCGGATTCTCCTTGGTGTCATGGGTAATTTTAATTAACTTCTCTTCTTGTTTCTGCTGTTTTTCATAGTCATAGGAGACATAAGCCATTTTTGTATCGATCTTCGTAAAATCAAGAAGGTCTTCTTCTTTCGCGCCTTTGATGTCACGCTTCATATAGCTGCAGTATACCGTGGTTCCATCTACATTGAGCTGCGGAGCAAGGTTCATATATCCGTCATCCTCTATCAGGCTGACCTCCTGTCCCATCTGCCCGGAAGCGATATCATACACGGCAGCGGAAATCCCCATTGTGCTGAGTTTGTCTATGGGCTTCTCCGTAGCTGTAAACGTGCGCCCGGCATCTACCCAGGCGATGAGGACTTTATTTCCTACCCTTAAGATATCCGGCATGGAATCCACCGTGCCGTCCTCGGAAATAACCGCCGGCTGTGACCATCGGCTGCCATCGCAGACGGAATAATAGAGCGCCATGGCATTCTGCTGCTCGCCCTTACCGCGGTTGCCGATAAATACCATCATCTTCCTGTCGCCGTCAAGCGGAATCAGGCGCGGCCTCGTGCGCTCTGCGGCATTGTCAAGCAGCGGCGTCACTGAAATCTGCTCCAGCGTTGCACGGTGCATAGGTGTTTGGCTGCCAAACGATGTCATATCATCATTTCCAGCCGTATACTCGCGCATGGAAAGCTGTCCATTCTCTCCGTAATCCCTCAAAACCGTCTCCCCTTGGCTCAGCGAACTGAAACGGAATGGGGAATCACTGCTTGCTGCAAGGACGTCTTTGTCATCGATAAGCCCGCCAAAGAAATCAAAACCCGTCTTATTTTCCAATGTACCGAAGCCAACCGTGGAAGTTGCCGCATCGATATTCATTGACAGAATCAGCATATCAATGCCGATGCCTCCCGTAGCGCTGAGCAGCATACCGCTCTTGGCATTGACAATCCCCACGTCAAACTGAATCTTCGCCGAGGCATAGCCGCGGGCGGAGATGATGCCGCACAAGCCTACCCCTGCCTGCATTTTGACGTTAAGCATCAGCGTCAGCGTAGATACTGTCTGCTCCAGGCGTTCCGCAATATTGCCGGAATAAGCGTCAAAATCTCCCGCTGTCAATGCATCCTTCCCTTCCTGCGAAGGATAAGAGACTGCCACTCCCGCCTGCATCGTGCCGCTTATGTTCAAAAAGAACGGAATGCACTCAACCACGACATACATTGTCTTATTAAACGTGAACGTACCGCCGATGGAGACCCCGCCGCCGGCAAAAATATACTCCTGGCGCACCGGATCGTAAATATAATTGAAGGCCAGCAGAAACCCTACGTCAACGCCCATCATCGCATCGCTGTTCAGCCCCGCCTGCGCTTTCTTGGAACTGCTTGCAGGATCTTCTTTCGTCTTTTCCACCATCTTCTCCACCTCTGCCTTTTCCTGCTTGAGGGAAGCCTTCTGCAAAGACGCCTTGTCGTCATCCTTGTATGCCTTATACATGACGTCTTCCGTGGTATCGCTGCTCTTGCCAGACGAAACATCTTCGATATCACTGATGAATTTATTCATTTTCGCTTTCTTCTGGGCGGTATTCGGCGTTGCCATGCTGCTGATTAAGGCATCGATGCCCACATGGACGGTATATCCGGTATCGCCTTCCCACCTAAGCTTTCCATAGCTGATAAGCCCGGAGTTGGCGTTGGCGGAAGTCGCCCCTAACAGCGGCACGTTGACCGGCACCGAATCCTCCATATCGTAGGTCTGGGGCGCTAAGACCACGTTCTCGATGTAGAACACCAATCCGGTATCCACATCGGGGTACTGCATTTCCACCGGCATACCGGTAATCTCATTACCCTCATCATCATAGATAATCTCCCCATTCTCGGCAATCTTGACCTCCTCATCAATCAGGCGCACCTTTACGCGGTCGCCATTATGCAGGTTCTCTAACATCTTGGGGATTCTGCACTCATAGGTATTCTTGTTGTCTGGATTCTCCTTGACATGGTACTCCGTACATACCCCGGTAACCGTGTATACGGTAAACACCGCCTCCTTGACAACCCTTTGGGCGGGGTTGACTTTCGCCGTTATCGTCAGCGTATCGTCATAGAGCCGGATTGCATTATCCCGGTTGTCCGTGCTCTGATTGTGGGTATTATTGTCGTAACTGTAGTTAATGCTTGTGACCTTGGGCATGTCGTAGGGGTAGCTGAGCCTTGTATTGCCCTGGCTTACCTGATATTTTTTCTCGCCTATGGACACAGAATTCGTCAATGTCACGTCTACCACCTGTCCGTTTGCCGTACCGTTGGAAATCAGGACAGGTATCACATCTCCCGCACAGCCGCTTATGCCCGGAAGGTTATAGGCTCCCTTATCGTTGGTCGTAGAGCAGACGGAACCAATCAGAATGTTTCCGTCCTTATCCTTGCTCTGCTTGCCGGTTCCCGCCGACAGCGTATAATTGGAGACCGGAAGTTCTTCCTCCCCCATGCCGGTGCTGCGGATAGGCTCGAACGCTGACACAAGGTTTCCTGATATCTGGTACTCGCTCAGTTCGGATTCCTTGACCGACTTGAGCCCCACTTCTATAATGTTATCCTCAGCGTCCGCTGCCGCCACCATCGTAAATGCCTGCGTGGTGTATACCGTATTCTTCGACTTCATCTTAACCTGAGGACGGCTGATGGTTCCCGATTCCTGCGTCTTTACAACAATACGCACCGTATATTCCTTGCCTGGAGTAGGTTTCATCATCTCCTGTACCGTAGATGCCTGCGGATTTAAGTTGAGGATATTTTTGCCCTTGTACTCGGGAAATGCTTCCAGCTTCTTCTTATCAATCAAGCCCTGTATCTCAAATTTCTCCTCCGCTTTATCTTGAAAGCGCACCTCAATGGCATTGGTATTTTCCATGATAATCGGACGGATAAGATAGCTTTGCCCGGTCTCCAGCATGAGATAAGAGTTGTCGGTATAGGCATTGTAGGTAATGCCGCCGTTGACAGACACTTCATAGCCTGCTGCATGGTAATTATCCGTATTGTCCGCCACTGCGGAAAGGTCGAGCTGGTCCCCGGCATGGAATGTGTACTTGCCATTTTTCGCAAGCTGGGAATCTGTAAAATGCCCGCTGCCCTGTCCCTTGGGAGAGAGAACCTCCACGGTCACGTCATTGTACTCAATGATGGGCCTGAATTTAAGCATCTGCTTGTAGCCGTGCCCCGCGCTTTTCGTGTCTTTCTGGATACTGTCAAGCCAATAAATAAAATAACCGTCATAGGGCACAGTGTCAATGTTAGCGTTTACTTTCTTAATCTCATTTTCCACAGCCTCCGCGGAGAAATTCACGCTGTCATTGGCATTTGTCTTGCCCTTTTTGTCCTTGAGCCAAGACACAAAATCCTGCGGATAATTGACCGTCACCTTCTTATCTGCGGTGCTGGGATCAATGGTCAGCTCATACCCTGTAATCCGCCCATATTTGCCGCTGTGATCGCCAAGCTGCGTGTCCTGTATGGTGAATACCAGATTGGACTGCTTCTCGTCCGGGTTGGCATAGATATCCCTGGATTCGTTATCGTACAATACCTGTGCGCCGCATTTAAGCTGCATCTGCACGGGCTGCGTCTCCAAATAAGAGTCCGCCGTCCCGGTACGAAAGCGCTTGGCTGCAATCGGCTGCAAGGAGACGTTAAATTTCTTATACATTGCACACAGGCCGTAAAATTCTATGTAATTTTTCGGCGTCTTGCTCTTCCATTCATCCACCGACCATACAACCGCCTTTAACAGCCCTTCCTCGGTATTTTTGACCGGCGCCTTATTCTGGCTCCTGCCAAACTCTCCGTCCACACTGACAACATTGCTGGAATTATTGCCTGCGTACATCTCAAGCTTCGCCCTCTGTCCGCCGCCAAAGCCGGTCTTTGAGCGCCAGTCATTGACAAAATACTGATAATACACCCCTGGAATCTCCTGGGTCGATTCCGTGCGGGAGCTTCCCTGGCTTGTGGTCGTGGTATGGTAATATTCCAGTTTACCAAAATGGTTATTGTCCATGCGGTCCGCAACATCTTTATTAAAATGATAGGTAGACTCCCAATGCCCGCATCCCCACGGCTTGGAACCGCTCAGGAAGCCGTCCTTATACGTGAATATGCCGCCATGCTCAGAATCTGCAGAAAAATAATACGTGCCGGCTTCCACGGCGGGGCTGTAAGAATTATCCATAATCCTGCCCGTTTTCTCACCCATCCGGTACTCCACGGAATAATTCTTGTTATCGTCCGGCTTCGCCCCCTCCGCATCGCTGCGGATGGCGATGCCGAAGGACTGTTTGTCTTTATCTTCCGATGAACGCAGCACATTGCCCATACTCTTGGCTGTTTCAGTAACTTCACCATTATCTGCAGTCTTGGTTTCCCCGGCTGCTTCGCCACTGTCTGCAGTCTTGGCTGTCTCGATGGCAGCAAGATTGTCTGCGCTCCCGGCAATCGTTACCTGCGCTTTCATATGTTCCCCTTCGCTGCAGGCCTTTAAATCGGTAAGGCATACATCAAAATTTCCTTCCCCTGCCACGGGAATCTCAATCTTCTTTTCTGTTTCATAGGGCATGAAAGCGAGCGTTTCATACCGCTCTCCATAGTTCTCGCCGGACTTGGCAGTGTCGCCGCTGGTATACAGCGTCATATCGCAGACAGAGTATTCCGCTCCCTGCCTGGTGACGGTCAGCACCGCCTTACCGTCCTCGGACTGATAGTCGGACTGCGTGAACGACACCTGCGAGCGCACTTCCTCTTCATCATCCTGGATCGTGATGGATGCGGAAGTAACCTCATACGTCTTTGCCCCCTGAGGATTTGCCAGCATCAGTGAGAAACCTTCTGTGCCCTCGCTCTTGTTATCCTCAAGGATTCGGAATTTGAGGATTTTCTCATCTTCCCCGGGCGCAAAACGGACCAGACAGGAAGAAGAGGTATCCAGGCATTCCGTGGAGTCTTCCGCCAGAGATTCCATCAGGGCATCGGTAAGCCCCTGATGTTCCTCGCTGCTGCCGCCTGGCTCAGACTGTGCGCTGCCGCTCTGTTCCTCACTGGCTTTGGCAAGCGAACTTGTGTCCGAAGCTGTGCCGCTCCCAGCAAGGGAATCCGTATCCAAAACTGTTTTTTCTTCCACAAATTCTTTGCCGCGGAACTGTTTTTCCAGGATGGTTTTGCCATCCCCCGTCTCCTGCACTCCCTCCATAAGAACCTCATAATCCTCACCGTATATGGCGGTCATGTCAATGGAGTTCACTGTTACGCTGGCTTCCTTTCTGAGGCTGCCCGCGCGGTAGAGGCGCAGTGCATACTCGCCTCGCTCCTCTACCTGTGCAGAGGCGGTGCCAAAGTAGATATAATCTCCCTCCGGCAGCTTATCCTCCGCAATCCTTGCGGATTCCAAAATCACAGTTTCATCCCCACTGTCCTTTATGGCGGCGGCAGATACATCCTGCCCCACCGACCCGAGCAGGGAAACACTCAACAGTATACTGAGCGCCCTCTGGCATATTTTTTTCCATTTTCCTATCATAAATTCCTCCTTTTAATAGGTATCGGCACGCGCCGCTTTGCACTTACGGTTCTATAATGTTAAAATACGGCGGAAAATCGGCAAGGTTTTCCGTCAGCACGGACAGGATATCCACATCCCCGCTGACGGATTCAATCGCGCTGTCCAGCAGCTGCTGATTGTTTGTGGCAATGCCAAAAATTCCCACTTTTTTCAGTTTGATTTCTGCATCCGGTTTCTCGCTCCATTCTTCCTTGGAGTAAAGGCATACGCCGTGGTTGATGCGCAGCAGGTACTTTTGCCCTTCATCTGTCACTTCCAGATTGATGGTTAGATTTACGTCCTCCATCTTCTTGGCATCCATGCAGATACCTAAATAATCGAGCATTGTCTCCGTACTCATTCCCAACGCGGTCGGTCCCGTCCCGCCAACGCCTGCCTCGGGATAATCATCAGTTCCATGCCTAAGCTCATACGCCGCCGTCAGGTAGGCGTTCCTCCATGCCCCGGATTCCGCCTGATAGCCAAGCTGCTCTAAAGCGTCCGCGCATAAAAGGCGCGCTTTCTCATTGTCCGGCTGGGCATAGACAAGTGCATTCGTAATCTCCGCCACCCACTGGTATTCCCCCTTATCAAAATCCTGCTGTGCCATGGCAAGCACCTTATCCGCATCGCCCAGATACTCTAATAATTTCTTGGCGTAATCGGTCGGCGCAAGCTGGTCTAAGTGAACCGGATTGGCATCGTACCAGCCCATGTATTTCTGGTAGACCGCCTTGGCATTATGCGCCAATGTCCCATAATACTGCCGGGTATACCAGACTTTCTCCAAATCCTTCGGCAGCTCAATCATATTGGCAATCTCCGTGGATGTATAGCCTTCGTTGAGGTACTGCAAGGTCTGCATAGTAATATACTTATACACCGAAGCCGTATTTAAAAGGTATTCATTGATTTCTTCCTTCCCCCAATGGGGCCAGTTGTGGGACTGGAAAATGACTTCCGTCTTATCCCCGAAAAGTTCTTTCGCCTGCATGATATACTGTGCCCAGGCATTGCCGTCCCGCACTTCCGCCCCACGCAGCGTATAGAGGTTATGCAGCGTGCCCGTGCAGTTTTCCGCCATCCACAGCGCTTTCTGCTTGGGCAGGTATGTATTCATCTCCGCCGGCGATTCCGTGCCCGGCGTAAGCTGAAAGACCATCTCCACGCCGTCTAAGTTCATCTCAAACACATCTTCCGCGACCTCAAAGGTGGGCGAAAAATAAGAACCCGTGCCCGAAGATGGACCAATACCGATGCCGACAGCCAGGCTGCCCTTCTCGCCCTTTTCCAAAAACGAACCATACTGGAAATTTGTCCGCCGCTTCATGGCATTGCCAGCAAACACGTTCTCTTCCATAACCGCTTTCTCGTATCCCTCGGGCACAATGATTAAGGTTTTGCCGGATGCCATCTGCTCCTCCAGACCAAGGGAAGCATCTGCCAAATCCTCCTCGGCAACCAGTCCCCCGATACCTGCATAGTGGTCGACATGCGCATGGCTCACGACAATTCCCACAATATGCGCCTTGCCAAACTCCTCTTCCAACAGCGCAAGCCCGGCTTTTGCCGTCTCCACGGAAGTCGTGCAGTCAAAGACAATCCATCCGTTGTCGCTGCGCACAAACGTAATGTTCGCAATATCGTACCCTCTCACCTGGTAAATGCCGTCTGCTACCTCAAACAGCCCATATTTCGCATTAAGCTGCGTATTGCGCCACAAGCTGGGGTTCGCGCTGTCCGGAGCTTCCTCTTGCTGGCGGATAAAATCATAATTGACCTGGCTCCAGGCGAGGTTTCCGTCCTCCGTGCGGATTTCCAGCTTATCAGGCGCGCGCAAAAATCCTTTCTCCGCAAACTCCCGCTCTCTTTCATCTGAGAAATCCAAAAGCCGGTAGACAGACGCATTCTGTTCCTTGGTATAATCCGTTGCTTCTTTAACGTCCGCATTCAGAGAATCAAGATTCGTTCCCTCCAGGGTCTGCGAAGCACAGCCACACATCAGCGTTACCGCCATCAATGTGCCAATTATCCTCACTGCTAGTTTCTTTTTCATATATTCCTCCTTTTACGCAAAATAGTTGCTATTTAATTTTACCAAGCCAAAACCCTTCTGCAATATTTCTGGGATAAACGGCGTTTTTTGGGGATATAAAAAAGTGTCTTCGACACTTCAACCCCCTAACCCCCATTCATGGGGGAA